>JALUUO010000040.1 GCA_027021335.1 Nitrospirota bacterium
ACCATGTCATTGGCTGAATCCACCATATCCACTATCCTGGACAGCGCCTCGCCCGCCTGGTTTGCCTCTTCCACTCCGTGGGCGACCTCCTGGGTTCCGGCCTCCATGGATTTTACTGCTCCACCGGTGTCGTGCTGTATGGTCGATATCATATCTCCGATTTCGCTTGTTGCCTTAGTGGTACGGTCAGCCAGCTTTCGGACCTCTTCCGCCACGACTGCAAATCCACGGCCCTGCTCCCCGGCACGCGCAGCTTCGATAGCCGCGTTCAGGGCAAGCAGGTTTGTCTGGTCGGCAATGTCCTGAATAACTCTGACAATCTCGCCGATTTTATCGGAGCTCTCTCCAAGATTCCGGATGATCTGCTCGGATTCATGTACTGTGACGGATATCCTGTTCATACCCTCGATGGTTCTCTGCACGACAGCGCCTCCCTCCTGGGCTATGTCAGAAGCCTGCCGCACAGTCTCGGCCGTCTTGGTGGCGTTCTGGGCCACCTCTACCACAGTGGAACTCATTTCCTCCATTGCCGTTGCAATTTCGGCTGTCTGATGCGTCTGGGCCTCGGCACCCTTGGCCATGTTTCCACTTGTGGCTGAAAGTTCATCGGAGGCGGTTGCGACCTGGGAGATAAGACCTACCATCTGAGAGATAATGCTGTGAAGATTTTCGATGAATTTATTCATCCAATGGGCGATCTGCCCGAACTCATCCTTGGAATTTATGTTGACTTTCTTGGTGAGGTCGGCGTCGCCTGAAGCGATGTCTTTAATACGTAAAAGAATTTCGTTCAGGTTGCCGGTAATGGAAGAAATAAGAAGAAATGATACGACACCCAATCCAATAATAATAATTACGGCAACCACAATATTGATCCAAACACTTTTTTGTACGTTGCTCCGGCTTGTAGCGAGGCTTTCGTTAAATACTGTGGCGGCCTCTGTGCTTGCCTGCTTGAGGGTCGCCTCCAGCTTCTCCTGTGCCGGTATCATCTGCTGGATGACGGCTGTTACATCACCTGTCTTGATTCCCATCATGATGGCTGCTGAATCAGAGGCTGCCTGGTAGTAATTGTCGAACTGCTTATTTATTTCCGCTGCCGCTTCAGCTTTTCCGGGAATACCTTCCAGTTCGCTTGTAACTTTGCGAAAGTTGGCGGCCTTTTCTTCCGCCAATGTCACAGCGTTCTGGTCGCCTGCAGCCACGGCGTTTTTAAAATTTTCCTGGATACCCTTCAGGTCGGCCAGAAGAGTCTGTGTCTCTTGCAGGAAAGGATAATGAACATTACTTACCTGATCCAAAAGATTACTGGTTTTAGACGAAATCCCGTAAGTGATTATCATTCCTATAGAAAAGACAAGAATCGTCGCTGCTGGAAGCGCCCATATTTTTTGCTTAATAGTCATAAAACCATGTCCTCCCTTATTTGGTTGGAGACCTTAATAAGTTATGTTCGGCATAATGTGAAAATACTTTAGAAAAACAGAGATGGATTCAGGGTTACAAAGAGGAGGGGCAACAAAGAAGAAGAGCTTTTAGCGCCCTGAGTGGTAGTTCGGAAAGTTGTTCTTGTACATCATAACTTCAACCAGGTTGATACCGCTATCAAGTACTCCTTCGGCCAAAACTTGGTCTATATCTTCCTGCGAAGTTATCCGCCGGTGGTTTATACCGAAAGACCGGGCAAGGAGTTCATAGTCCGGGTTCACAAAATCACAGGATATAAATCTGTCATGATAATTATAGTGCTGGTTTTTTCTTACAAGCCCCAGTGACGAGTTGTTAAGAAGAACCACTAAAAGAGGAACCGAGTGATTTACAGCAGTCATTATTTCCATGCAGCACATCTGAAATCCTCCGTCACCCAACAGGGCAACTACGGGTCTGCCCGGCGTTGAAAGTTGTGCTCCAATAGCAGCCGGAACAGCCTGCCCCAGCGAGGAGATTCCGGAATTCGGGAAGTATCGGCCGGCCTTTGATACAGTAACAAAGTTCTGCATATAGATAATATTGTCATCGAAAATCAATGCGTCATCTCCAACATGGGCGTCAAGACGCATAAGAAACTCTTTGACCAGGACAAAATCATCTTCTCTTATATTCGGGTCCGGGTAACGCTGTTTATACCGGGATACGGCAGAAGTGTCTTTAGAAGCATCTTTTTTTTGCTGCCGTGTTTTATCCAGCCAGAGGTTCAATCGTTCGAATATAGTTCGCACATCTCCGCAAACAGGCAGGGTAGCGCTGATAACACCCTGAAGCTGGTCTGGATTGTTGTCCAGCCGAATAATATTTTTGCCGTCAAAAAGCGATGTCTTCCAGTTATAGCTTGTCCGTTCGCCAAAGCTTATTCCCGCCAGAATCAGGAGATCGGCCTCATCCTCGATATAACGGAGAGCCAGTTCCCTGGATGTTACACCAAGCACTCCAAGGGAGTGCTCCGACGTCTCCGGAATTAGTCCTCTGCCCTTCAGGCTGGTAGCAACCGGAATACCCAGAGTCTTAGAAAATTTACAAAGTTCTTCGCCTGCGCCTGAGACCAAGGCTCCATAACCTGCAATTATCACAGGACGTTTTGCCTTCAGTATAAACTCAGGAATCATGTCAACTCCGGCAATGTCCGCCTGCCGCTTCAGTTGCGCCGGGCTCGACTTGAGATTCAGCAGAAAATCTCCAGCCGATGCTGATTCTTCCTTCAAAATATTATACGGAAAACTTAAAAGCACCGGACCGGGATTTGGAGATGTAAGAACACTATACGCCTTGCGGAATACCTGGTCGATATAATCTATGCTCTCTACAATTCTGTGATACCTGGTGATCCCCTGGAAAAAACTGTTTTGGTCTATGCTGCCACCCTGACCCGAGCTTTCCTGGAGCGCACCTTTACCAAAAGAGTATGTAGGTGTCTCACCTGTTATGGCCAAAACCGGAGTTTTGTCCGCGTAAGCATTTGCCAAGCCGGTTGCCAGGTTTGTAGCGCCGGGTCCGGCTGTGGTGATACATGCTCCTACCCGCCCTGAAGCCTTTGCATAGCCGCCGGCCATAAAGGCAGCGCCTTGTTCGTGTTTGGCAAGAACAGGAGTTATGGAAGAGTTGTAAAGGCTGTCGTAAACAGGCAATATATGAGCGCCGGGAATACCGAAAATATGACTAATACCCAATACTTCCAGAAACCGGACAATAAGACCGGCTACCGTAGTTTTTTTACCGGTAGTGTCATTTGGTGTTGAATGGGTAAGGGAGTTGGTTTGCATTCAAAATGAACGGATATGTCTTTTGTTTAATCAGGTTTTATTACGAAAAGCACGAAGATAAAATAAATAAAAACAAATAATAAGGTGAGCTGTTACTGATCAGACAAATCTTGAGTTCAGGCGGCGGAGGAACTTGACGAATATCTTGCGCCCTTCACGGGTTTCCACATCCACACCCTGCCGCGCCAGGTTTTCTCTGAGCTGTCCAAGCTGACGCAGGTAAATTTCGTCCACGGAAAATGAGGTTTTGATCAGGTGTTGCTTTTCCTTAGGCTCTATGCTCGACATTGTATAGCCTTATTTTTCGCCGCTTTGTTGCTCGTCTGCCAGTTCGTGTGCGGATGCGCACCTGGAACATATTTTATATCCGGCCTCATCTACGCCAAATCTGTCAACGCTGACGATTATGTCATTGCATTCGTGGCAGACACCAATAATTGAACGCGCGCAGAATGAACATAGGGTATAGTTTTCATTCGTTTCAGGATGATTCCATGATACAAGGTCCACGGGGTCGTGGCATAACATGCAGCATTCTTCCAAATCACTCTCCTTAGCTATCAGCCTAGCTCTTCTCTGATGGAAACAGCCACCTTGTAAAGTACTGTAAGCACCAGAAAACCGATAGCCCAGACCCCAAAAGTGATAAGCAGTTCCGGCAAAGTAGGTGTATACTCAGTAATACGTTCAAAAGGGTTGGGAATAAATCCGCCTACCACCAGCCCCATTCCTTTATCTATCCAAGTGGCAATAAACACTATTGCGCAGGCCACTGCAAGAATATTCTCGTTTTTACGAAACTTGGGAACAATCAATAAAGCAAGCGAAATAAAAGCCAGTATAGCTGCTGTCCACATCCATGGCACAAGGTTTGAGTGACCTTCCAAACCGGTAAACAGATACTGAAGGCTATGCTGATGACTCGGAATTCCACTGTAGAATGCAGTAAAAACCTCAAGCAGGAAGAAAAACACATTTGCAGTCATAGCGTAAGCAACTATCTTGGCCAGCGTCTGTATCGGTTCTTTGCCCGGATCGAACTTTGAGACGTTTCTTACTATCAAACAAAGAATAATCAGAAGCGCAGGACCGGCGGCAAAAGCCGAAGCCAGAAAGCGTGGAGCCATGATGGCGGTAAGCCAGAAGTGCCTTCCCGGAAGCCCGGAGTAAAGAAACGCGGTAACAGTATGAATACTGACAGCCCAGGGAACTGATAGGTATATAAACGGCTTTATCCATTTTGGAGGCGCGACCTGCTTGCGTTCCGCCGCCAACACAGTCCATCCTATAAATATGTTGAGCCCCAGATACCCCATAAGAACAATCATATCCCAAAACATCACCGACCACGGAGTAGGATGAAGCATTACGTTCATAACCCTCATCGGCTGCCCCAAGTCTACAAAAATGAACAGGATACACATTATAACTGCGGAAACAGCCAGAAACTCTCCCAATATGACTATTTTGCCGAATTTCTTATAGTCATGCAGGTAGTAAGGAATAACAAGCATCACTGCCGAGGCAGCCACGCCCACCAGAAAAGTGAACTGTGCTATATAAAATCCCCAGCTCACATCCCTGCTAAGACCCGTAACCTTCAGGCCAAAATGAAACTGGTAGAGATAGCTCAGAACCCCTACTCCAGATATGCCCATGAGCAGAAGTATCCATGCCCAATACGTCCGGCTTCCCACTATTGCCTTATCCAGCATATCAACTATCCTCCTATCACGTAAAAGACCCTAGGATTCGTTCCTGCCTGGGGTTTGCGCTGAATGGTGTAATGTGTACGAAGAATTTCCCTGACTTCTGAATTCCGGTCCTCCAAATCGCCAAATACCATCGCCTTGTTATCACGGCAGGCCTCAACACACGCAGGCTTAAGCCCTTTTCTGAGTCTTTCAGCACAGAAATTACATTTTTCCACAACACCCTTCATGCGGGTGGGAAATTCAGGGTTGGGATTAGAAATAAACCCCCTTGGATCCTGCCAATTAAAACTTCTCGCACCGTACGGGCAGGCAGCCATGCAGAACCGGCAACCGATACAACGGTGATAGTCCATCATTACGATACCATCTGATTTTCTCTTAAAAGTTGCCTGAGTGGGACATACTCTTACACAGGCAGGCTTTTCACAGTGGTTGCATAGAAGCATAAAGTCTTTATGCTCAACGCCCTCTTCCATAAACTCGTGTCCCTGGCCAGGAAAGGAATGTTCAAAATCCTCCCTCCATAACCATTTGACCTCGTGCTTAGGGTTTTCAATAGTCGGAACGTTATGAACCTTGTGGCATGCGTCTATACATCTCTGGTACTCTGATTCATTTCTGAATTTCCTGACATCCACAACCATGGCAAGTGTACTGGCAGGCCTATTGCCGTGAGCATGCGATGAATCAGAAGCTTCAACATCCTCTCCCCTTAGCCCCCCAAGTATGGTTGCACCTCCAACGCCACCAAGTATGGTCGAGAGGCCGGCGATCTTTAAGAACTCTCTTCTATCCATGCTCATACGTCAGTCTCCTTAGTCCAGTTAGTCTCCTTAGGACCAAAATGGCAATCCCAGCAGTAAGGCTTAACAGCCAGGTAGTTATGGCACCTGTCACAGAATTGCTCTTTGTTTGAATGACAGTTCAGGCAAGTGTTCTGCAGACTTATATCAAATTCCTTGCCCTTGCTGTTAACGTACTTTTTCTTGCCTTCACGCACCAGCATATTCCGCCAGTCGTCCAGGAGCTGCATATGCTCGGCCTCCATAAACTCCTCGGATTCAACGCATTCCTTGTCTCTCATTGCATTAATAACCGGTGTGTTCAAACTAGGCTCCGGCACAGCACCAACCTTCCCTAAGTTACTGTAAAAAGGAAAGGTAACCAGGCCGAGAAAAACAGCCAGGCCGAATAAAATCTTACCCTTGCCGTACATTACAATTAATCCTCCTCTACACCTGGAAGCGGTTCACCCCTCAGGTCGGTTATCCTCTTCTTTTCACCCTTCATAACCAGTGCATTGCCCAAAAGCTCATGTACGCCGGCAACAGTGACATCCGGAACCCAGTAGGTCATAAGTGCCGTAAGTGCGGCCCTGTCAATAGCACAGATATTTGCAAGCATATTCACATTATGCTGATCACGAACATACTTAACAGCATTTGCGCGCGGCAACCCGGCTTTCATACGCATTTCCATGTTTTCACTGGCATTAAGGCCGGATCCGCTTCCACAACAGAAGGTTTTTTCCCTGATGGTGTTTTCAGGCATTTCGTAGAAATTTTTACAGACCTTATTAATAATGTACCTGGGCTCCTCCAGTATCCCCATGCCTCTGGAAGTGTTGCAGGAATCATGAAACGTAACATTAAGGTGATCGTTACGGCTGGGGTCCAGGTTCAACTTGCCGTGCCTTATAAGGTCTGCTGTAAACTCAGCGATGTGAACCATCTTGGTAGACTTGGTGTTTTCGAATCTGGTTCCCGTGATAGGCGAAACAGGTACCTCCAGAAAGTCGGCAGGTCCGTTCCATGTATCCATATACTGGTTCAAAAGTCTCCACATATGGCCGCACTCGCCGCCGATAATATACTTTACGCCAAGCCTTTTAGCCTCTGCATATATCTTGTAGTTAAGCTTCTTGGCAGCCTCAAACGACGTGAAGAATCCAAAGTTACCACCTTCAGAGGCATAGGTGCTCCATGTGTAGTCAAGACCAAGCTCATGAAAAAGCATCAGGTAACCCATACATGTATATGTGCCTGGATCAGCGAAAACATCACCGGAAGGTGTAACGAAAAGAATTTCGGCGCCTTTTCTATTAAAACTCGGCTCTATGTTTATTCCTGTTATATCCTTAAGATCGTCTAAGAAAAATTCGATACTGGACTTGAAAGTATGAGGCTCTAACCCCAAGTGGTTTCCTTTGTTGTAACAAGCAGAGGCAGGCCCCATAATCCAATCTATATTTAATCCCAGCAGATTCAGGAGTTCCCGGCCTATAATGGTGATCTCGGCAGTATCAATTCCATAAGGACAGAAAACAGAACAACGCCTGCACTCGGTACACTGAAAGAAGTAGTACCACCATTCTTTAAGAACATCAATTGTCAATTTACGGGCACCGGCAAATTTACCAAATATTTTACCGGCTGTTGTAAAATCATTCCTATAAACCGACCTCAAAAGCTCTGCCCTTAAAACCGGCATGTTTTTGGGATCACCGGTACCGATAAAGAAGTGGCACTTATCAGCACAAGCGCCACACCGGACACAAATATCCATAAAAAGCCGGAGTGAACGATACTTATCAAGACGGTCCCTTAGACCTTCCATAATAATTTCCTGCCAATTTTCAGGAAGCTGCCAGTCATCGTCTTTGACCGACCACTTTCTGGCATTCGGCATATCAAGACCTGCCAGACTTTTTTCTTTCGCAGCGTTACAGAATGTTCCCGGCTTGAACTCAACCGGGGTCTCCATCCACGGCGTCATCGGCGGAATGTAATCAACCTTGCCAAGTTCTTCCGGTTTAGGTAGCTTTGCCATGGTTACTCCTTTTCCTCAGACTGTTCAACAGGCTCTTCATCTTTTTCCAGAGGAAGCCCTGCAGCTTTCATCTTATCCCTGAAAGCATCCTCATACTCGGCATAAGTGCGCATTTTAACCGGATAATCCCACGGGTTAACATGCCTGACCATCCGGCTGTTATTCATCATATTGCGTGTAGGACTCATAAAAATCCCTGCCATATGAACAAGTTTGCTAAATGGAAAATAGGCCAAAAGAACACTGATTAAAAATATATGAACCCAAAAGATTGTGCCTATCCCTTCGGGTATTTTAGGACTAAAACTAACCAGCCCCATTGTGAATGCCTTCACACCCACGATATGAACTTTTGTGAAGTATCTCATTAAAACGCCTGATCCACATATTCCAAGAATAAGAACAAGCGGAAAATAGTCTGCAGGCAGAGAAATATAGTGAATCTGGGGAATGACTACCCTTCTAACATACAGGAACGTAACCGCGCCGATAATTGCAACATCGGTCATGTAGAGGCCGGGCACACCTATCTGCAGAAAGCCGTCCAGGTTTTCGGCTAATTGAATAAGAAACGGCACTTTTTCCAGAAAAAACCTCATGTGCCTTACTACTATAACCAGAAACGACCAGTGGAAAACCAACCCTACAAACCATAGCCACTTTGCCGAAGCGTAGTCCAGCTTGGGACCGTCTCGAAGTTCAGTTTTGACATTTCTGAAAAGAGAGCGGAACAAAAATATTTCAAAAAACATTCTTGCAATCACGCCTGCTGTGCTTGTAGGATTTTCGATCTTGTTCTGTTTGATCCAGGGCAATGACTTCTGCTGTCCGCATGTTGTCGGAATACGAAACGGGACAGGAGTGCGTCCCCACCTAACCACCCGTATAACCACACCGACAATAAAGATTGCGACCGCTGCGTAGGGAATTATAACTCCCAGCAAGGTGTACATATTCGCTTTGGCCCCGATAACCGCAAAAAGTATAAGTATTGATACTCCGACGAAAGACAGTAGGGCTCCCATCTTGTTAACCTCTCTCTTTTTGAGTCTGTGAAATGATATTTTTTACAAACATACTTTACAATTAAAATTATTTTTAAAATGTTCTTACAGTTTTTTTAAACAAACACTTCTTTCTTTTACATTTTTACAACAACTGTACTTTCAAAATACTTTCAAACTGCTTTCAAATCTCATTTATCCGTAGAACCGGGACCGAAAACCACCCGGTTCTTATGCTCATAAACCAGATTGGCCTGTTGCAACAACCTGAAGGTTTGATTCTTCACGTCGTTTGCCCTGATCTCATAAATTTTTTCCCGGCACTGCATGTATATGTCAAAAGCAAGAAGAGCCTGCTTGTCGATTCTGGATTCAAAGTCCAACAGCTCCTCCATAATTTGATTCCCGTTTTTGACGTCGGTCAAACTTTTACGGATATCGTCCGCCAGCTCCTGCCTGACCACTGTTTTAAGGGAAAACACAAACGAAAGGGCCTGCACGGCAGAAGAGTCCTGAACAGCCTTGACCCTTATGATATCATCAAGAAAGGCAGAGACATCACCGGAATCCGTCTTACTAGTCAGGCAGTCAAAAAGTCCCTTCACACCTTGCAAAATAGAGTATCCGACCGGATTTGCAAAGCGGTCTTTCTGCCTTCTCATAAACCTTGAGGTTTCATCGGGATAAGTGTCTAAGATAACGTCAAACCACTTTTTAATAATGTTGTCTTTTTTCTCTAAAATAAGATTAATAATCATCATTAAATTTAGCTTAATATTAATTTAAGACATGGGTTTTGAACTATTCAGCATAGCTTCGTCTCTGCCAAGTCCTTAGCTAATTCTTCAATATTCAAAGTATCAGGCTGGCTGCGGCCTAAAGAAGGCGATAAGCACAAAGTTCACTGCATATTATATTTCTGTCGATGGGGAGGTTTAACTTACGGTAAAATAAGGTATTTTATAAAAACGCAAAAACTACGAGATTCCCCCTGGGCTCATCTACTCCCCCCTTATATTGAGCCATTACCGGGAATCATAAAAACAGGCGGCTTTTACGAGCCGCCTGTTTTTTAATCTTGACTATACGCAACCGGTAGGTTTTGGAAGTCCTGCAATTTTACATGCCTGCTTGGCAGGACCGCTGGGATAAAGCTGGTAAAGGTATTTTGTGTTTCCTTTATCCGGCCCCATCTTTTTTCCGATCTCTTTGACAAGTATCTTGATCATAGGAGCAATGTTGAACTGTTTGAAGTAGTCACGGAGAAAGTTTACAACCTCCCAATGTGCCTCGGTCATCTCAATCTCCTCTACTTCGGCAAAATATTTGGCTATATCCATGTTCCATTCCTCAGGATCTACTAAAAACCCGTCCTCATCAAGCTCATATGTTTTTCCTGCTACCTCAATTTCTGACATTTGATATTCTCTCCTTTTTGTCTCTTGCGATTTTCCCCCTGAAAAGCGACCAGCCCCACGGACCCTCCCGCTCTCTAGTCTAGTTTAATACGCATACCCTGGCACCGGATATCCAGACTTTATATTAAACCTTATTACCAACTCTATAAAACAAGTTGCAATCGGCTCACCAGTTGGACCACTTAATTTACTATAGGCATACTATTTCGGTCAAATAAAAAATGCTTATAGATGCATTGAGCGCTTTTATCGTCAATCGAATAACCTGAATGCTTATTGTTCATGATTCAGCTCTTTCTTCGTCACGAAGAATTACAAAAAAATAAAGCTTGCCCGCAGGTTCATACCTGTCGCCTGGCTCGCTTATCCTGTGTGTACGCAGATCATAGCTGAGAGTGACCTGTCTGTAGTCAACGTCAGGCTCCATAGACCATGCCCTGTCCCAGTCCCCACCACACCCGGCGGTCATTACCTCGATTATAGCCTCTCCTCCATGGTTGCCGGTTTCATCGAATATAAATATAGCCCCGCAACATAAGCATGAGCCCCCTGGAAAGCCGCTTAACTTCGTCTGCTCAAGCTGATGTGGACGCTCGATAATAGTCCCGCAGAAAGGACAGGAAGCCTCTTTGTTCCCCCTTGGCTTAAGACCATATCTCTGCTTCTTTCTGTTTTTCCCTTTGTTCATCAAGCGTATCTTTTGCTTTAGGCCTTATTTATTCCTTGTCCATCCGCTCTCTCAGGTCATTGTAAAAATCCGGATGCACCGGAAATCCTTCTCTCAGCGCTTTTTTTACATAGTCCATCGATTTAGCATAATCCTCTTTGTAATAAAGGGCAACAGCTATATTGTTGTATGCAAGGCCGGAATGCGGCTCAAATTCCAGTAGTTTTCCAGCAACAAAAATACTTCGGTCATAATCACCCTTTTCAAGGTAGGCCCAGGAAAGATTTTTGTACGCATCTGCATTACGCGGATCGATGAATAACGCCTCTTCACACTCATTTATTGCCGTGTCAAAATCTCCCTTTTGAATAAAGGCAGCAGCCAGGTTCACAAAAGCCGTAGGGTGATCAGGATTTATTTGTGTAGCGGTCTCGTTTTCTTTGATCGACTCATCCAGTCTGCCCTGTTCCATGTATACAGCACCCAAGCCGATCCTCGCGCCATAATGCTTCGGATTGCCTTTAATGATTTCCAGAAAAAGCTTCTCAGCCCTGCCTGTATCACCACCAGAGGCACACTCTACAGCAAGGCTGTATTTCATCTCCGGATTATCCAAGGGAGAACAAAACTCAAGACCTCCGCTGCTGTCTGGTTCATTTTTGTTAGACATGTATTTATTATCCTTCCTTTAAAAACAATTTTTAAAAAACTAGTTAATCAAGCTTATTATCAGTGTCCGCCGTTGACATCCTATCACAGTTCCGTCGGGATTGACAATTTAGCCACCATGAGATCATAAACAGGAGTAATTGGCATAAAAGAACCCGGTTCAGGTTAAAATATAAAATTAGTTATAATTCAACAGTTATTCATTCAAAAATGTATTAACGAAATTATTTCCGACACAGACTGGAGTTTAATCGTTTTTTATGACAAGCATGAAACACGACACTGTAGTAGAAAATTCGCATAAGTACCTGATGCACACCTATGCAAGGCATCCGGTCGCTCTTTTGAAGGGACGTGGAATGCGGGTATTATCAGGAGACGGCCGGGAATACCTTGACTTTATAGCCGGGATCGCTGTCAACAGCCTTGGACACTGCCATCCAAAGGTGGTGGTTGCTCTTCAAAAACAGGCACAGAGGCTTCTTCATGTTTCCAACCTCTACCATATAGTGCCGCAGACAAAGCTGGCCGAACTCCTGGTAAAGAACTCATTTGCCGATAAAGTTTTTTTCTGCAACTCCGGAGCCGAAGCTGTTGAAGCTGCTGTAAAACTTGCCAGGAAGTTTTCTAAGGATGAGTTCGGGCAGGACCGTTACGAGGTTGTGGCTGCTCAAGAATCGTTCCACGGACGAACAATGGCAGCACTATCAGCAACAGGACAGGAGAAATACTGGAGGGGGTTTGGTCCAATGCTGCAAGGCTTCCGTTTCGTTCCTTTTAACAACCTGGAGAGCCTTAAGGCGGCTATTGGACAGCATGTCTGCGCGGTTCTGTTGGAACCCATACAAGCGGAAGGAGGAATTAAAATACCCCATCCCGACTACCTGCACCGCGTGCGTGAGATATGTGATAAAAAAAATGTGCTATTGATACTGGATGAAATCCAGACCGGTATCGGCCGAACCGGCAAACTATTCGCCCACGAACACAGCGGTATAACCCCTGACATTATGACACTTGCAAAAGGCCTGGGCGGCGGTGTGGCAATAGGGGCGATGCTGGCCACCGACCGTGTGGCCAAAGCTTTTGTTCCCGGCAGTCATGCATCAACATTCGGCGGCAATCCGATTGCCTGCGCCACTGCCCTGGCCACTCTGGAAACCATCCTGGAGGATGGAGTGATAATCAATGCGGCAGAGAGAATGGGCAGATACCTTATTAAACGCCTTGAAGGCGTCCAGTCAAAGTTCCCCGGCCTTATCCGGGAAGTCCGGGGAGTCGGACTGCTTTGTGGGATGGAGCTTGTCGGCGTAGACTGCTCCAAAGTGGTAAAGGCGGCTATGGATGTAGGGCTTTTAATAGCCTGTGCCGGCACAAACGTTATCAGGTTTTCACCCCCACTTATCGTCACTGAGGAGGATATAGACGAAATGATCAATCTGCTCACAAAAATACTGGCTGATTTTGAGGCGTAATATAATGATAAAACGGGACTTTCTTAACGTTTTCGATTTCACAAAGGAGGAGATCCTGGCCATCCTTAAACGTGCCGCCGAGCTAAAACTGAACCCGGCCTCCACGCCGTCAGTGCTGAAAGACAAGATAGTTGGTATGCTTTTTGACAAATCTTCGACCAGAACAAGGGTTTCTTTTGAAGTCGGCATTCTTCAACTGGGTGGCAATTCCATCTTCCTGACTTCCGCCGGCATGCAGCTAGGCAGGGGTGAAACCGTGCATGATACAGCCAGGGTTTTATCCAGGTACCTGGACGCCATAGTAATAAGAACCTATGCACATGAAATCATAGAGGAATTTGCAACGCATGCCTCTATACCGATAATAAACGCCCTTACGGACCTGCATCATCCCTGCCAAGCATTGGCGGACATGCTGACAATATATGAAAAAAAACAGACCTACAACCTGAAAATGGCTTACCTGGGTGACGGCAATAACGTGGCACACTCGCTTATTCAGGTTGCATCACGCCTTGGAACCGAGCTTGTTATTGCCTGCCCGGAGGGATATGCTCCGGATGCTCAACTTCTTGAAGACGCCATTGCGGAATCGTCAGCCGGAATCAGGGTGCTGACAGACCCGGCAGAGGCCGCCAGGGATGCCGATGTCCTTTATACCGATACCTGGGTAAGCATGGGGCAGGAGGATAAGACAAAAGACAGGGATATCCTTTTTAGAGACTTCCAGGTAAACGACCACCTGCTGAAAGCTGCAAAACCCGACAGCATAGTAATGCACTGCCTGCCGGCACATAGGGGACATGAGATAACCGATTCCGTCATGGACGGCCCCCACAGCGTTGTTTTCGATCAGGCTGAAAACCGCTTGCACTCACAGAAAGCAGTTCTGGAGTTTTTGCTTCCCGGCTGAAAGATGGTTCATTGATAGGCCGACTTATCACCGATATCATAGTGCAACGGCATAAACACCTTTCGGAGTGTAAAGAAGAAAAGAGTTACCGCTATAACGTCTATGCAGGCTATTGCCGGTACGGATGAAAGCATGCCGGCCCCTGCAAGCACCAAGTAGACCGGCATAGCTAAGGCAAGCAGGTAACCTTCCAGCAGTTTAAAGCAGAAAGCCTCTTTTGCGGTAATAAAGCCAAGACAGCCTGCAAGCGGAAGAAGAAGAAGCGGGCCAAACCAGTTACTTAAAACAGCGACGGCCGGGTTTCCATCGCCAAGAAGCAGCAGGTAAAGAAAGCCTGCAAACGCCAGGAAGTAAAGCCTCTTAAGAACTCTGTGAAAACTGCTCACATAAAGGTGAATAAAAAAAACGCTAAGCCCCACAGAGAGAAAAAGTCCTGATAAAAGAAGGCCCGGATACGTAACCTTTCCGGATACAATGATATTCTGAATGTCTTCACCTGGTCCAAGGGTGCTTATAAGCGCGAGTGTTCCTATAAATACTGAGGAAAGTCCTATCCCAAGCCTGTAGAGAACCACCGAAATCTTGTCCTTTTTAGTAAGCGGCTGATACTGCTCGATGTCTCCCAAACTGTTATTATCTCCTGGTCAAAACTCAATTTATAAAAAAGGCCGGAGGGGATCTTCCCCGCCGGCCCGCTTGAAAGATCTAAGGTGCAACTTATTAGAATATGTAAATAAGCGAGATTTTCCCAAAAAGGGTATTCTCAATCCCTGACAGCAGGTACGTACCGGTAAAGAGCACGTCCTGGTTAACTGTGGCATCCAGTATTAGTGAATCAGTAAACTTAACAGTCGCACCCAGGGAAATGGAAGTAGGTAAGTCATCCGATAGGATAGTTTTTTCTTCTGTTTTATAGTCAACAACACTATTTATTTGCCCGGCAGTTGTCCCAGCTTCTTCATAGTAATTTTTTGTCGTGGTTTTTGTTGTCTTGCTCTTATACAAGGCCTTTGAAATACCCAAACGGGTCGAAATTTTCTTGGTCGTCTGGTTTTCAAAAGCGATACGCAGCGGAATAGAAATACTAGAGATATCCTGCTCTATGTCTTGCCCATTTATAGGCCCAAGTGGATCACCGTATGTAGTTGTACCTGCACTATCAACGAATTTATCATCATTAACAGTGTTCACTAGTGATAGAGTGCTTGAACTGTAGTCAAGCCCAATTACGCCCACAAAAAGATTTTTGTCGTTTATCTTCTTATTGTATGCAGTATCAAGACCGAAACCCATCGACGAGTCTTCCCTCTTACCTGATTTTGAATCTATCGAACTAGAATGGTAATTAGTGGATGTATCACTAGTCGTTGTCTCAGTTCTTGTTTTTACTTTGCTCGAGTTATCAACAGAAGCAATGCGAAGGGTGGTCAGAAGAACCGAGCTATCTGTTTTAAGCAGTTTTCCTCTCACAAGCAGGCCTATGTTCATAGCTCCGTCGCTTTCAAGCGTATCCTCTTGATTCGTAGTAGTAGTCACAGAAGTTACTGTGTCCAAAGATTTATTATACAATTTCTCCTTATTGCTTAGAGATGGAAGTCCTAAGGAAAGAGAGACATCAACAGGCAGTGCCTTCAGTGCAACGCCCACAGTTAAATTAATGTCACTTGATGACTGAGTAGTTTCCTTGGTTTCTGTAGTACTGGTTGGGTCAGAAGCTGCAGGTCCTATATCTGGCCCGGTATTTTCATCCGAATAGGTACTGTAATTTAGGCGAACACCGAGAAGAGCAACATCACCAAGATCTGTGCCGTAAAACAGGTCAAACTTGTTATTCGGATTTTTGGCAGAAGGGGCGCTACCTAGCAAGGCGACAGGGCCAAGACTCTTCCCTATGACATCATTATCCATTTCAGAAATACGTCCCTTGTACTCTCTGCCCAGGTAGAGGCCGAATGTGCCTATAGATGTTTTGTAATTTGCGCCGCCCCATTGGTTTGTTATTTCATTATTCATACGGGGCCCGGGCCCGTCAGCAGGATTCGTATAATCACCAAACTCGCCATAAGCCCGGTTATTATAAGTGTTGATAAAGGCTGGATTGCTCCAGATATTGAAATCGTCATCGGTCTGCCAGTTCTGTAATCCCATGCCGTCCAGACGAGCATTGGTTACATCCCAACCATCGATACTCTGAGCATGCGCCGAAGAAACTCCGACTACAAACATTACACTGAAAACAAAAAGCATTAATCTTTTCAAAAGTCTAACCTCCAGTTAAAGTTTTTTTTGTTATTATGAGACAACATCTATTAATATTAATAATTAGCTGAGAAATGTTTTAACAAAATATTCATGGTTTCTGATAATACATGCCCTCCTTTCTTTGCTTTTTCTTATGGCTTTTAAAAAGCTGCAATACCGCAATTAATTTAATCATGTTTGCGGGCATTTATCCAAAAAGAACAAACTACGGATATTTAAATTCAGGACGTATAATCATACGAAGCCTGTAAATACTTTGTCAATAAGTCATTTAATTTAACTTTTGCTGTTTTTGCCAAAACAGTATAGTTTGAAGATCAACCTGTGCCAAAAGGCAGCGGATATCCAACCAGCAAGTAGTCACTCTGATACCGGTTATAAAAGCTTTACTGCAAAATTCAAATCCACTTTTATCCCTTTTCCACTTGCCACGCCCTTGGGGGTCTGTGCTATATATTTTCCAGGGACCTTGAAAACTTTGTCTTTACCGTCCCAGATAACTGATCTGCTTTTTATAAGTTTTTTTGAGAGCACATTCTCGATGCTGGCTCTTACCAGTTTTGTCTCTTTCGTATTTAAATCTATATAGGCCTCTTTGGCCTTAACCACAAATGAGAGAGTATCAACCTTATATACTTTAAGGGTAAGCCCCTTTTTTATCACTCCCCTTGTTATTTGCCCCCTTTTAGTTAACTCGTACGTATTTTTTTTGCCAAAAGAAAGCAGGCCTTTGCCAAAAGAAAATAGCTCTGCATTTGAATAGGTCGCATTATCCAGATATATTTCCAGCCTGAGATTAGAAAACGTAGCTTCATTGAGTGATTTTACATTAAAAATCCAGAATCTCCTGGGATTCACCTTAAACTCATCAGCCTCTATCTTGACTGTAAGCCTATTGTTTTCGTAGGCGGTTTGCAGTAATTTCTCGATCTTTACAGGATATGGAGAAAGCCGCTCAGCTTTATGAGAGGCCGGCGGCATCTCCACTTGATCGATTCTCCATACAACAAAGCCTAAAGATAAAACGATTACAGTTACAAAAAAAAACTTTTTGAATTCAACAATTTCTGTTTCTGTTTTAATCAAAGCAAGTGCACTAATAATCGCCGGCCTTAAGTTCGCTTATACAGGCCTGGTTATAACAGCACTATTGCAGAATATCAGGAATGCCGTCTGCAGGATCAATATCTTCATTGATAAATGCCCCCTGCACCAGTACCCCACCAAAATACGTATCAGGAAAAAGCCCTGAAACACCGTTGCCGGAAAAGGGTGGAAGAATATCTCTTAAATCCTGAGTTCCCCTGGGTCCAAAGAAGTAGGTGAGATCTATTATGGCATCATCAGAGCTGTCTAACGGTGTGCCGTTATCACTCAAGATGCATGGACCGGACAAGCAGGTTTTGGCAACAGCAATTATATTCCTCGCTCCTGCTATCTCTCCTGTAGTCATACCCTCAAGGGTAATTAAGTCATCACTTTGATCGTCAACCTCATTTTGAATCGAATTTATACCTGCATCAAGGTCATCCAGGCTTTCAGCTATATGACCACTGGCATCACTTAGAAGATCTAAAGGCGATTTATCCATATTCAGCAGTAAAAAACCTGGGTTTTCATCAAGGAACCGCTCTGTTGTAAGAGAATCACCGGCAAACAATACCAGATATCTACCAGTATCAAAATCAAGATCGTAGGCATGCGCTATTAAAAGAGATGCCAAAGTACTTTTCATTGCTGCCCTGACAATAAGAACATCACCATAGTCGAGATCCACCGTACCTTCAAAAAAAGCTGCAGGTTCTGTCAGTTGTTTGTTAAATTGTGTGGAAACAGCATCAAGGTTAATAATAGCTCCTTTGAGCTCCGGCCTAACCACGTTGTATAAAAATGCTTGTAATTCTCCCGCAGTTGGAGAATTATCAGGAATAAAACCATCACAAGAGATTGCCTCAGCATTAGCACGTGCCAAGTCCGAATCTTCACAACCTAACCTATCCAGGATATCTCCCAGGCTATTCATATCATAGGGGTTTCCATCAGAGTAGTAGTCAAATCCAATGGCGGCTATTCTGGTTAACGCATAAAAAACTCTTGCAGTATCAGCATCATTAGTAGTGACATTACTTTTGGGCTTTTCGGCCGAATCAACAGCCGCTTTGAAAAAGTCTCTGGCTCTCAGCATCCAGCCATTGTTTAAGGCGCTAAAACCATTGGCCAACAGCTCGTTGAAAGACAAACCTGTGGTGATTGGTTTATTTATGACTATTGGAATATCGGTATTTTCCAGTCCGGCATTTACGCCCGGAGTATCTGTAGGGTTATTTTCTGCAATCGCCTTTCCTCTTTCGATATTAGTATCCATAAAACCAAGATTTATAGTTACTGAAGAGGTTAGAGAAAAGACATTAGTGTCACTTACAGAATCTCCGTTAGTATCAAAATAAAGAGGATAAACACCAAAACGTATAAGGTAGAGACGTATACTCTGCCCAACAGGAATACCGGTTAGGGTAAAAGAGTACCGCCCATCTATACCAGGCGAATTACCTGTTGTGTCATAACTTGCAATAATGTCTCCACTTTCATTTACTGCCAGTATAACTGTCCCGCTAACACTGCCGGAAATAGCTCCGGTTTTATCAGTATCAGTGCCACCACCCGTACCGGTATCGTCGTCCCCCCCTGCATCATCACCGGTTCCGGTATCATCATCACCCGTCGTCCCGGTGTCATCACCTGTTCCGGTCTTACCACCGGTTCCGGCATCATCATCACCCGTCGTCCCGGTGTCATCACCTGTTCCGGTCTTACCACCGGTTTCGGTTTGACCTCCAGCCGACGAGTCTTTTTTGTCTTTACCTGAGCCACAAGCCACAAAAGCTGTTGCCAGGAATACAAATAAAAGCAGTATAATTACAGTAATACCGCGATGTTGTAGTTTTTGTTTCATTAGATAGCCTCCTAATTATGTTATATACTGCATGAAATTCCCGGCCTTTAATTTAATTTATATTTTACTTTCTATGACCAGGGTAATCCCATCTAATCCCATGCGTATCCAATGAAAAACCAAATACCATAATACATGGCAGCCATATGTCAAAACTTAACATTAAGACGCACAAGGCATGTTTATATTATACCTGTTTTGACTTATACTTGCTTTCCATGCACATAGCCCTAAATAAAAATCTGCCTGTGCATTACACACAGGCAGAGCATATCGTACGCTTAGTTACAATAAGGTCAGATTCCACTTTGCAGGCGGAATAAGACAAAGGCATCAGGAACCCTACTGTAGAATATCAGGAATGCCATCTCCGTTGGTGTCTTCATTAACAACGGGCCCTTGTACCAATAAGCCACCAAAATCAGGAGCCGGAGGTTGAGGGAAAAGTCCTGAAACATCATCACCGGAAAAGGGTGGAAGAATATCTCTTAAATCCTGAGTTCCCATGGGTCCAAAGAAGTAGGTGAGATCTATTATGGTATCATCAGACATATACTCTGGTGTCCCGTTCTCATCCACTGTGCATGGACCAACCAGACAGGTTTGGGCATTAGCAATGATATCCTTTGCCTCTGTTATCTCATCCGGAGTCATATCCTCAAAGGTAATTAAGTCATCACTCTGATCGTCAGACTCAGCTTCAATAGAACCTATGCCTGCATCCAGATCATTCAAGCTTCCGCTTATATAACCATTGGCCTCACTGAGAATATCTGAGTATAATCTATTTCCCGTATCCACCAGCGATAGAAAATCAGGATTATCGTCAAGGAACTGCTCCGTCGTTAGAGCCTCATCATTCGATACTGCATCAATATCAAAATCAAGGTCATAGGCGTACCCAATTAAAAGATAAGCCAAGCTGCTTTTGATTGCCGCTCTGATAATAAGGACATCGCCATAATCGAGTTCTGTGCTATTTTCAAAAGGCTCCGTCAGTTGTTTGTTGAATGACGGAGAAACATCATCAAGATTATCAATAGCCCCTTCAAGCTCAGAACCGGCGACACTGTAGAGGAATGTCTGAAATTCTCCTGCAGTAGGAGAGTTCCCGGGCAAAGAATCGGGACATGAGATTGCATCAGCATTTGCGCGTGCTGAATCCGAACTTTCACACCCCAAGCGATCCAAAATATCTCCAAACTTGTTCATATCACTGGCATTTCCGTCTGAATAGTAGTCGAAACTAAGTGCGGCTATCCTTGTTAATGCATAAAAAACTCTTGCTGTATCGGCATCGTCTGTGTTGTTGCTTCCGGCTGAATCAACCGCAGCTTTAAAATAAGCTCTAGCTCTGAGTACCCAGCCATCGTTTAAAGCATCAAAGCCGTTAGCCAGTAACTCGCTCAAAGAAAGTCCTGAGGTAGGTGGCTCATTTAAGACAGTGGGAATACTGGCATTCTCCGTTCCAGCACTTACACCCGGGGTATCTGTCGGAGCACTCTGAGGTATGGCACGCCCTATTTCAACACCGGTATCTACAAACCCAAGATCTATAGTTACCGAAGATGTTAAAGAAAAAACATTAGTGTCACTGACAGCATTTCCATCACTGTCAAAATAGACAGGATAAATACCAGCTCTTATAAGATAAACACGAATGCTCTGTCCAACAGGAATGCCGGTCAGGGTAAAGGAGTAGTTCCCATTTACATCAGGTGTCTTGCCTGTAGTATCGTCACTGGCAACTATATCTCCACTATCATTTACCGCTATTACAGTAGTTCCACTGACACTGCCGGAAATCGTTCCGGTCTCACCAGGTGTTTCAGTCTTACCGCCTGTTACATTGTCACCGCCTGTTTCGGTTGGGCTTTCCGTCTCAGGGGTAGTTTTGTTTTCATCTCCCCCACAAGCCACGATGCCTGTTGTCAGGAATACAAATAAAAACAGCATGAGTGCAACAGTATTGCGTTGTTGTAGACTTTGTTTCATTAAATCGCCTCCTAATTTATTATATACCCTCGTTTATTATATATCCTCGTAAAAAAAATATCATCACTTCTTTTTTGGAGCCCTAAGTATCGCCATCTTATGTCCTTGAAGCGGAACACGCACATAGGCCCTGCCTGATGATTCTTTAACAGCCAAGGACTTCCCTCCGGCAAGGATATTAATTAATTTGCTTCCCGGCGGAGTAAGGTTTATATCTACGGTTATGCAGTCTTGCCTTGGTGCGGAATCCAGGTTAATAGCAACAATAACTTCATCCGTATCCAGAATCCTTGAGAAGGCAAGTGTACTTTGGCCATTATCAGGATAAGCAAACCATCTGCCGTCTTCTGATATTTCCCGAAAATACTGCCGTCCATACTTAAGTGCGGGCTCTTTAGTTCTTATCTCTGCAATAGATTTAATTCCCTGGTAGATTTCATGCTTATCATCAAAAAACTGTACACCGGTTGTATCAAACGCTCCCCAGTTACCACCAAACATACACTCTCTGACATAACGGTCATTATCACCACCACCGTCAAAACCCTGCTCTGTACCGTAGTAAATGCAGGGAATTCCCTGACTGGTCAGAAGGTAGCCGATTGCAAGCACCGCTTGCCCGGTATTAGGGTTGCCATGCATGAAACGCCGGTAAGGCCTTGACATCTGGTCATGGTTATCCACAAATGTTACAAAGTAACGGCTGGCTTCTCCGTGATCGGCATAAAGAGTTTTGAACCGGTCGTAACGCTCACGCAGATGAGAGGGATTCAGGAAACCCTTAATAACCTCCTCCAGTATAAAGTAGAGTGGGAAGTCCAAAGCAGCATCAAGGGAGGGAAAACGCTCATTGGTTCCAGGAATCCTGCTGTTACGCCCGATATAACGCTGTAACTCCATGTCATTACCTACTATTTCACCAAATATAAAGAAGTTGTCTTTGCCTATCTTCTTTGCATATTCACGCACAGCATTACAAAAAATGGCTGTTGCCGTATCCTCCATGTGTTTTACGGTATCCACCCTGAAACCGTCAATGTCAGCAACAGCTACCCAGTACTTATAAGCTTTTATCAATGTGTTTAAAACATCCGGCCGGGTAATATCCAGTTCTTTTAAGCTTAGAAAATCACCGTTTACAGCCTCATCACGATCGCCCCAGTTTCTGATCTGTCCTCTTCTTTTGTACGATTGCAGATTCTGTATCTCCAGGGGCCAGACAGCATCGTCTTTTTGAAGGCCCTGAGCGCTGTCAACTTCCCGCCAGAAACCAAAATCAAAAGGTCCCGGCGCATCTTTCCAGTAGTAGTACGGATAGTCACCCGGATACGCCCAGTTATCACCTGTATGGTTAATTATGATATCCAGTATCACATACATTCCCCTTGCATGAGCTTCTTTTACAAGTTGCTGGAGGTCTTTCTTTGTACCGAATCTTTTATCCACCTCAAGGAAGTCCTGAATGCCGTATCCATGGTAACTGTCATTTTTTTCCTTACGGTTTTTAAATATAGGACTCAACCAGATAGCAGTGCATCCAAGGCTATGTATGTAGTCAAGCCTGCGAATAATGCCCTTCAGATTGCCTCCCTGAAAAACACCTCCCTGTTGCGGATCCCTGCCTTTGGGGGTGGAATCAGGATTGTAAGGTGGAATGTTCTGCTTGTTATTATCAAAGCGGTCAACTAAAAGGAAGTAAATAAACTGCTCTCTCCAGTCACGTGGTGATGGAAAAACTTTACCTGCTGGATTAAATTTCAACTCATTTACAGATGTAAGTTTTTTCGGCATAATTGACCTCCTTAAATCTACATGCCCAAAGACATGGAGTAAGAAAAACCTGAGTTGTTTTTAGACAAACCACTATAAGTGCTATCCACCTTAGCCAGTAACCGAAATCACCTCCTCGTATGTCGTAACGCCTTCAAGCATCTTTTTTACAGCCGCCTCTTTGAGAGTGATCATACCTGCGGCTCTCGCCTCTCTTCTTATGGCCACTGTGTCTGCAGCTTCTGAAAGCAGGGAGTGTATATTATCTGAAAGGGGCATTATCTCGTATATCCCGGTCCTTCCTTTATATCCGGTGCCTCTACACTCCGCACATCCCGCTCCATAGAATACATTATATGCTTTTTTTTCAATACCCAGGTATCCAACCTCTTCAGGTCTGAGAATTCTCTCTTTTTTACACTGATCGCATATTTTCCTTACAAGCCTCTGAGCAACTATACCCAGTACGCTCGAAGATATTAAAAACGCGGGCACGCCCAGGTCCAGCAACCTGGTAATAGATGAAGGCGCATCATTCGTATGAAGAGTGGAAAGGACAAGATGCCCGGTAAGAGCGGCTTGCACGGCGTTGTTAACCGTCTCTGAGTCTCTTATCTCACCCACCATTATTATATCCGGGTCCTGACGTAGTATTGTTCTTAAACTTCCGGCAAAGTCCACACCTATCTGTGGCATTACACCTACCTGGTTGAACTCCTCGACAACCATCTCTATGGGGTCTTCAATGGTTATTATATTTACTTCAGGCGTCGAGAGGAATTTAAGCGCTGAGTAAAGCGTGGTTGTTTTTCCACTTCCGGTGGGGCCGGTAACAAGAATTATTCCATAGGTTTTTTTAAGGAATGAGCTGAAGAGATCGTACTCTCTAGGATAAAAGCCGAGGTCTTTTAATTCCTGAAAAAGTATGTCAGGATCGAATATCCTTATGACTATTTTTTCTCCAAATGCGGTAGGAAGAGTCGAGACCCTCAGTTCCACATCTTTACCTCTGTACGAAGTTTTTATTCTACCGTCCTGGGGTCTTCGTTTTTCCGCAATATCCATCCTGGAAAGCATTTTGATCCTTGATATCATGGACGGATGCACTGCTTTTGGGATAGTGTGTATATGATGGAGCACTCCATCAATCCTGAGCCTTACATACGATTTTTCCCTTTTAGGTTCAATATGTATATCGCTGGCTCTCTGTTCATATGCATAGTAAAGAAGATATTCAACAGCGTTTACAATGTGTTTGTCTGTCGCCTCTATATCAGTAGTTCCTTTTAACTTTACGTACTGTTCAAGGTTTCCAAGCTGGCTGCTGCTTGACGACTCTTTTTCCGCTGCCACTACCGAGTAACGAAAACCGTAAAACTCTCTTACTATTCTCAGAATATCCGTCTTGGAACTTAAAACAAGGTTCACATCTATTTTCTTAGTTCTCTTAAGGTTTTCAACAGGCTCAAGGTTGAAAGGATCGGCTATAGCCACGGTTAACACCCCTTCATTTTCTTCAATGGGTATTATCAGGTGTCTCTGGGCAAAGGGTCTCGGAATATATGCTGTTACCACATCCAAGTCGAGTTTTAAAGGGTCAATTTTTTTATAAGGGATACCAACATCACCGGCAATGACTTCGGTGATTATATCTTCGGTAAGTTTTTTTTGGGGAGAGCTTACAGTTTCGAAATTAAAAGATGCTATTATCTCGGCGGGTGATATAGTCTCATAAATTGTTTGGGATTTTTTTGAGGAGTAAAAAGAGTCTTGCAGTTTCTTGAGTTTTGCACGCTGTACATCCTCTTTTATTAGTAATTCCTGTTTCTGCTCATCGGTTAAAAGTTTCTTCTCTTTAAGCAGGTTTGCCAGGTAATCAACTGTCAGGTTCTTATTTTTCGTCATAAATTTATAATCCTACTTTTAAATAGTAATTTTGCAAGTCTTCATGCCGTTTAGGTCTTTTAAGTGCTGATCTACTGAAAAAGCATAGCCAGCCGCAAAGATACTATACGCTAAAAAGGGCATAATTACTTCCTGCTATATAACGATGTACATTGCTTAGGCTGTATTTTGAAGCAAGAAATAGGATAAAATGAAATAAATAGCCGTTTTCATTTATAAGGATATCTAAGAATGCTGTTTAATAGCTATCCGTTTTTACTTCTTGTAATAATAACATTTTTCATATACTACTCAAGACCTTTTGAAAGACACCAGGTGCTGGTACTGATCATATCCAGTCTTATTTTTTACGGATATACTCAACCATACCTTCTTATTCTATTATGTCTATCCGCAAGCATTAATGCCGTCACAAGCTATGCCGTCTGCTTCGAAAAAACAGAAAAAAGAAGAAAGCTGCTAGCCATCTCAGGAGTAACTTTTAACTTGTTGATCCTGGCTTTTTTTAAGTACAACAGGCTATTAGACGGAATGGCGGTAAAAACAATCTCAGAAACCGATAATTTACTGCATCTTATAATTAATATCCCTCTGCCGGTTGGAATATCGTTTTATACATTCCAGGGCATAAGCCTTGTTATGGATCTGTATAAACCTGCAAAAACATATAACATTGACATTGATCGAGACTTTTTAAGACATTACAAAAAAACCTTTTTTTTTATAACATTTTTTCCCCAACTTGTGGCGGGGCCGATACTTAAGGCACATGCTTTTTTCCCTCAAATATCGAGAAAGTACTTAAAAAACATTGATACAGGCTTGGTTTTTAAGGCATTGGTTATGGGGTATTTTTTAAAATCCGTAATAGCCGATAACTTAAAAGACCAAACATTTTGGATTACCCACCCATACTTCGAGACACAATCATCCCTTACATTAGTTACTATGCTATTTGGTTATTCAGTACAAATATTTGCCGATTTTGCCGGATATTCATTAATAGCAATAGGAGTTGCCGCAATTTTCGGCTACAACCTTCCACAGAATTTTAACTATCCATATATATCAGGTACAATCGCCGAATTTTGGAGCAGATGGCATATATCCTTATCTTCCTGGCTTAAAGAATACCTGTATATCAGGCTTGGTGGAAATAGAAAGGGGAATATAAGAACATATGCTAATCTTATAACCGTAATGTTTCTGGGCGGACTTTGGCATGGAGCCGCAATGAGTTATGGTGTATGGGGTTTATGGCATGGTATCGGACTGGCTATTGAAAGATTTTTACTCAAACATAAAAGGCATAACTTACATCCAGGCACCAGTTTAAGATTTTTACGAATAACTTTTGTCTTTACTTTTGTTACTTTTGGATGGCTGCTTTTCAAGCTGACAAACATTAATGAGGCTGTTAACTACATTATTGCAATAAAGAAAAATACAGGTTTAACAAATAACTTTTCTGTTATCTTAAATGTAATCTTCTATTCGCTGCCTGTTTTTTTATACCATGTTATTTATCTCATCAAAAAGAATGATTTTAAAATCGCTGAAGTTATTTTTAGACATGACTACGCCGTCTACTCTGTTATGTTCGTCATGATCCTTATAAATGGAGGAATTCCCGGTGAATTTGTCTATTTTCAGTTCTGATAAATATATAGTCAAATCATTGTTGCTGTTCCTTATAGTGTTTGTTGCATATTCCTCTATGCTAAAGATAGTCAAACCTAAAGTCACTATGTTTCAAAACCAATGGGTGAAAAATTATTCAATATCGGAAGTTTATATTTATAAACCAGTGCTGCCGCACACTGTTATTGTCGGCTCTTCAATGTCCGCAAGATTACTTCAAGAAGAGTTTGGCAATGATGTATACAACCTATCGTTTGCAGGCGGTTCCGCCCTGACCGGGTTGAACCTAGTAAAAAAACGAAACCATATTCCAGAATTACTGCTTATTGAAACAAACACTATAGAGCGTTCGACAAACAATGAAATGCTTCGTGCCTTATTTACTCCATTCATCTGGAGGCTTAAAAAGCATATTATATCTCTTCAATATACATACCAACCTATCAATATTATGCTTAGCGTGATAAAAAGAAATTTTGGCGGCTCCGAAGCAGAAAAAGCAGACGAGAAACCAAATAGTAAAATTCTTAAATCGAGTCTTGTCAGACGGCTGGAAAAAAACAGTAAAGCAATTATATTTAATGAATGGCAAGAGTTGACCGAGCTAAAAAAGTTGGTTGACTTTTTTTATAGTAAAGGCACACATATTGTTTTCTTTCAAATACCTGTTCACCCAAAAATTCTGGCTTCAAAACGCTACAGTGCGCGTCAAAAAATCCTGCATGATATGTTTGCCGGAATGGAAGTAAGTTGGCTGCTAACCCCGTCCGGCAACAGTTATGAAACATCTGATGGAGTTCACCTGCTATTTAAAAGTGCGCGTGAGTTTTCAAAGGTTTTGTATGCCTCTATTAAAAACATTTTAGAGAATAATTTTAAGGGTACGATCATAGAGCCTAGGTAAATACGAAATCTTGGTACCATCTAAATTTATATTTTAGCCAAAATGAATAACTCAGAACTAAGCATAGCGGTTGGCAAGTTAGCCGCGTTTTACTTCCAGGATAAAAATCTCTGCTGTTCTCAGGCCGTCCTGGTAGCTGCCAACCAGGTTTTTGACGGAAATTTATCAGATGAAACCGCTGCAAAACTTGGCAATGGTTTCTGCGGCGGAGTGGGCAGTTCAGGTTGTCTTTGTGGGGCTCTAAGCGGCCTTATCATGGCGCTTGGCCTGTTAGCCGGCGACATTGAAAAAAGTACGTTTAAAAAAAATACAATCAGAAAATCAGCCCGAAACCTACATAAGCAGTTCATTGAACGTTATGGCAGTGCCTGTTGTCATATTCTTATAGATCCATTTAAAAGTGAAAAAAACAAACAAAAGGAATTTTGCAAGGAAATAACAGGTGGAAGCGCAGAAATGCTGGTTAATCTTCTTCTGGAACTCAAACCGAACCTCATGGCAACAGGACAAAGCAACATTGGCAGATTTAAAACTTAATTATCTTGACTTCTTAAAAAAAGGGAACAGACTTGTAAAGCCTGCTCCCTTTTTCAATTTTTCAAATAAACATGAGTAGCTGAAACAGCCAGCCTGACTTTTCTACCGTCCTCTCATGCGTCTTCCACGTCTACGCGTTGGTGCTGGTTCAGTTACTTCTACACAACCTGAATCCGCTGCATCAATAGCGCCGTCACAATCGTTGTCCAGACCGTCACTGCATGTAGGATCTCCAGCAGGACCTTCAGTTGCGCCTAAATTGACCGCAGGATTAGTGTCATCGCAGTCTCCGCCACAAGTTGTATAACCGTCGCCATCAGCGTCAAAACCTTCATCAACAGTACCATCGCAGTTATTGTCAACACCGTCACAAACTTCAATAGCGTCAGGATTAATAGCTGCATTGTTATCGTTGCAATCAACCGCTCCACAGGCTCCGCCCTCAACAGCATAGCCGTCACCGTCATTATCCGTGCAAGTAACTACACAGCCTGGATCTGCACTATCAATAGCACCGTCACAGTCGTTATCAAGACTGTCACTGCATGTCGCATCACCAATCGGACCCTCAGTTGCCCCAGGATTAATAGCTGCATTGTTATCATCGCAATCACCTGATGTGGCTACTAGCTCTGAAGGAGCTTTTAAACCAGCAGGTCTTGCACATTGCACCACTGGATCACCGGTCGCATATCCATCCGAATCCGCATCAGTAAACCAGGTCTGCCCAGGGAACTCCAAGGCGTCGTTATCATTACAATCCACAGAACCACATTCTCCGCCGTCAGGAGAAAAACCGTCTCCGTCATTGTCTGTACATACCGGTCCTGCATTCACAACAATCGTTCTGCCACCAGGACCTAAGTTATTGGCCAAACGGTTAAAACCAATAACATTTGCTCCGCCTGCGGTAGAAACTGAAGCTTCTGTCCTTATGTCCCATGTATGGGTGCCATTTGTTAGGTCCGCAGTAAATGAGGAAAGCGTCCAAAGACCGGCAGTTGGATCGGTTGTGGTCGAGGCAACTTCAACCCCGTCAATGTAGAGCGAAAGCTTTACGATGGCTGGCTTGTAAGCACCTAACCAGCCCCAAGTTGGGTCCAGTATCCCAAAATCAAAAGTGATCGTGTTGGTTGTTGACTCTGTAAAGCCTTCCGCCGGACTTACCGAAAACGTTTGCGGGGCCTTCCAGCCACGATTAATAGAGGAAATCCAGGGAACAAGCAGGTTGTTAGCTGTCCACTCTATCATGCCTCCGTCGTTACCACCTGCGCCGTCACCATCAATGTTATAAACATTGGTAAAGCCCATGTTCGCCTCTATCCAGCCTGCTGCAGCTCTACTGCGGCCTCCACTACGGCAGATTAGATAGACAGGCGAACTCTTAGTAATATAGCCTGAGTCCAACAACGCCTGAAAAGAGTTCCGGAACTCAGTAGTGTTTTGCGGGCTGGTAAAACTTCCTACAGTATCAATCCACCATGGAACGTTTGCAGACTCCATCAGCACACCGGTTGAAACATCAATCCACGCCGCGGCGCCGCGGTTTGCAGCCTCTTGCGTGGGACAAGTGTTATTGGCTGTCCACAAAGCGTCACAGCCCTGATGCTCCTCCACTGTTCTAACATCTATGATTACACCATTACCTGCTGAAACTGCATTGCTGGCTGCTACAGCCGAAACTTCTGTGAATGCCCATGCTGACTGTGCTGCAAACAGAAACACCGCCGTAATCGCCAGAAATACCGTCACCATATTTCTCTTTTTCATAAACAACCTCCAAAAGTAAAAGTTTTTTAAGCCCTTTCCCTCCGCATATTTTTTTAGGTAAATATCGCTTTCAGGTATCGTTTTTTTAGTGTACCATCACCTCCTCTTGTTTATTAGTTTTTTTAATACTAACATTTATTTCAGACATTAAGTCAACTAAGAACAAACACGACTATCCCGGACCTTAATTTATAAGCAACACCCGTGCCAATTACATAATGTATTGATAATTAATGCTTTTATAAAAGTAACTGTTGTTTGAAGCATAAAAAATGTAAAATTTTCCGACAACTCATGCTTTCATCTTTTTATACTTAAAAAACAATATGTTACAATAAAAGCCAGCAAATAATGCTTAAAAAGTAATCAGTTTTCGAGCGTTATCTAAGAAAACAGCCTTAAAAAGTGTAAATTTTTCCGACAGTCCACACCTCATATGTTTTATCTATATAAAACAACAGATTACCTGAAACAGGTCTAAAAACTGCCATAAAAATAGGGTTATTAGGCTAATATTACAGTAGATGCCAGCAATAAGGTGTAAAATTTTCCGACACATCGAACAAAAGCTTCAACTCCCCGGCATTGGCGTACCCGAAAAAATCCCTTTGAAGGTGTCTGGTGCGAGATACTTTGTTGGCTACAACAGGATCCAGATGCGACAGCCAAAGATTTATTTGAACACCTTCAGGACAAATATCCTGTCCTGGTCGTTTTCCATATGGCCAACTCAGAACATTGCAACGTCGCATCAAAGAATGGCTAAAAATAATGGCAAAACAGCTTGTTTATGCATGTGTGGAAGTAGACATGAAAACAGATTTAGAAGAAACAATTAGTGTTTGAATTGAATGGCTATGAGCCAGAAAATTCAAATAATTAAAGGTAATTTTTATAGTAACATTTCTAGTTGAGGCAACAGGGAGAATTATTATTGTCGCTTAACAGTGGAGCAGCTACTCTTTCCATGCAGGGTTCTTGCATCCCCTACTCTATGCCGGCTTATCCCGGCGCTTTCACTACATTCCGAACTTTTCGAGAGAGGAAAGGACTAATTTTCATTCATATTTTTTCTCTTCTCGCAGTATAATATCCTTAAGATGAGACCTAACCCATAGGAGGAAAAAATGGACTTAACTTTAAAAATACCGGATGAAATTATAGAGCCATTAAAGTTGCCAAAAAAACAAGTGGAGAAGGTACTTCTAAAGGAATTGAGTTTTCTTTTGTATGAAAAGGGGTATGCCTCTATGGGAGTATCAAGACAGTTATCCGGTTTAAGCAAATGGGATTTTATTGAAGGATTAGCTGAACGAGGCATCCAGAGACACTATGACGAGAAGGCCCTTGAAGAAGATATAAAATATGCTAAAGATAGTAAGTAACTCTTCCCCTCTCATTCATCTTGGTAAAATTAATAGGCTGGAGCTATTAAAAGAACAATTTCAAGTTATTACTATTCCTGAGATGGTTCACAAAGAATGTATTGTGGAGGGAAGAGGGAGCGAGGAAGCAAAGTTAATAAAAGAGGCGGATTGGATTAAGGTATTAAAGGCAAAAAACAGAAGGTTGGTCACGTTATTACAGGCTGATTTAGATGCAGGTGAATCCGAAGGGATAGTGCTGGCCTTGGAAATGGAAGCAGATTTAATTTTATTAGATGATGCGGATGCCAGGGAAAAAGCCAGGCACTTAGGATTAAAGATAACAGGAACCCTTGGCGTTATACTCAAGGAGAAGTTGAGAGGAAACCTACATTCATTAAAGGAGACACTCATGGATTTGAAAGAGACAGGTTTCAGGATAAGTAAATCTCTAGAGACCCGTCTATTAATAGAAGCCGGTGAAGCTACAAATAAATAAAGCTACCCTGTCGGCATTTATTCCGCTCCCCACCCTTTTAAAGGAAGTTGTTTTATTGATGTCCCACAAGGGGTTTAAAGAATCGGCAGGCACAGCATTTCCAGCTCTCCTATACTTGTTTCGCCAAGAGGAAAAATGGTGGAAAAATGTGAAAAATGGGCTCACCCATTAAAAGGCCTAGATAAGGGATGATAGGCGGCCACCTTTGTGTGGGATGCCGTATAAACGTAACGATTAGGTGCAAAGTTTGCAGAAAGTAAGAGACTGGCCGTCAAAGCTGTAAACGTCAACAGCAAAAGACGTGGTAGATAGATGTGTGCAAAAAAACGAGTGAATTTGCAACTATTTGATTTTAAAATAAAAATTACACCAAAAAATTTTTACCTGACAGGAGACTATAGGATGTCTCCCAAATTGCTTATATCATAGACTTGGTGGACTACCGAAACCGGAAAATACCCACAAATTTTTCTGAGGAGCCTGAAATGAGAGCCTTAGGGTAAAATAGCCGGGCTGTTCCACAATAGCAACCTTTTGAAATGCTTGAGCCGTATGATGGTAAAACTATCACGTACGGTTCTGAGTGGGCGGCGTGAACTACCCGGCACCTTAATGAGTATAGGAGAAACTCCATGCAGTCAATAAATCAAAAACTGAAACTCTTAAGAATAATGTCAGCTACTATTATTGTCTCAATGCTGATACTGTCCGGATGTGGAACGTTAGGACCAAAGGCCCCGGCCTACCCTAGAACAGAAAAAGCACAGTTTCATTACCGAGCTGGCAATCTTGCCATGAAGCAGGGTCGTTATGAAGTCGCAATTAACGAGTTTAAACGATCAATCTCATTAGAGACTGCTTCGTTTATGCCCCACGCATGGCTAGCAACAGCATATTTTACGAACCAGAACTTTGCTGAAGCTGCCCTGGAGTTTCAAAACGTTACTGGTATAGTTGGTGGTGTAGAGTTCGGTGGGCCTTTTCCGATTATGCAAGCATTATCCCTTATGCGGTCAGGTGATACTGTAAAGGCACAGGAATTATTAAGGTATTGGAGCACCCCTTCAATTATGATGACTGGGTTAGGAACTGCCTATTATACAGGCTCAGGGAAACCGCAAGGAATATGGAAAGTTGCTGCAGCATACCTTTTGGGAGGTGTTACAGAAGATAAGTATTTACGTAAAGCACCACAGGAAGATTTAACCTTTCCATATTTGATTATTGGCATAAATAATATTGTAAAAAACAACTTTTCCAAAGCTAGGGGCATTCTCAGTCGACAGCTTGTTATATCTGGTGAAGGTAGATGGAGTCACGCCATAGCCAAAGCGGAATTGGAATGGTTAAATCAAAAAAAACAGTGACCATAACATGACCTAAGAGGGTGGGATTTTAGGTGACCTTAACTTGCCACTGGAAAGGCATCGGCTTCTAACAAAATAAGGATTGAACTTTGGTGACGTTGTTGTGAACTTTAGTGACGTTGTTGCACACTATGCAAAACTATTAACAGGCAAGACAGCTAGTACTTTTTAAAGTTGACAACTTTGCCTACTTCCTGGAAAATGTACAGGAGACTTACACCCCATAAGATCATACCCATGCCGGACACACACAAAAAGCAAAAAATGTTTTGAAAAAAATGAACTACCCCGCCGCAAGCGGACGGGGTATCTTTAAATGCAATGAACGCCCCAAGGGGCGGGATATTAAACCCGGGCTACGCAATAAAAAAATTAGGTGCCCAGGGCAACTGCCTCAAGCCGCAAGGAAAACAACAGGCCTGAAACGCACCTAACATGTGATATACTTTCAATAAACCCATCACTTACAAGGTATTGAATTCAGCCTTTTCTACGATCATGACAAAACGACATAACCTAAATTGGGCGATTTGTCAGGAAGAAATGTGCTAATATCTTCATGCGAAAAAATCTTTTTTAAAAAGATCCGCTAAAATTTTGCTAAAAACTTTGCTAACATTTTTTGGAGTAGAAATTTGCCTAAACGTACCGACATACAAAAAATTATTCTGATCGGATCGGGACCAATTGTTATAGGCCAAGCATGTGAATTCGATTATTCAGGGGCCCAGGCCTGTAAGGCGCTGCGGGAGGAAGGTTACAAGGTGGTGCTTGTCAATTCAAACCCGGCCACTATAATGACCGACCCGGATATGGCGGATGCAACCTATATCGAACCACTTACGCCGGAAATTCTAGAAATGATAATAGAGAAAGAACGGCCCGAAGCCCTGCTTCCTACCATGGGTGGACAGACAGCGCTCAACCTTGCAGTAACACTTGGTGACTCTGGTGTTCTGGATAGGTACGGCGTGGAACTAATAGGCGCTAACCTGGAAGCTATAAAAAAAGCCGAAGACCGTGACTTGTTCAAGCAAGCCATGGAGAGTATTGGTATAGAGGTACCAAAGAGCGCAGCTGTTAAATCCGTGGAGGAAGGGCTCCAGGCAATAACCTCCATAGGTTTTCCGGCAATTCTTCGCCCGGCGTTCACACTTGGAGGAACCGGGGGCGGAATAGCCTATAACCAGGAGGAGTACGAAGAGCTTCTTAAGAAAGGACTTGACCTCAGCAAGGTTTCGCAGGTGCTGGTCGAAGAGTCGGTAATAGGCTGGAAAGAGTTCGAGCTTGAAGTTATGAGGGACCTGAATGATAATGTTGTAATCATATGCTCCATAGAGAACATCGACCCAATGGGTGTGCACACCGGAGACTCCATCACCGTAGCTCCTGCCCAGACGCTTACAGACAAGGAATACCAGATAATGCGTGATGCTTCGATTGCCGTAATCAGGGAAATAGGCGTGGACACCGGCGGTTCGAACATACAGTTCGGCATACATCCGTCAACCGGCCGTATGGTTATTATCGAGATGAACCCAAGAGTATCTAGAAGTTCCGCTCTTGCCAGCAAAGCCACCGGGTTTCCAATAGCAAAGATAGCGGCAAAGCTTGCAGTGGGCCTTGCTCTTGACGAAATACGAAACGACATAACACGCTCCACACCAGCATCCTTTGAGCCGACAATCGATTACGTCGTGACAAAGCTTCCAAGGTTCGCCTTTGAAAAATTCTCTGATACAGACCCTACCCTTACCACACAGATGAAGTCGGTAGGCGAAGCAATGTCCATAGGCCGTACATTTAAGGAATCGCTTCAAAAGGGGCTTCGCAGCTTGGAAATAGGCTCGGCAGGCTTTGAAGAAAAACCTGACGATGACCTGGAAGCAAAGCTTAAAATCCCAAGCGAAGACCGTATCTACTATGTAGCCCAAGCCTTTCGAAAAGGAATGAGTATAGAAGATGTGTACGGACTCACCAACATCGACCCCTGGTTTCTCGTAAACATAGAACAGGTAATCTCTATGGAAACCCAAATAAGAAATGAAACAACAGCCGTTGGCAAGGCGATAACCCCCGAAACCCTTCAACAGGCAAAAGAGTTAGGGTTTTCGGACCAGAGGCTGGCGGTCCTGACAAAGTCTAAAGAGGCTGACATTCGAAGCCTCAGGACTAAAAACAAAATTCTGCCTGTATTTAAACGTGTGGACACCTGTGCAGCCGAGTTCGAGGCATTTACACCTTATCTGTACTCAACATACGAAATTGAGTGTGAAGCAGCTCCGAACAAACAAAAAAAAGTGATTATTCTGGGCTCAGGACCCAACCGCATCGGGCAGGGCATAGAGTTCGATTACTGCTGCGTGCATGCGGTGCTGGCTTTCAAGGAGCTTGGATACGAAACAATCATGGTCAATTGCAACCCCGAAACTGTAAGCACCGACTATGACACCGCTGACCGGCTATACTTTGAGCCGCTGACCCTGGAAGATGTGCTGGCAATAGTCAGGCTTGAAAATCCTGAAGGTATTGTCGTCCAGTTCGGAGGCCAGACACCGCTTAAACTCGCCGTGCCGCTTGAGCAGGAGGGAGTAAAGATTCTTGGCACCTCGTCAGATTCGATAGACCGGGCCGAGGACAGAAAGCGTTTCAAGGAACTACTGGAAAAACTCGGTCTTAAACAGACGGAAAGCGGCACGGCATTTAACGCTGACGAAGCTTTGGCTATAGCTGAAGAAATAGGCTATCCTGTAATGGTTCGCCCATCATACGTGCTTGGTGGAAGAGCGATGGAAATAGTTTATGACAGATCAAGCCTTGCAAACTACATGGAACGTGCGGTTAGGATTTCTCCGGAACACCCCGTACTTGTCGACAAGTACCTTGAAGACGCAATTGAGGTGGACGTGGACGCGGTGGGGGACGCGGCAGATGTGATAATCGGCGGAGTGATGGAGCATATAGAAGAGGCCGGTGTTCACTCCGGAGACTCGGCATGCTCGCTTCCACCCTACTCACTTTCGCCTGATGTCATTGAAAGGATAAAAGCCCAGACAGTGGCTATGGCTAAGGAACTTGAAGTGATAGGTCTGATGAATGTTCAATTTGCCGTAAAGGAGGGCGAGATATACGTACTGGAAGTTAATCCCAGGGCATCCAGGACAGTGCCTTTTGTGAGCAAGGCCACAGGCGTACCGCTTGCCAAGGTCGCCGCAAAAGTCTCGGCCGGCGTCTCGCTTCGAGAGCAGAAGTTATTCACTCCAAAGCCCATAAGTCATTTCGCGGTAAAGGAGGCGGTATTTCCATTCGACCGTTTCCATGGAGTAGACACTCTGCTTGGGCCGGAGATGAAATCCACAGGCGAAGTGATGGGTATAGATGAGGACTTTGGCCGTGCTTATTTCAAGTCACAGGCCGCAGGCTATAATGTGCTGCCAAGCAAGGGGAAAGTTGTTGTAAGCGTAAAAGAAAAAGACCAGCCTCTGGTTGTTCCTGTGGTAAAAAAACTCCTTGATCTTGGCTTCAGCATTATGGCTACCAGAGGGACGGCAGCCCATATGAGAAAACATAACCTCGAGGTAGAGACAGTAAACAAGGTGGCCGAGGGCCGGCCTCATATTGTGGACTACATAAAGAACGGCCAGATAAGCTATGTGATAAACACTGTTTCCGGAGCAAAAGCGCAGCAGGATTCTTTCTCTATAAGACAGAGCGCTCTAGAGCATAAGATCCCATACACCACAACCATTGCGGGAAGCAAGGCGGCTGCCGACGCTCTTGAGGTGATGCTCCGAAAGGGAGTAACCGTCAGATCCATGCAGAATTATCACATATAGAACTTCTGAAGTCTCTAATTTACAAGCCTATTTAAGAAGGAGTGCACGATAACCTATGACCGAAGAACAAACTCAAGAAGAACAAGACCTCAAGGAGGGGCTGAAAGACTATAAGCAGACAATCTCTACAGCCAATAAAGCCACGCTTACCTGGGACAAAGACCTGATATTTGTAGGCAGAACCCAGCGCGGATACGAGATAGACTTTGATGCAAAGGTGGAATGGGGTTGCATGCCCACAGAGTCACTCATGCTCAGCCTTGCCGGATGTATGGGCATAGATGTTTTATCCTTTCTTAAAAAGATGCGGGTCGATGTAACATCGTTTAAAATTGATATTTCGGGTGATCGCAATCCAACCCCGCCACAGTTTTACAAAGCAATGCATATGCATATAACAATAGCCGGAAAAGATATAACACCCAAAAAAATGGACCGTGTTATATCGCTTTCGCACGAAAAGTACTGTTCCGTTTTTCATTCCCTAAGAAAAGACATGAAGATAACAGTCGACTATACCATAGAAAAAAATCATGAGCAGCAGATAAACGACAGTAAAATCCAGTGAAAAAATACGTTCTCACAAGCGATCCTATCACCGAGTTCAACATTGACTACGAGCAAGAGTTAAATCCTCAACAGTACCAAGCTGTGACCTGCACAGACGGAACCATACTTGTGCTGGCAGGAGCCGGAACCGGTAAAACACGAACAGTAACCTACCGCGTAGCCAGACTCATAGAATCCGGTATGCCGCCTAGCTCAATACTTCTTGTTACATTTACCAATAAGGCCGCGAGAGAGATGCTTCAACGAGTTGAAAGTGTTTTAAAAACCAATCTTCGCGGCCTCTGGGGCGGAACATTTCACCATATAGGCAACATAATACTGCGAAGGCATGCGAACCTTCTGGGCTACGAGCTGAACTTCTCGATCCTGGACCAAGAAGATTCAAAAGACCTGGTTGAAGCATGTGTCAGTGAGCTCGGAATTAACCGAAAAAAATGGCAGCTCCCCAAAGCCGGTGTTCTACACAGCATAGTAAGCCTGTCGGTAAATACCGGTGAGACACTCGAACAGGTGATCGAAGAGCGTATGCCTCATTTTATCGGCTTGACAAACAAGATTGTAAAAATAGCTTCGCTCTACAAATCAAAAAAGGCGGAGCTCAATCTAATGGACTTCGACGACCTTCTGACAAACTGGCTGCGGCTGCTTGAAGAACACCCTGAAATACTTGAGCGTTACGGATCACAATTCCAACAGATTCTTGTGGACGAATATCAGGACACCAACCATGTCCAATCAAAACTTATAGACCTTATGGCCTCTGTCCATGGAAATATTTTTGTGGTCGGCGATGATGCTCAGTCAATATATTCTTTTCGGGGTGCAAACTTTGCAAATATCATCTCATTTCCAAAGCGTTACCCTGACGTCAAACTGTTTAAGCTTACCACAAACTATAGATCCACACCCCAGATACTTTCTCTGGCAAATTCCAGTATACGAATCAACCGGAAACAGTTTGCTAAAAATCTGCATGCCGTCCGTCCGGATGGGGATATGCCGTCACTTCTGCCTGTACGAGATGTTTATCAACAGGCCAGGTTCGTAGTTCAGCGCATAAGGGATATGCACGCTGAAGGAAAACCTTTCTCTGAAATGGCGGTGCTCTATAGGTCACATTATCACTCCATGGAAGTACAGATGGAGCTTACCAAACACAACATTCCTTTCGAAATACGCTCTGGCCTGCGCTTTTTCGAGCAGGCCCATGTAAAGGATGTTACAGCCTATATGAGAGTAGTCGTAAATCCTTCAGACGAACTGGCATGGATGCGTGTACTGAAACTTATGCCTGGAGTAGGCAGGGTTACAGCGCATAAAATAACCATGGCAGCGCTCGGCATGGATGATCCTTTGGAGGCAATAATAAACGGTGCAGCCGGCAAGTTTACAAAAAGAAAAAACATGCGTGCCAGTTTCGATCTTTTCCTTGAACTTCTCAACAAACTGAAACAGCCTGAGCTTCTTGAACAGCCATCGGAAATGATCCGGGAAATTCTTGTTAAAGGCGGCTACGATAAACACCTAATTGCAACTTATCCTAACGCAAACTCCAGGATTGAAGACATCGAACAACTTGCCGAATACTCCCGGGGATACAGCAACACAGAGGAACTGCTAAGCGAACTTGCTCTTCTTGGCACCATGGGAGAGGAAGATACAGATGGTTCGGTAGAAAAAGACAGAGTGATACTCACCTCGGTACATCAGGCCAAGGGTCTGGAATGGTCGTCTGTGTTTCTGATATGGTTATGCGAAGGGCGCTTTCCATCACCAAAAGCCAGCAGCCCGGATGATGATGAAGAGGAGCGGCGGCTTTTTTATGTAGCATCCACACGGGCCAGGGACGACCTGTATATGCTCTGCCCCGGAAGCTCAAGCGGCTATGACGGCCTGAGCTTCTTTAACCCATCACGTTTTATACTTGAACTGCCTCAAGATGTTTACGAACGCTGCGAAGTGGAAGAGCGGCATGCTTATGGTTATTGACACGATTAAAAAAAGTATCGGCCCGGCAGCCAAAAACTGGCAGATCGTGCTGATACACTTTGTTCTTCTGTTTTTTTATGCATTTGGATTCATAATACTCGTTGCAATCCCGTTTGCGGTTATATTTGCCGGAAGCATGGACCTGAACATGCAAAACATAAGTGATCCTATCAATGCCTTCGGCAATATAGAGAATCTTCTTGTCCAAAATCTGGCCGGACTTGCCGTGGCAATCCTGGCACTTTTATTGTACCTTACTATTGTGAGCAGTGTAGCTCTTTACATCTTTGGAGCCACAATGGGTACGCTTGAAAAAGCTGTAAGGAAAAAGAACTACAGGTTCGGATTTTCGTCTTTTATAAGCGAGGGGAACCGTTTTTTTGGAAGAATACTGTGGCTTACGTTTTTACTCGGACTTATGCTGATCGCGCTCATGATATGTATAAGTATAATGGCTGGTATTGGATCTGTGTTTATACTTCCTCTGTTGTCATCCGAATCAGGAACGGTCTATTTCATCGGGATATTTATATCACTGCTTATGGCTTCAGTCGCCTTGGCGGGTTTTACTCTTCTAGCGGTCGCAGGCGCCTTTTCACTTGTAGCACTGGTGGTTGACGATATAAAGGCAATAGCCGCATTTAAGAAATCTCTGGCTTTTATACAGCGCAAACCCAGCTCAATACTATTCTTGCTGGCAGTTACAGGCATCTACCTGCTGGCCGCTTGCAGCGTGATGCTTATTACTATCCCACTTGGAATTATTCCTCTTATAGGCCCATTGCTAAGCATTCCGGTTTCATTCGTCTGCAACCGTTTTCTAGGCCTGGTTATGATTACAGCATTAATATACTTTTACACCAGTTCAAACAGGCCTTTTTCCAACGAACTTGCAGGGGATTTTACAGACGATTTTGCAGACAAATTAACGGATGTAAACTAACACAACTTCTTTACTTATTTTCACCCAACCCAAATTAATCTCTTTGTGAAGAGCCGCTTAATCCGGGAATTAATTTAAAACTTGCGCGGAAATTTTTCCGGAACGAATAACCTGTTAAAGGTATAGATGAAATAGTCATCGGTCATACCCGCAATATAGTCGCGGACATTTTCAGCATTGCTTGTCGTCTGCAGGTAGGAACTCTCCATGTCTTCAAGAAACTCCTGGATAGGAGACCCTTGTCTTCCTTCGTCAAGATCTGCCAACAGGTGTTCAAAAACAAGTTCAAATGTGCGCTTAACCTTCTTTTCTTCCGTCTTTATCTGGGGATTAAGATATATCTTTTGATAGTTGAACTTTTTAAGTTCCCTAAGAGCCTCCCCTACCTCTGAATCATAGCAGAGCATATCCTTATCAAGACTGTTTTCGATAAGGCTTTCAACCAGTCTATATACGATCTTGCCGTTAGTATCTCCGAGCACTCTGGTAACTTCAACAGGAAGCTCCGAGCGTTTAACCAGTTTCAGGCGAATTGCGTCTTCAAGATCCCGGCCGATATAGCTGATCGTATCACAAAGCTTAACCAGACATCCCTCCATTGTCATCGGATTCATGGGGGTGTTTTTATCAAAACGTTTTTTGTATGCAAGAGCGTTCAACTCATCCAAGGTTCTTCCCTGTTCAGGCTTAATGCCTGCCATATGGGTTTCACCATCATGACAAACTATGCCATCAAGCACCTGAAGAGACAGGTTAAGTCCCTGTCCCTGCTTTTCTATGCGATCAAGAGCCTGGAGGCTCTGAAGGTTGTGATGAAAGCTTCCGATCCCGCTACGGATGCAGAGTTGCGACAGTATAGCCTCACCGGTGTGGCCAAAAGGGCAATGCCCTATATCGTGCCCCAAGGCTATGGCCTCGATCAGGTCCTCGTTAAGACGTAAAACCCGGCCAATTGTGCGGGCGATCTTGGATAAGAGCTGAATATGTATAACTCTCCGCGTAATATTGTCGTTTTCCTGGAGAGAAAATACCTGCGTTTTATCAATATACCTGGTGAAAGACCGCGAATGCAGTATTCTATCAGCATCAATCGCGAAAGAGGTCCTGAAGTCCGACGAGGATGCCTTATCAGGAAAACGTCTTACCGACATCTCACTGGGTGTGGCATATGGGCCGAGCAACATTCTCTCTCTGGCGAGAAAACGGTTTAAAAGGTCACGTGACAGCAAAGTTTGAGATAATGTGTTTTGAAAAGCAGGAGTAGTTGACAAAAAATATTCCCTATGGCTATTGCACTCTAGTTAAGTCTTACTTCTTCCCGGCCTCTGTATTACCGGTGGAAACATCTTTCGTGGAGGTCTCCATACTGACAACCTCCAACCCACAACAGTATATCGGCTCAAGCCTACACTCAGCAGAGGTTGAAACCACTATTTTCGTACCACAGACATCACATTTCATACTTAAAACTTTAGGTTCTCTCGCCATTTTCCAAACCTCCCCGGCACTCACCTGAAACATAGTGAAATTATAGGACGATTTTCGGGCAAAAGCAACAAGTTACAGTACTTTCTTTATTCCCCGGGTAGCCTGCCTTATGCGGTGTTCATTCTCAACAAGGGCAAAACGCACATAGTCGTCCCCCTCTTCGCCAAAACCAATACCGGGCGAAACCGCCACCTTCGACTCGCGTAGAAGAAACTTCGTGAATTCCAGTGACTTCATATTTTTAAAGGCATCCGGAATCTCAGCCCAGACAAACATAGTGGCCTTTGGGGGCTCAACATGCCAGCCCGCCTGGTTCAGCCCTTCGATCAGCGAGTTTCGCCTGGATTGATGAATCAAACGCATATTTTCGACGCAGTCCTGTGGCCCCCTGAGCGCTACAATTGCGGCTATCTGTATGGGCTGAAACATCCCGTAATCCAGGTAGCTCTTTATGGTTGTCAGGGCTCCAACCACCTCCCTGTTGCCACAGCAAAACCCCACCCGCCATCCGGCCATAGAATAGCTCTTGGTCAGAGAAAAAAACTCTACACCAACATCTTTGGCTCCAGGGACCTCCAGAAAACTCGGAGCTTTGTAATCATCGTACAATAGATCTGCGTATGCTAAGTCATGCACAACAATAATGTTATTTTCCTTTGCAAAACCCACTATTTTCACAAAGAAATCTCGAGTCACAACCTCGGTGGTCGGATTATGCGGAAAGTTAAGAACAAGAACTTTAGGCCTGGGCCACGTGTTTTTATAGGCCTTCTCCATCTCCTCGAAGAAATCATATTTTTTGCCTGTCGGAATACTGCGAACCTCGGCACCCGCAAGAATAGATGCATAAGGATGAATAGGATATGCAGGTGTAGGGCACAAAACCGTATCACCTGGTCCAACCATAGCGTACATCAAGTGACTGAAACCCTCTTTCGCACCTATGGTGGCAACAGCCTCTGTTTCAGGATCTATATCAACATCATACCTCCGCTTGTACCATTCGGATATAGCGCACCTGAGCTGTGTTATTCCCTTTGAGGCCGAGTAACGATGATTACGCGGGTTACGCGCAGCCTCGCAAAGCTTATCAATTATATGCGGAGGCGTAGGCAGATCCGGGTTGCCCATCCCCAGGTCAATTATATCCTCACCTCGCCTGCGCGCCTCCATTTTTATTGCATTAACAATAGAAAACACATATGGAGGTAACCGCTTAACTCTGACAAACTCATGCATATGTAGTGAGCTCCTCTGCATCCATTGAACTTCTGACAAGAGGCGCTGATGACACCTTCTTGAATCCCATAGTTTTCGCCAACAATCCGTACTCCTTAAAAACCTCGGGTCTTACGTATTCTTTCACCGGCAGATTAGACCTGCGTGGTCTCAGGTACTGGCCTATTGTCAAGCAATCGCAATCCGTGGTTCTAAGATCTTTAAGAACAGCCTTAACATCCTCAAATGACTCGCCAAGTCCAACCATAAGTCCGGACTTTGTAGTGATACCTGGACTGATTTTCTTAGCAGATTTGAGCACACCCAAAGAACGCCTGTAATCAGCCTGTGGACGAACTAATGAGTAAAGGTGTCCAACTGTCTCAATATTATGGTTAAAAACATCCGGACATGCCGACAGTACAATTTCAAGAGCCCTTTCGTCACCCTTGAAATCCGGAATCAGCACCTCGACCTTTGCTTCCGGAGTAAAACGCCGGATCTGCCTTATGGTTTCGGCAAACTGTCCTGCTCCACCATCAGGCAGGTCATCTCTTGTCACAGATGTTACAACAACATAGTTCAGACCCAATTCCTTTGCAGTCTCGGCAACCCGCCTGGGCTCATCCGGATCAACAGGTTCCAGGGCTCCATGCCCAACGGCACAAAAGCCGCACCGCCTTGTGCAATTGTCTCCAAGTATAAGAAACGCTGCTGTAGACTTACTAAAGCACCTGCCTTGATTTGGACATCGGGCCTCTTCACAGACAGTGTGCAGGCCGTGACTTCGAAGCCTTTTTTTGACTTCACGCCCTCCCCTGCTCTTACGTGTCTCTTCTGCTATCCATTTAGGTAAACGCATTCCAGATGTCTCTTTAAGCGTCTGATTAGCAATTTTCAAAAATCAACCAATAACTGTTCTACACTATTTTTAGCCCGGTCTTCCAAAGCGGCCTCTTTATGTAATTTCTTGGCTTTACCTTTCAAGCTTTTATTTCCTGTAATAAGATATGCACGTCGTAAATAATCTATTGCCAGCAATGGGTTTCTTTCGAGTTGATCTGCAACAGTTTCATAGTAGTCTGCTAGTTCAAAATAAGTAACAAGGTATTTTTTGAGGTTTCCCTCAAACTTATCGTCAAATTTAATATATTCAGTCCTAACAAAATCTGATGGAACCTTCGCCTTTTTTGTTTTTATTACAACCGTTTCTTTTCCTAAAGCTTGCATTAGGCCCACTTCATAAAAAATATTGCACAAAGTCTGCGATGACATATTATCATCAATAATGGCAATACCCAGTGGTACAGTAACTATCATTCGCCAAATTTTTAATAAAAAATCCTTTCCTGTTATCTCACTGCCGGCATCAATTTCTTTCATTTTATATTCGGAAAGAAGTTTTACAAGTTTTTTCCTGACATTCTTTACTCCTCTTGGAACTGGTGTCCCCAATTGAGTCATAACAAAGCATGTTTTTGGGCGATATTTAATTTTTGTTGACTGAACATCGCCGTCAGACGGCTTGTATAAAATCATGTTTCCCGCTTTCTAGCTATAGGCACGTTTTTATAAGGACCTTCACTTTTCTTATGTGAAAGAATTTTACCTACGGATCTGTCAATTTTTACATAGTGACCGGATTTTGGATTTTTGACTTGTACTACAGTTTTTTTTGACATTTTCAAGTTACCTTCCTTTTCAACATCCTCTAAACTATTTCAACGATGGCAAAGTAGGGTTGTTATCTCATCATCCGTTCCCAGTTCATTCATTTCGTCAGCTACTGTTTTTTGAACATCCTTTGCCATAGCAAAAAAAGGATGTTCCTTGATTTTTTTTCTTTGTGGACTCTCTTGCAGGAACAATTACGCCTTTGACTTTGCCGTGATATAAAGCAGCTACTTCTTCGTTTAGATCAGGAGCTTTTATCAATTCATTCATCTTATATCTCAAATCGATCACTGTGGCGGTCGCCTCAAAATGTATATGTATATCAATATTATACATTAAACAAATGCATTTTCAGGCAGAGCTGGAACTTTTATATCCGTTCACAGGGTACAGGAATATGGATAGAACCTGTAATTCATAGCTTTTCCTGCCCCCTGACAACTGCACAATGTGAACAGATACGAACTTTTTTATATCGATGCATCAATCGTATCCTTGAGCCAGGTAACATAATCCCTTAAGCGTAAGATCCTGATCAACGGTATCAATAACAGGTATCCGCTCAGCCATAACAGAGGCAAGTCCGCCGGTTGCAACTACGGTGGATTTCTTACGACCAAGGTGGGGCAGTATCCTTTTAGCCACATGCAAAACCGCTCCGGCATGCCCTTCTATCAGGCCCAACCGCATGCTTTCAACAGTATTCTTACCTATATCCGGTAAAGGGCCTTCCAGGGAAATTCGATTCAATCGGGCCGCTTTTTGTGCCAGGGCATCAGCGGACAGCTCGATGCCGGGCATTATAGCTCCGCCTATATAGTCTCCGCAAGCAGTGACGGCACAAAGTGTAGTTGCCGTACCGAAATCGATAAGCAGAAGAGGGCCTCCGTATACATGAAATCCGTAAACCGCATTTACTATCCGGTCAGCCCCGAGTTCAGCCGGATTATCGATTTTTATTCGAAGTCCTGTATTCATTCTGCGTGTGACCTTAAGAGGAGTTACGCCATACAATACACTGACGGCCCGAGCCACTACCCGGCTAAGCCTTGGAACAACGCTAGCAATTATTACCCCATCAACGCCGGCAGAGCGAAACCCTTTAAGCACCTTTAGGACCGCATTTTCATCAACAAGACTGTCCGTCCGGAAACTTTTTTTTCTAAAAAGATTAAAACCGTCAAACAATCCTACGGCCATATTTGTATTGCCTATATCAATTGCAAGAATCATAAGTTATGAGTTTGCTTCGATTTGTTACTCCAACTTTCTATTATATTCACAGGACCTTGTAAGGTAAAATCCGCATACATATTATCCAGTCTGTTAAGAAGCTCCGCTGTAAACAGGGAGCGGTCGATTTTTCTTTTACAGTGAGCCTTAACCGAGGTTGCAATATTACGGAGGTTCTCCGGAAGGTCCCGGACATCCAGGTTCAGGTTCACTCCAATACCGAGAACCAGATGATTAATTGTATTTCCAGAACCGCTTGAAGTTTCGGCAAGCACACCTGCTGTTTTTTTACCATTCAGAAAAACATCATTCGGCCACTTTACGTCAGCCCTTAGTCCGGCCAGTTTTTCTATAGCCCCAACCACGGCCATTGTACCAAGAAGAGTCAATATCCAGGCTTTTCCGGCCGGCACCGGAGGCCTGAGAATCACACTCATGTATAAATTCACCCCAGAAGGAGATATCCAGATACGGCCGAAACGGCCTCTGCCGGCAGTTTGCGAATCGGCTATTACAACTGTCCCCTCCTGCTCTCCTTTAGAGGCCAGAAACATAGCGTGAGTATTGGTTGACTCCAGGTTATCGTAAACAAAAACCTTCCGTTCACAACATGATTTCTGCACAAAAGCATCTTTTGACATATAGTTTAGAATCCTGTCAGCCGATAAACTCATTATAGCTTCACCCTATATATGCAAAAAATTGACAGCTTTAAGGCTTTTTGGTAAGCTGGTTCATTTTTAAAGGGGGTAATACATATTATGAAATTTTTCCCGAAAGAAACCGATTTCTTCGCGATATTCGATCAAATGGCAAGCAATGCCTCCCACGCTACAGCACTACTGGTTGACCTTTTAAAGAACTTCAAGGATATCGAGGACCGGGTCCAGAAAATATACAATGCAGAGCAGGATGGAGACATGTTAACCCATGACGTGATGAAAAAGCTCAATAAATCCTTTCTCACCCCTATTGACAGGGAAGACATACATGCCCTGGCCAGCCGTATGGACGATATTTTAGACCTAGTATGGGCTGTGGCCGACCGCATCAAGATTTTTAACATCTCCAAGCCCAGCGAAGACGCCTTATCAATTGCCGGCGACTTAGACCGCACTGTAGATGTTATAAACAGGGCGATCACAGAACTTCGGAATAAAAAATACGAACACGTACAGGACTTGTGCATTGAAATCAACAGGCTCGAAAACAGGATCGACCGCAATTACAAAGCGGCTCTTGCCAGGCTGTTCGAAAAAGAGCCTGACCCCATCTTAATAATTAAATGGAAAGATATATACGAACATCTGGAGGAAGCTGCAAACCGGTGCGAAGACGTGGCCAACACACTGGAAGCTATTATTTTAAAGCATGGCTGATTTAGTCATTTTTACTATAATAGTTGCTGTTTTATTCGACATAAGCAATGGCTGGAACGATTCTGCCAATGCGATAGCCACAGTTGTATCAACAAGAGTTCTCAGCCCGATAATAGCCGTTCTACTTGCCGCTGCCATGAATATAGCCGGAGCCTTTGCCACAACAGCCGTGGCCAAAACCATAGGCAAGAATGTGGTCGACCCCTCAGCGATAGTTAGCGTAGTTGTAGTATCAGCCCTGCTCGCCGGTTTTTTATGGAACTGGGGGATGACATGGCTTGGAATGCCGGTCAGCGCCTCACATGCACTTATAGGCAGCCTTATGGGCGCTGCCATGGCACATGGAGGTGTTGCGGCATTAAATATTGCGGGACTTAAAAAAATACTTCTCGCCCTTCTTATCTCGCCGCCTCTGGGTATGCTTATAGGCTACATACTTATGATGAGCATATTGAAACTCTTTGGTACTTTCTCGCCAGGTCAACTTAACAAACACTTCGGGCGCCTTCAGATTCTCTCCTCCAGCTTTATGGCCTTTGGTCATGGAAGTAACGACGCCCAGAAAGTAATGGGTATAATCACGCTTGCGCTCTTCAGCGGCGGCTACATACAAAACATAGAAGTTCCGTTTTGGGTAATACTGATATGCGCGCTGGCAATGGGTCTTGGAACAGCCCTGGGCGGATGGAAGGTCATTAGGACCGTGGGAGTAAATATGCTTAAGCTTGAGCCGGTTCACGGCTTTGCGGCGGAAACGGCAGCCTCAGCAGTCATAATGGGGTCAAGCCTCAGCGGAATGCCTGTGAGTACCACGCATGTTATCACGTCTTCCATAATGGGAGTTGGAGCAACCAAGAGGCTTTCCGCCGTACGTTGGGGAGTTGCCGGCAAGATAGTCATGGCCTGGATTTTCACCCTGCCCGCGTGCTTTCTTACGGCCTTCGGCATTTTCCTGATTCTTAAGGGCCTAGGTTAAAAAAAGCGGGCACCTAAGTTAGATACCCGCTTTGTAACCCGTTAAAAATTTAATAGCACTTATTTAAAAGCCCACGTCTCCATAAAGCACAAACCGTCTATCTTCCGGATTACCGGGTGCATCAATCGTCCCTTCCACAGATGCTGTCAGTCTCATATTAGGTTTCCAGGCATATGCTAATGCCAAGGACCCTTCAGTTATACGATCTGTCACTTTGTATGTATCAATATTGATAACTGGAGTGAACTGTCCGAAGGTTTTGTTTGCCTCGATTGAAAAGTTGTCCAACTGCTCCTGTCCTTTTTCATCCCTGACACCATAGAGCATCATAACATTCACACCTGCGACATCAAGGCGGGCATCCACACCCCAAAGGATATAGTCGTCAAGTGATTTACCTGCACTTTCATCAAAGCCATTGCCATTTGTGTAGTAACCACCCACGGTCTGTCCAAGAAAATCATATGCAAGGCGGACACTTACGTTTCTTGGATCCACGCCTTCCAGGTTACCGTCGTCACCATGAAATGCAAGGATATAGGTTGCTGCACCAGCCACTTTACCTGCAACAGCTATCATCTGACTCTCACCAGGTGTAACCTTGCCTTTCTTTGGATCTGCAGCACTCCACTGTCGCCTGAGAACCTTGTGGTGATGAACCGTATCGTTAGCGTCAAAAGTAAATGGAGACGAATACCCGGCAAGTATGTTGACTTCATTCATAAACTGGTATCCTGCATAACCAGAGGCTAACTGAATTTCAAAGCCTGGCTTGGATTCAAGGCTATGTTGTTCCCGGTATTCTTTGTTGCCCCACTCATCCTCACTTTCAAGTTCCGTAAAATAGAACAGTTTAGAGCTTCTGCCTGTGAAGATGATCTCTCCCTCGTGAAGTGAACGTTCTTTTAATGGCTTATCTCCAGCTTTAGCTATTTTTTTGTCGAACAGCCTGAAATTCAATCTTACAGAAACAGGCGCATCACTAAGCGACATGTCTCCGAATTTCTTCTGGTTCAACGGTGCTCCGAGCTTTGTTAAAAAGTCCCTGCCGAATGCATTCAACTGTGGCCAAATGGTATGGCAAGCAGTACAATCAACTCCAAGGTTTTTTGCATAACTCGGAACCGCCTCAGTAACTTGAGGCGTGACCATTACCATTCCTAACATAAAAACAACTAAAGCCAGTATTTTTTTCATACTTGTTTCGATACCTCCCCTTTTCAGGAAAAATTTAATAGACATACGTCTATCATGACCTGTCAAGATGCCACAACTGGCCGGATTTGTCAAGACGGCCTTAACGCATGTTAGAATAAATACATGGCTCTGCTTGAAATAAAAAAATACCCGGATAAGATTCTTCGAAAAAAGGCTCTTCCTGTGAAAGACACACAGGATGAAGCTCTGCAGCAACTCATCGATAATATGGTTGAGACCATGTATGACGCACCTGGAATGGGTCTGGCAGCTCCGCAGGTGGGGGTTTCACTCAGGCTTTGCGTAATCGACATAACGTCTGGAAAAGAACCGGAAAACCTCTATGTATTAATCAACCCGGAAATTGTAGAGACATCCGGAGGGGAAGAAACGGCAGAAGAAGGCTGCCTGAGCATACCAGGATATTACTATGAGGTAAAGCGCGCGGCTCAACTTGTTGTGAGCTATACGGACAGAGACGGTAAAAAGACCCAATTGAAAGCCGACGGTCTTTTAAGCAGGGCTATTCAGCATGAAATAGACCACCTAAACGCCCTGCTTTTCATCGACCGGATAGGCTCGGTCAAAAAAGATATGTTTAAACGTAAGTACAAAAAAGAATTGGCTCGCGCTTAAACCGTAGTCTTCTAAGAGCTGATGACTGAACCTATAAAGACTGTATTTTTCGGCACCCCTGAGTTTGCAGTTCCGATTCTACATGCTCTTTCCGATATATTTCCGGTCAGCGCTGTAGTAACACAACCCACCCGCCCCAGGGGCAGAGGCAAGGCACTTACTCCTCCTCCTGTAAAAATTCTTGCCGAGTCTCTGGGAATTCCGGTTTTACAACCACAAAAAACGAGAGATCCGGCATTTATTAAAATTCTCTCAGGGCTGAAGCCGGACCTGATTCTGACAGCCGCATACGGAAACATTCTACCTTCCGGCATACTGGACCTTCCAAGACTTGGATGCATCAATGTTCATGCGTCACTGCTTCCCAAACACAGGGGTGCGGCTCCGATCAACTGGTCGCTTATAAACGGCGACACAAAAACCGGCATAACTATGATAAAGATGGACAAAGGTATAGACACAGGCCCGATACTCGCCAGGCAAACCCTCGAAATAGCACCAAGCGATAATGCAGAAACACTGGGGGAAAAACTTTCATATGCAGCAGCTGAAATGCTGCCTGATTTTCTTAACGCATTTGTTAACAACAAGATAACACAAAAGCCTCAGGACAACAGATACGCAAGCTACTCCCCTATGCTGAAAAAAAAGGACGGGCTCCTCGACTGGTCTCAAAGCGCCGAACTCCTTCATAACCGCATCCGCGGCCTTTATCCATGGCCGGTAGCGTACACATATCTTAATGAAAAACAGCTTCGTTTAATAGCTTCAGAGGCTGTAAAAGGACAGGCGCCTCCAGGCGAAATAGTTGAGGCAGGCAAAGAAACCCTGATCGTGGGAACCGGTGCAGGGCTGCTGTCGATCAAAGAAATACAACCGGCAGGAAAAAAACCTATGCATATACGCTCTTTTCTGCAAGGACACAGATTACGGCCCGGAATGAAAATGGGATAAGAGTCGAGTAACAGTTTAGACCTTATACAAGCGTGTCATGAAGCCTTTTCGCGAATAAAAACGTGAAAAGCCCCTTTTTTATTGGTTATAATACTTGCGACCAAACAAGGTACAAACCAAAGAAAGGGGCTTTTCAAGTGAGCAAAAAACGTATAAAGAAATATAGCAAAGTTCTGAAGAAAAGTAAACAAAAAATTCAGAA
>JALUUO010000041.1 GCA_027021335.1 Nitrospirota bacterium
TAGAGGCGCTGAAATCAATTATACGGTTGGCTGGTATTTTTTTAAGAGCCTCGGCTGCAGAGTAAATATCTCCTCCATGTTCTGTTTCGTGGCTGCTCATAATGATTCTCTTATAAGTAGAAGAATAGTTACTATGCTGAAGCCGAGAATAGATGTGATAATTGTCAGGATCAAGGCGGTTTCAGCTTTACTTGTTGTAAGCCTGTTGCATGGGATGCCTATGGATGGTTTTTCTATTTTCAAGCCGCTATAGGTTGCCGGCCCACCAAGTTTTACTCCAAGAGCGCCTGCCATTGCCGCCTCTGGAATTCCACTGTTTGGGCTGGTATGTTTATTTCCGTCTTTAAGCATTACGGTAAGTGCCTGCCGCGCCGCAACCCCTTTAACCAAGACCGCTGATATAGCGATTAAAAGACCGGTGATTCTAGCCGGAATGTAATTAGCAATATCATCAAGTTTGGCGGCAGGCCAACCAAAATTAAGATATTTTTCATTTTTGTATCCGATCATAGAATCCAGGGTATTGACGGCTTTATATGCCATGGCAAGCGGCAGGCCGCCCAGCATGTAATAAAACAGTGGTGCTATTATTCCGTCTGAGGCGTTTTCAGCCAGGGTTTCAACAGATGCTGCAAGAATGGATCTGTTCTCCAGTTCTCCTGTATCCCGTCCTACTATCATCGAGAGTGATTTCCTTGCTGTGGAAATATTATTCTGTTTTACAGCCTGAATTACACTTTGCACCGAGACTATAAGCTCACGAGTAGCTAAAGTGGTGGATATGAGCCAAACAATAAACAAGCTGCCCAGAATGTCAGTGAAAAAAGTGCTGTTCCAGGCAATATAATTAATTATAAAGAAGGTAATGCCCCACGTTCCCACGACAATAATTATAACCAGAAGTGTTCCGGTTATGCGCTCAACAGTTCCCCTCCTAAATTGTTTCCTAAAAAGTTCTTTTTCCCTAAAAAAAATTTTTAAAAAAAAGATCAGTCGTTTTTCAAGAGCATTAATTGAAGCCCCTATAAAACGTACAGGATGGGGGATAAAACGTGGATCACCAATTGCCAGGTCAAGCAGGTATGCAAGGGCAAGGGCTCCGGCCGCGTTTGTTATCATTAAAGTCACTTAACTCCCACGGTATCGAATATGAATTCCATATCCAGGTTATCACGTAGCACTTCCGCCCAACGATTTATGGCCTCATCCCTTTTTGCAGCGTAGGATATTGTGTCGCTCAAGGGGGGCAGGCATTTCCTTTTTCTGAGAGAGTCTATAAGTTCCCGTCTGAAGGTGTCGTTGTCAAATATACCGTGCAGGTATGTGCCCCATACTCCGGCTTTGGCGGCGCCGTCAGGTATACTCCCTTCTCCGCCCGGATGCAGGTCGAAAAGAGGCTTAAGATGTTCGGTTCTTCCCTGGTGTATTTCGTAGCCCTGGATGGCTTTTGCCGTGTTTTTAATGCCAGGTGGAGGCAGCAGGATATCTGCCGTCACCCGGCGCGTGATCTTTTGCTTTTCGATAGTTGTAACCGTATCCAGAAGACCCAGGCCTTTCACCTCCGGGTGCTGGCTTTCGATACAGTCCGGATCCAGTATCTTTTGGCCGAGCATCTGGTACCCGCCGCATATGCCGATAACAGGTCTGCCTCGTTTTGCGCAGTCTCTGATTACCAGGTCGATTCCTGTTTTTCTTAGTTTAAGAAGATCTTTTACTGTATTTTTTGTGCCCGGCAGAATTATAAGATCGGCCTGTTCCAGGTCGCTTTTTCCGAGCGTGTAGTGTATGTCAACGTCAGTTTCGTACATGAACGGATCAAAGTCTGTGAAATTAGAGATGGAGGCAAGCCGCACAACCGCAATTCTAACTGAGTCATAATTTCCCGCCCAATGCATGCGTCCTGCAGGAATACCATCCTCCTCATGCATCGCCATGTCTCCAAGATGAGGAACCACTCCTATTACGGGCCTGCCTGTTTTTTTATGGATGATTTCCAGCCCTGGGGCAAGAATCGATCTGTCACCGCGGAATTTATTTATAACAAAGGCCCGTATTAGGTCTGAACCTCCACCGTTCAGAAGTTCTACTGTGCCAAAAAGCGAGGCGAAGACTCCGCCCTTGTCAATATCTCCGACAAGAAGTACCGGAGAATTTGCGTGGCAGGCCATATTCATGTTAACAATCTCTTCCTTTGAGAGGTTTATTTCGGCCGGGCTTCCTGCCCCTTCAAGGACAATTACGTCAAATTTCCGTGAAAGCCTGTCATAGGCTTCCTTTACAGTAATCCAGGCATTTTCTCTGAAGGCGTAATACTCGCGCGCTGTCATAGATGAATGCACCCGTCCGTTTAAAATCACCTGGCATCCTGCATCCGACTGTGTTTTAAGCAGCACCGGATTCATGTCATTTAGCGGCTCTACACGGCTGGCTTCAGCCTGAAAGGCCTGGGCGCGGCCGATTTCACCTCCCTCAAGAGTTACAAAAGAGTTCAGCGCCATGTTTTGCGCTTTAAACGGTGCTACGCGAAGTTTCATGTCTGAAAAGATTCTGCATAAACCGGCGGCTATAAAGCTTTTGCCTACGCCGGAGCCTGTGCCTTGTATCATGATAGTTTTGGTGCTCATAAGTAGACCCCGCAAGAGTAATAAATAAGGCGAGAAATAATTAATGTAATTGTTGATATATGTATTATTAATATCTTATTTAATAAAGTTTTTTAGCTTGTTTAATCTGTCTTGTAACAGATGCCGTTTATAAGTTTTACCACTGGTGCGTCTTCCCATATTTCAATAATGTTCAAAGCTCCGAAGTTCTGTTCAATACGGAATATATTCTGAAGCGGCATGCCGAGAAGGTGGCAAATAATTATCCGGTTCACCCCTCCGTGGGCCACAATAGAGAATGTTTCACCACGCAGTTTTTTAAGTAGTTTTTCAAGTGCCGGAACAAGCCGGTTCTTCACATCAAGAGTGCTTTCGCCTCCAACAGGTGAAGCCTCGACCGGGTTTTTTACCCATGCGTTGAATTCCTCGGGGAAACGTTCTCTGCATTCATTAAATGTAAGTCCCTCCCAGCGTCCAAAGTTTCGTTCTTTGAATGGACTTTTGATCTCAGGTTTTATGTTGTGTGGCCTAGCCACAATTTCAGCGCTCCGCCGCGCACGTTGAAGATCGGATGTATATATTGCCGATAGCGGTACGTTACGAATTCTGTCAGCTACCTTTTTCATCTGGTTTTCGCCTTTTGCCGAAAGAGGTACATCAATATGCCCCTTATAGCAACGCTGGTCAGCGTTTTGAGTCTCGCCGTGCCTGATTAAGTAGAGTGTTGTAGCCATGCCGTAACCATAAGAAGATACACAACCTCGGAGATTTCGTTCAGAGCGCCTAGCAAGTCACCTGTGATTCCGCCTGTTTTTTTCTTGCCGACCCTTTTAGTTGCTTCGGCAAGCAGGTAAAGGATGACCATAATTCCTGTAACAGCCATCGAAAAAAGTAACGGCAGATTAGACGAAGGATATGGCGCGAAAAGTAAAAAAAGAAGCCCGGCAATTCCGGCTGTCCAAAGGGTTGCGCCAACTAATTCACGCCACCCTGAATTGTCGGTCAGAAGTTTTCCAAGGCCGTGGGTGCGTGCGGCTTTGTTTTTCACAATGGCCGGCACCATGGACCATTTTCCGAAAACAGGCATAAGAAACAGTGCCATAAAAAGCAGGCCGGAGTCATTTCCGGTTAAGTCTATAAATGCCGTAATTCCCATACATTTGAGCAGAAGTGTAAGGACAATACCGATTACTCCTATTGGGCCGGTGGTGCTGTCCTTCATTATTGCAAGCCGTTTTTTCCGATCGGCCGCTTCATCACCGGATGTTTTTACTGAGATAGCGTCAAGGGTGTCAGACAATCCGTCAAGGTGAAAACCTCCGTTTGTAACAACCAGAAGAGAAACCAGAAGTCCCGCTGTCAGAGCGGCTGGAAAAAAAACAAGCAGTAAAGGCGCCGCTGTCCCAAGAAAAACGCCTTGAATCATCCCCGCCAGCGGAAAGGCGCCAATGCTTCTTCCCATCATACGGCTGGTGACGTCGCCTTTGACCCTGAGCGGTATAACTGTCAGAAACTGGATGGCAAGCAGAAAAGGTTTCACTTCACCACTAACGCTTCACTATTCATCATTCAGCTACTTACTCCTGCCGACTCAAAGGTAGCCATTTCCCGGTAGATTTTAAGGCCGGACTCTACCAACATCATTGCCAGCGCAGCGCCCGTACCTTCGCCGAGCCGCATATCCAGGTCGAGTATCGGTCGCAGCCCCATTTTATCAAGCATGGCTGCATGGCCCACTTCCACAGACCTATGGGCCGCAAAGATGTATTCGGTTGTGACAGGTTGAAGCGTGCAGGCTATAAGCGCGCCGGCAGTCGAGATAAATCCATCCACCACTACGGGTTTGCGATCGGCTGCCGCTCCCAGGCAGAGGCCGGCTATGCCGGCTATCTCAGCGCCGCCTACCTTGGCAAGAACATCTACCGCATCTGTTGGGTCAGGATTGTTCACCTCTATCGCTTCCTGAATCACAATAATTTTATTTTTAAGTGCATCACTTCCGATGCCTGTTCCGCTGCCTGTTACTTCAGCAGGCGGTCTTCCTGTAAGTACTGATGCTATGGCGGCCGAAGGCGTTGTATTTGCTATGCCCATATCGCCGGTACCAAAGATATTGTAACCGGCAGAGGAGTACTCTTTTGCCAACTCGATACCAGCCAGTATACATTTTTCAGCCTCATCACGTGTCATCGCCGGTCCATGCCTCATATTTTTTGTCCCGGAAAGTATCTTTTTTACAACCAGGCCTTCAATCCGGCCGAAGTCATGGTCTACGCCTATGTCAACCACCACCACATCTGCGCCTGCCTGCCTGGCAAGCACATTTATTCCGGCGCCTCCATTTAGAAAGTTAAGAACCATCTGCCGGGTTACTTCCTTGGGATAAAGTGAGACTCCTTCTTCGGTAACTCCATGGTCTCCGGCAAAGGTAAAGACGGCTTTTTTTAGGGGTTCCGGCATCTCGTTGCCGGTGATCGCTACAAGCCTGCCTGCAAACTCTTCAAGCCTGCCAAGACTTCCAGGAGGTTTGGTGAGAATATTCAGGCGTGCCTGGGCTTTGTCAAACCAGGCCTGTTCAAGGGGCTGTATTGATTCTATTGTTGTTTTGATCGTATTATTCATTTATAGCCCTCCGATTATATTTATTCAACCTTTGATTTTTATTGGAATTCCGGCTGCCACCAGGACAACCTCATCGGCTGCGGCAGCCACACGCTGGTTAAGCATACCCGCCATGTCGCGAAATTGGCGCGCTAGTCTGTTTTCCGGCACAATTCCCATGCCCACCTCATTTGATACTATAAAAAGGTCTGCTGAGCGGTTTCGGCCCAATTCCTCGATCAGTTCCTTGAATGAAGTTTTCGTATCTGTTCTATGACGCATTATATTTGAGAGCCAAAGTGTAAGGCAATCGAGTATGACAGGCCCTTTAGTGTTACGGTTTCGGCTTAGGGCACCGACAATATCAAGGGGTTCTTCAATGGTCTGCCAGTCTGATCCGCGATCATTCCGGTGCTTTTTAATGCGCTCTTTCATTTCATTATCAAACGGTTCAGCAGTCGCGATAAAACTTTTTCCTTCACTTGCTTTGTCTGCCCGGCTCATGGCATATGCACTTTTGCCACTTCTTGCGCCTCCGATCACAAATATAATTTTTCCCAACGATACTCCTTTCTGCTTGTTTATGGACAATAAAAAACCCGGCTTTTATCACCTGGGGTTAACAGGCGGAAAGCCGGGCACATAGCAGTTTATCCCGTACGAGAAAGTTGTTTCCTCATAGCCTCTATCCGCGAAGGCTTTCCAAGGTTTTTTTCTGCTTCCAGGTCAGGCCGGTCTTCTGGCTCTCGGCATCCTACTTTCCAGCCTTCCCGTCCATATCAAGACAGTGGCAAAGATGGATTTCGTTCCGATTTACAGCGGCGGGTCCGCTTCCGATTCTCACGGAATTCCCGTAACCTGATAAATAATATTATAGCATGCAGAGAATATTTAGAACAAACAACTTCTTAATCAGCGAAGAGTTACTGTATTTTTCCTGTTTCAGTTTTTTCAATCTCGTAAAAAATACGGCAAGGCCATTAAAACAACACCAATGATAATAACAAGAAATACGTTGGAGACAAAATATGGAAAAGCACATAAAGCAACACCGGTTAAAAGTGCAACGCCATGCTGCTGTTTTTTTCCATAAATAAAGTAACCCATCCCAATAGACCCGAACAACACTGACAAAATTAATGATGTAGAGCTGCCCATCAATTTGACCTCCTCCGTTTCTACTTGTCTGGTTGAGCTGTTTTTTGTTGTAACGATAAATAAATGAACTCTTATTATCAGATTAACATTTATTGCACTTAAAAATATTGAAATTCAAATTAAAAGCGATTTGTTCTAAATGTATGTGCTAAGATTTTGATGTAAAAAAATTGTTAAAAAAATGAGAGCAGGTTCCAAGGTCTCTTTTAGTAGAAGACAAGATCAGTTTTTATTTAAGTTAAACAATGTGTTATCTTGATACAGTTAAGGTAATATTTTAATTTTTTAAACCTAGCTGATTATCTCTAAAAAAGGAACTTTTTATGAACATTTATGCACTGATCATACTGGTTGCACTTGCTCTAAACTATATCCTTGGGCTTGTCTCTGACATCTTGAACCTGAAAGCCCTTGGCACTGATCTGCCAGAGGAACTCAAAGACCTTTATGATGCCGAGGATTATAAAAAATCCCAGCAATATACCAGAGTTCAGACGAAGTTCGGCTTTGTTACAGGTTTATTCGACCTGATTGTTCTGCTTCTGTTCTGGTTCTCAGGAGGGTTTAATTATTTTGATACTATGATAAGGGAGCTAGGTTTTGGTTCAATAATGACAGGGCTTTTATACATAGGGCTCCTTATGTTTATTAAAATGGTAATTGCCCTTCCATTTTCCATCTATTCCACCTTTGTTATTGAAGAACGTTTCGGTTTTAACAAGACCACCCCAAAAACATTCATACTTGATATGATTAAAAGTTTTTTTCTCTTTACCATTATCGGTGGCCCCTTTCTTGCCGCTGTTTTGGCTTTGTTCGAATTTTTTGGAACAAATGCATGGTTTTATTGCTGGATTACTGCAACAATTTTTATTCTTTTTATTCAGTTCATAGCTCCGACCTGGATCATGCCGTTATTTAACAAGTTTGACCCTCTTGAGGATGGTGAATTAAAGCAGTCAATTTTAAAATATGCCGAGTCGGTCAAATTTTCTCTTGAAAATGTTTTTGTCATGGATGGTTCCCGCAGATCCAGCAAGTCCAATGCCTTTTTCTCAGGCTTTGGAAAGCATAAACGTATAGCCTTGTTTGATACATTGATAGAAAGACATACGGTACCGGAACTGGTTGCAATTATGGCTCATGAAATTGGTCACTATAAGAAGAAACACATTCTGCAGGCAATGCTGATCGGCATTGTTCATATGGGTATTATGCTTTTTCTGCTTTCAATATTTGTCAGCCACAAAGGCCTTTTCGATGCTTTTTATATAGAAACGCCTTCCGTTTACTGCGGTTTTATATTTTTCGGGTTGCTCTTTAGCCCGATAGAAATGATACTGAATGTCCTTATGCAGATCCTTTCCCGAAAGAACGAATATGAGGCTGACCGCTTTGCTTTAGAGACCACCGGGGATACCGAACCTTTGATAAGTGCGCTCAAGAAGTTGTCTGTTCATAACCTTACCAACCTTACTCCTCATCCATTTTATGTTTTCTTACATTACTCACACCCACCGTTGTTTGAACGGATCAAGGCGATTCGTGCTATGTTTATAAAACTTTCATCGCCACAAGGCTCTGCCGCCACCGGGAACTGATCTGCTTCATACGGATACGGAGTTTAAGAACCTGTTTATAATCATTAAGATATAATGAACGCAAGCTAAAATAGTAAAAAACAGCTGCTTTTACCGGTTTGTGACAATTGCCGTAAATGGCCGTTAAATTGCTCAATGTGAACTTGCTTCGAGAAAATATCGGGTTTTCTCTTTGTGTTTTTGACTGTTTTGCTATTGCTTGCAGCCCCTAAATACTCGTACTGGAAATTCAATGTTGCCTCTTAAATCGTTCGTCATTGACCACTGGTAAAAATATTAGTTAATCTACCTTGCATTCCTATGTTTTCAATTACAACTAATAGTTCCGGCTTTGCCGGATAACGGAGGTTTTTCTTATGTCCAAGGTTGCACTAATTACCGGCGTTACCGGACAAGACGGCGCTTATCTTGCCGAATTTTTGCTTGAGAAGGGATATGTGGTTCATGGAATCAAGCGGCGTTCGTCGTCTTTCAACACTCAGAGGGTGGATCATATTTATGTGGACCCCCATGAAAGTAATCCTAGTTTTTTGATGCACTATGGTGATATGACTGATGCTACAAACCTTATCCGAGTAATACAAGAAGTCCGTCCGGACGAAATTTACAATCTTGCTGCACAATCGCATGTTCAAGTCTCTTTTGAAACTCCCGAGTATACAGCTAATGCTGACGCGCTGGGCACTCTTCGGATTCTTGAGGCTTTGCGGATACTTGGCATCGAGAGACAGACCCGCTTCTATCAGGCTTCGACGTCGGAACTGTTTGGCAAGGTACAGGAAATTCCGCAAAAAGAGACAACTCCCTTTTACCCGCGTTCACCGTATGCCGCGGCAAAACTCTACGCTTACTGGATCACTGTGAATTATCGCGAGGCTTACGGTATCTATGCTTGTAACGGAATACTTTTTAACCACGAATCCCCTATAAGGGGAGAAACTTTTGTTACCAGAAAAGTCACCCGTGCAGTAGCAAGGATACGACTCGGTCTTCAAAGCAGCCTCTACCTTGGCAATCTCGACTCAATGCGGGATTGGGGGCATGCAAGGGACTATGTTGAGGCCCAGTGGCTTATGCTGCAGCAGCCGGAACCCGAAGATTTTGTAATAGCCACAGGGGTGCAGCACTCTGTTAGAGAGTTGGTTGAGGTTGCTTTTGCCGAAGTTGGAATAGGGCTTAGCTGGGAGGGACACGGTATTGATGAAAAGGGTATTGTGGAGACGGTAAACGGTAATGACGTGGATGTTGGGTCGGAAGATAACAGCAGCACCATGATCGAACCTGGAACCACTGTGGTGAGAGTCGATCCGCGGTATTTTAGGCCGACAGAGGTGGAAACCTTGCTTGGAGACCCTGCCAAGGCAAAAGAGAAACTTGGCTGGGTTGCCGGTACAACTTTTAAAGATATGGTGGCTGAAATGGTGCAAGAGGACCTTAAGGCCGCCCGGCGTGATCAGTTCTGTCTGCAGGAAGGATTCACGACATACCAGTGTCATGAATGAGGAGCATGATTCTATGACATCTTTATCCTCACTTATTACTTCCGATTCCTCAGTTTTTGTTGCCGGACATCGTGGGCTTGTTGGGTCCGCTATTGTCCGGAGGCTTCAAAGGGAAGGTTGCCGTAATATTATAACTCGTACAAGTAAAGAGCTGGATCTTACAAGACAGGCCGATGTAGAAAATTTCTTCAGGTCGGAGAAGCCTGAATTTGTTTTTCTGGCAGCGGCTAAGGTGGGAGGTATTCATGCAAATAATACCTATCCTGCCGACTTCATACATGTAAACCTGACGATTCAGTGTAATATAATCCATGCCGCATACCGCTTTGGAGTAAGAAAACTTTTGTTTTTAGGCAGTTCTTGCATATATCCGAAGCTTGCTCCACAGCCCATGAAGGAAGAATATCTTCTTACCGGTGAACTTGAGCCGACAAATGCACCCTATGCAGTGGCTAAGATTGCCGGAATCACGGAGTGTCAGGCGTATAACCGTCAGTACGGAACTGATTTTATATCTGTTATGCCGACCAACCTTTACGGGCCGGGAGACAATTTCGATCTTCAGAACTCCCATGTATTGCCGGCGCTTTTAAGAAAGTTTCACGAGGCCAAGGTTGCAGGAAGACGTTCGGTGACCATATGGGGAACGGGTAGAGCCAGGCGGGAGTTTTTGCATGTAGACGACATGGCTGATGCTTGTATCTTTTTGATGAACCGCTACAGCGGCAGTGAAATTATAAATATAGGTACAGGTGAAGATGTCTCTATAGCCGAGGCTGCCCAACTTGTCTGCGAGGTGGTGGAATTCGGGGGCGATACGGTTTTTGATCCTTCCCATCCGGATGGAACTCCCAAGAAATTGCTTGATGTTTCAAAACTGCATGCCCTTGGATGGAGGCATAATATAGGTCTTAAAGAAGGATTAAAAAAGACTTACAGGTGGTATGCCGACAACGAGAGTGCCGCTCGAAAGTAGAAGTATCAGCAGTAGAGAAAGGTCTGAATTATGAACATCGGACTCAAGCAGAAGATAATTATTCCCTTTATGGTGATAACCGCCCTGAATCTGTTGGTCGGATATGGAATATGTTCGGTAAGGCACACCTCCACAAAAACCTATACGATCATATTTGTGATCTTTGCGGTTGTTATAGCGATGGGCTTGGCTTTATACGTCTGGAAGGCATTTTTAACTCCCATTAAACTTCTTAAAAAAGGTTTTGCCAAGGTCGGAGCCGGTGATCTTCAATTTCGTCTTCCGGCCGGAAGGACAGACGAGTTTGGTAATCTACAGGAAGGCTTTAATCAGATGGCTGCTGCTATAGAAAGTAGAGACAAGGAGCTGCTGGAAGCCAGAATAGACCTTGAAAACCTGGCCTTCAAGATTCAAAACTACAGCGAAGATCTGGAGAGGGAGGTGGCGGAAAGGACCAGCGAACTTCACAAGGCATATGAAGACATGAAGGAAAACGACCGTCTGAAGTCTGAGTTTATCGCTAATATGAGCCACGAACTACGTACACCTCTTAATTCGATCATAGGATTTTCGAAAGTTATCCTCAAAGGCATAGATGGTCCTATCAATGAGCGCCAGCAACAGGATCTAACGCTTATTCATAAAAGCGGCCAGCACCTTTTGAACCTGATAGCCCATATTCTGGATTTTTCTAAACTCGAGGCCGGTTCTTTCTATCTTCAGAAAGCTCCAGTAGACCTGGAGGAAGTGGCACATGAGGCGGTTATGAGCGTACACCCTTTTGTCAAAGACAAGCCTGTTAGTGTTCAGATGGAAGTCGCATCTATGCTGCCCAAAGTCAAGGCGGATAGAATGCGTATTCTGCAGGTGATGATCAATCTTTTGGGTAACGCAGCTAAGTTTACAGAGCGTGGCTCGATAAAGCTTGATATTACTAACTGGACTCCCAATCATTCAGCTAAACCTAAAGAAGAGCTTGTGGCTTTTGACAGTGGTGTGTTGATCACTGTAAGTGATACAGGTATAGGAATCCCTGAAGAGAGTCGGGACATAGTTTTTGAGAAGTTTCAACAGGTTGACGGATCGAGCACCAGGGCTTATGGTGGAACAGGCCTGGGGCTTGCCATTACCAGAGAGTTGGTGGTTCTGCATGGTGGCCATATATGGTTTGACAGTGCTCCAGGCAAGGGCGCCACCTTTTATGTTCTTTTGCCCGTAAATGATAACTGATGACTGATACCAACTTGCATTTACTATTTGTAGGATATCCTTCACTTTAGTGTCTGATTTAATTCAAATAATCTACTTGTTAATCTATTGAATACGATCTTTTAGGGTTAAAACACTGGTTTGCTTTTTGGCATGTCTATTGCAGTCTTAGTAGGAAGAGGAAACATTTTTATTATTTTTAAGGAGGTAGGACATGATTAGTTTTTGGAGAATTGAAAAAGGTGCAGGGATTTTGGTTGTGGCTTTTGCAGCCGTCATCTTGCTGTTTGCGGGTAAGGCTATGGCAGATGGTTTCAAAAGTCAGCAGACAGTCGATGGCTTAACGGTTATAGCAGAAATCCACAGTAACCCTCCTGCCGCGGGTAAAAACCATATCAGCATAAAGGTACTGGACGCAAAGAAAAAGGCAGTAACGGATGCGAAGGTTGAACTTCATTATTTTATGCCGATGATGCCGAAAATGGGTTATGACGTTGTTGCGGATCTACATGGAGATAGTTATGGCGCTATGATTGACCTTATAATGGCCGGCGGTTGGCAGGTTGATGTAAAAGTTACACCGCCTGGTAATGATGTTAAGAAAGTGTCATTTACTTTTGAGGCAAAATAACTTAATGAAGGCACAGAGGCGCATAGTAGAAGGTTTAGAATCCGGAGAATCTTTGTGCCTCTGTGCCTGGTCAGTAAATCTGGAGTTATAAGCATGAATAAAATTATGAGCAACTTTTTATCTTTAATTGTTTTAATACCTGTTTTGTTAAGTTTTACGGGAATTAAACCACTTTTTGCCGAACAAAAAACTGTTAATGAAAATGTACTTGAAACACTGATAGACGAAGCTCTCAAGAACAATCCGGAGCTGAAAGCGTTTGAAGAAAAGATTAATGTGTTTAAGGAAAGACCTCTTCAGGCGGGCTCTCTTGATGATCCCCGCATAAAATTGTCTTTGCTTAGTGTGCCGACCGATTCCTTCAGTTTCGCTCAGGAATCTATGACCCAGAAGCAACTTGCGGTTATGCAGAAGTTTCCATATCCGGGAAAACTTAAGCTTAGGAGTTCAATAGCCAGCCAGGAGCTGGAAGCGGTCAAGGAAGAGTTTTTAGACCAAAAAAATAAGATTATAATGCAGGTTAAGACGGCATATAATGACATCCTTTTTATTGACAAATCCATCGAAATCACTACTGACAACAGAGATCTTTTGAAAGAGTTTGTAAAGATAGCAGAGACAAAGTATGCTGTCGGCACAGGCATTCAACAGGATGTTTTAAAAGCACAGGTCGAGCTTTCGATAATGATAGACAGGTTGATCATACTCGACCAAAAGAGAAAGACAGTGGAAGCCCGTTTAAACACCCTTCTTAACCGTCCGACCCAGATGCCGTTTTTGCATACTGAAAAAATAAAGAAGAGGGGCTTTAAACTTTCCTTTGAAGGCCTGCAGAAGGTGGCTGAGAAAAATCATCCCATGCTTCTTGGTTTAAAGTATATGATTAAGCGATACAGGCTGTCTTACGACCTTGCCGAGCATGACTACTACCCTGA
>JALUUO010000042.1 GCA_027021335.1 Nitrospirota bacterium
CTACCTCTTTTTTATCAGATGAGGTTCGTATTTCTACACGGACAAAATCCGTTCGTCCAGGCGCTGAGTTTACATTTCTCATGATTTTGGCCTGAACCGTAGGCCAGGCTCTAAAGCCTGGTTCCTTAATTCCGGCTATATGTTTCAGGGCTGGAAGGACAAATAGCTCGAACGCAACCGATGCCGAAACAGGATGCCCTGGAAGGCCAAAGACAGGTTTGCCTTTGGCTACGGCGATAATCACAGGCTTGCCGGGCTTTATCGAAACACCGTGGACAATAACCCCTGGAGATCCCAGTGTATCGATTACTCTTTCGCCAATGTCATGTGCTCCTACGGAGCTGCTGCCGGAAAAGAGCATTAAATCGTTTTCGTCAAGCGCTTTCCGCGCAACCTTTGACAGCATGGATTCATCATCCGGCACTATACCGTAATATGTCGGCAGAGCACCTGCTTGCCTGGTGAGCGCTGAGAGGTTTACGGAGTTTATATCCCGGATCTTGCCCGGCTGCGGGATTTCGGAGAAAGGGACCAATTCATCTCCTGTTGAAATAATACCCACCCGTATTTTTTTTTCTACGGACAGGCGGACAATGCCTAGACCTGCCAGCAAACCCAGGTCCTGCGGACGAAGCTTGTGTCCCTTTTCTATCAGAACCTGGCCTTTTTCAACATCTTCGCCGGCAATAATTACATTGCCGCCTTGCGCTACGGGCTGTATGATTTCTACCATCTGTTCGTCTACACAGACAGTATGCTCAAGCATTACCACTGCATCGGCGCCAGGCGGTATTATGCCGCCTGTCGCTATTTTAAAGCATGTTCCTGGCGCCGGACCATCAGCAGGAAGTTCACCCATTCGTACCTCACCGGTTATTTCCAGGTAGGCAGGCAGGCTTTCTGATGCTCCAAATGTATCCCGGGCTCTTACGGCATAGCCGTCCATTGTTGAGCGTGAATACGCAGGAAGATCTTCCGGTGAGAGAATATCCTTTGAGGTGATGCGTCCGAGCGCCTCCTCAAGAGTGACTAACTTTTCCTCCCGACCAGCCGGTCGGAGGTGCAGCAACATCAGGCGCAGTGCTTCCGACAAGGACACAGTCGAGCTGCGGCCCAGCATATCAAGGGTATTGTTCATTATTTTTTGTTTTTTGTTATTTTAACCGGACTGACAAGATTAATCAGGTTGATCAGGCAGGTTAAAGTATAAAGCCAATTCAAGTTTATTCTTTTTTAAACTCTTTTTTTAATATTCGCCAGGGATGGGTGTATATGTTCATTCTGCTTCCGCGGGCGAAACCTATTAGTGTAATACCATGGTCCTCGGCATATGAAACCGACATGCATGTTGGTGAGGCACGGCTTATAAGCACCGGTATTCGGCTTCGTATCACCTTTGTCATTATTTCTCCTGAAACTCTGCCGCTTGATATAAGAATTTTGTTGTTCATGGGTATGCCGGCAATAAATGCTTTGCCGATGAGTTTATCAACGGCATTGTGACGGCCTAGGTCTTCGGAAAACATTATTATACGACTGTCTTCTGCGAGCGCTGCACTATGAACTCCGCCTGTGGCGGCATAAAGATCGGAAAGATCTTTGAATTCATGCAGAAGCCTCCGGACTAACTCGGACGAAATATTTAGTGATGTCCGGTTCATAGGTATGCTGCTTAAATCTTGTACGCTGGTGAAAGTTACGCCCTGTCCACAACCGGATGAAATTGTTTTTCTTCGGTATAGTTGCTCCTTTTTTAGAGCTGGGCCGCCTATGACAACCGAGACCGAGGCTGCATCCTCGTCAACATCCACGGATATAAGCGATTTTCTGTCATATGGCATTAATAGACCCTCGGAAAGAAGAAAGCCAACAGCCATAGAGTCCAGTTCCGTAGGTGTGCAGAGCAGTGATACCAGAACCTCGCCGTTTACGTAAATAGTGAAAGTTTTTTCCGTGGCGACTTGGTCCACCAGCTCTTCAATCCTGCCATTTTTAACCCTTAAAATTAATGTATCGCTTGCACTGCCCATATAAGAAATATACCACATGGACTGATGCTAATGACTGGAAACCGGTCTTTCTTAAGCTTGAAAACACCAACAAATTTCTCTGAAAAGACTTTTTATTGCGGTGAAAAGGCCGGCTGTGCTATTTTTCAGTTATGCCTGAAAAGACTTTAAACGTTCTGAACCTGCCTAATACTCTCACCATTGCCCGTATTCTTATGGTTCCGTTTTTCATTGCGGCTTTGTTGTACAGGTATAATCAGTATGCTCTTGCGCTGTTTATTGCGGCTTCGTTGACGGACATACTGGATGGTGTGGTTGCACGTATGAGCAACCAGAAGACCAGGTTTGGTGAGGTGCTTGATCCTATAGCGGATAAGTTACTTATGATGTCATCATTCGTTATATTTGCCATACTTGGCTGGGTTCCTTTATGGCTGTCCATTACAGTGCTAAGCCGTGACATAATAGTAATGACCGGGACGGTCATATTATATCTAAGCACGGGTATGCTTGTAGTGCAGGTTACACGAACAGGCAAGCTTACAATAGCGCTTCAAGTCGCTCTGCTTGCCTATATTCTTATACGTGTCAACTACTTGGGCGATGCAGGTTCTCCTATGTTTTTTTATCTTCTGGTACTAATTTCAACAGCAGCATCCGGGGTGCAATACATAATGAAAGGCTTGAAGTTGGCAGGTGATAACTAAAAAAAATCAGAAAACAAGATGCGGACAGGGAGTTGCGGTTTCAGGTTTGCTACAGGGGTTTGCGGCCGAGCGGTTGGGTATAAGCGTGGGAGACCGCCTGGTCAGAGCCAACAACAGCCCGGTAAGGGATGTGATCGACTACATGTTTGAGATGGGTGAAGATGACGTCGAGCTGGAGTTCGAGCGTGTTTCAACCGGAGAAACCTTTAAGGTGATGGTTGGCTATGGCATGGACTTAGGTATGGAACTGGAACCGCCCAGGACCAAAATATGCAGAAATAAATGCATATTCTGCTTTGTAACACAGTTGCCCAGAGGCATGAGGCGGACACTTTATGTTAAAGACGAAGATTACAGGCTTTCCTTTCTGTATGGCAACTATATCACGTTTTCAAACCTTACAAAGGCTGACCGGACCAGGATTATCAAACAGCGCTTGAGTCCTCTTTACATCTCTGTACATTCGGTGGACCCTGAAAAACGCCGGGTTCTTCTAGGCAGGGAAAGTCTGCCACAAGACCAGACACTAGATATCCTGTCTGATATGAAAAAGTTGGTCAAAGCCGGTATCCGCATGCATACTCAGGCTGTTATATGTCCGGGTATAAATGATGGAAAAGACCTGGAGAAGACCGTAACCACACTGGCGGATCTTTACCCGGGTGTAGAATCTCTTGCCGTGGTTCCAGTTGGCCTTACACGCTTTGCCAGAAGCAACCTGAGGCCGGTGGACCGGAAACAGGCTGTAACGACAATCAAACAGCTTGAAAAGCTGAGAAAGAAATTTATAAAACGTTTTGATGATCCTTTTGTCCACCCTTCTGATGAATATTACTTAAAGGCGAGTTTGCCGATTCCCGAAGCCCGGGACTACGGCGATTTTCCACAGATAGAAAACGGGGTGGGCATGGTACGCGATTTTCTCGACCGGTTTGATGCACTTGAGCCGCCAAAGAAACTTTGTAGCAGTTTGAACCTGTTGACTTTTACCGGTAGGTCTTTCTTTCCGTTTCTTAATAAGGCTGCTAAGCAGCTTGAAGCAGATATCAAGCGGCTTGCGCTTCGAGTACTTGAGATAGAAAATGATTTTTTCGGCAATAATATAACAGTGACCGGTCTTATTACCGGCAGTGACGTAATTGCCCAGGCATCGAAATATCTCTTGCTGAACAAGAGTGACGCACTTCTTATTCCGTCCGTCGTTCTAAGAGATGGTGACGGTGTCTTTCTTGATGATGTGACAATTCAGGAGATTGAACAAAAGTTAGATGTTCCGGCTCTGGTTATTGAACCAACGCCGGAAGGGCTTCTTGAGGGAATTAAGGCGTTCGAAAAACTATGAATATAACAGGTAAAACACTTCTGGTCGGAATTTTTGGACATCCGATTGAGCATACATTTTCTCCTGCAATGCATAATGCTGCCTTTGACTGGCTGGGCCTTGATTGGTGTTATCTGCCGTTTCATGTGTTGCCGGAACGGTTGGGCGGGGCTGTTGAAGCTGTACGGGCTTTAGGCTTAAGAGGTGTTAATGTAACAGTTCCCCATAAAGAGGCTGTTATCAGATACCTGGATCGTGTGGATGAGGAGGCAGCCAGGATAGGCGCGGTAAATACCGTGGTAAATGAAGACGGGGTGTTGACAGGGTATAACACCGATGGGAAAGGGTTTGTAATGTCCCTGAAAGAGGCCGGCATGGCTGTATGTAAAAAAAAAGTAATAGTTCTTGGCGCCGGAGGCGCGGCCAGGGCGGTCTGTTTCAGCCTGCTTTCAGCAGGCGTGTCTGATATTTTGGTAGTAAATCGTACTGTGGAAAGGGCAGGGCAACTGGCAGGTGACATTAACTCGGTGCGTAAAGCGGCTAGCGCAGCCGGGTCCATTAGTTCGACAGCCGGCTATGACATGCTTGTTAATACGACTTCGCTTGGTCTGCATGACGAAGACCCGATGCCTGTAGAAGAGTCCCTGCTTATAAGTGAACTTTTCGTCTGCGATCTCATATACAATCCGGCTCGTACACGTTTAATGGCCGTTGCGGAAAAAAGAGGGTGCAATACCATAAACGGCCTTGGCATGTTGCTTTGGCAGGGAGTTCTTGCTTTTGAACTCTGGACAGGCATGATGCCTCCTGTAAGTGTGATGCGTGATGTATTAGGGACTTAAGTGTAGGCGCTCCACTCCCTGCCGGCCCAAACCAAACTTTACATAAGGCTGTTTATTTGCTAATATGACTTTAAGGGTTGGAATAATATTTGCATTAATAACTTTTCTGTTTTTGTACATGTTTGGACTCCGACATGATGCAACGGTTTCCAGTCCTCCTTTGAAGTCTGGGTCGTTACTTGAGTTGTTTCGGATTGTTCAGAAAGAAGGCGATAGTTCAAAGTGGGAGCTACTTGCAAAACAGGCGGATCTGGGCAAGAACATGAAAACAGCTGAACTTGAGTCACTGAGACTGAATATTTATAAGCCTTCCGGTCTTATTGTAAGTGCGAAACAAGGGCTTTATGATTTTTCTACGCGGAACATGGAGTTTCTGGGTGATGTTGCAATTAAGGGCAAATCCTGGAGTTTAACCACGCAAAAGGCGGACTGGAACGATTCTGACGGTTTTATAACCTCGGCTGAGCCTATATCGATGGAGGGTAAAACCTTTAATTTAAGAGGTATTGGCCTGCATGTTGATGTTAAAACGCAAATTGCAAGAACCTCGGAGGTTACCTGTACTTTTAATTCTAACTAGGTTATGCCTTGCAGCTTTTATTTTTGTCGGTCTTCCGCTTTTTCCGCCGGCATTGCCGTTGGTATTTGCTGCTGATGATTATAAAAGGCCTGAGATAAGCCAACAGGAATCTGAGACCCAGTCGAAAAAGCCTGTTGTTATAACGGCTAAAACCATGGATGCGGACAACTTGTCCCACAAAGCGCTGTTTGTTGGTGATGTGGTGGCAAAGTCGGACGGAGTTACGGTCTATGCTGACCGTATGGAAGTTTTCTACAGCGAGGAGACCGGGCAGATTATCCGTATAGACTACGAGGGCGGGGTTAAGATGATTAAGAATAAGCGGGCTATAGTCTCTGATAGGGCAACCTACTATGGAGATGAGGAAAAGATAGATTTCAGGGGAGACCCCAGAATCCTTGAGGGTGATAACCTTGTTACCGGCTCGGTAATTTTCTATTACCCATCTAAAGACCGTCTTGTTGTTAAGGATAGCCGCGTATATATGCATAGTAAATGAGTCGGACATGTCATGTCACAAGGTACAGGTGATAGTTGTCAGGCAACAGGAAAAGCTTTAATGGCCCTCGATCTAAAACTTACCCGTGTTGTTGCCTTTGGTAAATGATATATTGTTTTTATGCGAGCACTTAATGTAGAAAATGTAAAAAAGGCTTACAAGGGCAAGGCTGTTGTCCAGGACATTTCTCTGGCTGTAGCTTCGGGCGAAGTCGTTGGCCTGCTGGGGCCAAACGGAGCAGGTAAAACAACCACGTTTTACATGGTCGTCGGGCTGGTAAAATCAGACTCTGGCGATATATTGTTGGATGGAACTCCTATAGGAAACCTGCCGATGTACAAAAGGGCCAGGATGGGGATAGGCTATCTTCCACAGGAGCCGTCAATCTTTCGCAAGCTTACGGTAATTGAAAACCTAATGGTTGTGATGGAGATTATGGGTTTTGATAAAAATGAAGGCATAAAAAGGTCGATGGATATATTGGAAGAGTTCAACCTTGCTCATATCGCAGGTAGTAAGGGCTTTCATCTTTCAGGCGGAGAGCGCAGAAGAGTGGAAATAGCCAGGGCCCTGGCCGTAAAACCTGGTTTTCTTCTTCTTGATGAGCCTTTTGCAGGAATAGATCCGATTACTATATTGGACTTAAAAAAAGTAATAGAATATCTTAAACAGAAGGGACTAGGCGTAGTGATAACCGACCATAACGTAAGGGATACGTTATCCATAACCGATAAGGCTTATATTGTGAGCGACGGCAGAATACTAAAAGCCGGCTCGCCCGGCGAGCTTGTGGAATGTCCGACTGTAAGAAAAACCTATCTGGGAGAAGATTTCAGTATTTAAGCCATGAATAGCAAGCAAAAGACAAAGGGCCGAGAGCGAAGGGCAGGAGACGGAAATCTAAAAACCTTCGTACTTTGCCTCTTTCAAGGAGCTAAGGTATGGCATTAGAACTTAGCCTTCAACTTAAGCTTGCTCAGAAGCTTATACTTACTCCTCAACTGCAGCAGGCAATCAAGCTTCTACAACTGCCTCAACTCGAGTTATCCCAGCTTTTAAACCAGGAACTTGTAGAGAACCCTGTTTTGGAAGAATCGATAGATGAGCAGGCTACCACTCCGGAGGAAAGACAGAACGAGGAGGCCCGAACCGATACCTCGGACGATGCCGAGATGCCGCTTTTCAAAGAGGACAATATTGAGCAGGTTTTTAACTACACTTCAGATGATTATTTCAGCGACCGTGCTTCAGACGGCCGTGATCTGGGCTATTTTAACTCCGGTATAGACAACACACCTGCATTTGAACAGTTTATAAGCTCACGTAACGACCTGGTGGATCATCTGCTTTGGCAGCTTAGGTTTATGGATATTGATGAGCGTCTCAGAAATGTATGCGTATTCATCATCGGTAATTTGAGCGATGACGGCTATCTTCAAGCGTCTATTGAAGAGATCGCATCGCTTTGTGAGGTTGATCGACCTGTGGTGGAGCAGGCTTTGGAGATTGTACAGAAATTCGATCCTTCCGGAATCGCTGCCAGAGATCTGCAGGAATGTCTACTTATACAGGTCCGGGAGCTTGGACTTGAAGGAACATTGCTTGATCTTATATTAAGAGAGGGTATGGGTGAGCTTCAACGGCGTCAATACCAGCAGCTTGCCGATAAATGTGGGGCGCCCCTTGATGATGTTCTTGCCGCTGTGCAGGTTGTCGGATCACTGGAGCCGCGGCCTGCACGTAATTTTGTTTCCACAGAAACCACTTATATTGTGCCTGACGTGTACCTCATAAGAGAAGATGATGGATTCCGTATTATGCTTAACGAGGAAGGTATGCCGCGGCTCAGAATGAGTAATTTTTATCGAAAGATATTTAACGAAAAGAAGCTGCTCACAAGCGATGAGAAATCCTTCTTGGAGGAAAAAATGCGCTCGGCTCTCTGGCTGCTTAAAAGTCTTGATCAGCGTAACAAAACTATCTACAGGGTGACGGAGAGCATACTGGAGTTTCAGAAGGAGTATTTCGAAAAAGGAGTTACGCATCTGCGTCCGCTTACACTTAAGGAAGTAGCTCAGAGTCTAGGTATGCACGAAAGCACGATCAGCCGGGTGACTTCCAGTAAGTACATTCAAACTCCGGACGGTCTTTTATCGTTCAGGTATTTTTTCTCCAGCTCACTTCAGAGCTCACGTGGAGATTCAAACGTGGCTTCCACTTCTGTAAAGGAGATTATTAGGAAAATCATCGCGGAAGAAGATACCGCTAATCCCTACAGTGATAATAAGATAGTTGAACTGTTGAAATCCAAAGGTGTAACCATAGCAAGAAGAACAGTAGCCAAGTACAGGAATGAACTCAGGATTCCGCCTCAGAATCACCGCAGGAATCTCCGGTCATCCCCTTAGCGCTACTAAATTAACCTGAAAAGGAGGACAACTCTATGAATGTTATTGTAACCGGCAGGCATGTTGAGGTAACTGATGCTCTAAGAACGTACGCAGAAGATAAAATCAGGAAGTTTGATAAGTTTGACGCTAATATTACTGAAGCCAACTTCATATTCAGTCTGGAAAAGTATAGGCATAAGGTTGAAGCGTTGTTGAAAATTAACGGTCATGTAATTCCGGCCGAGAGTGTTACAGAAGAAATGTATTCCTCGATAGACGAGGTGCTTGATAAATTGGGCCGCCGGGTCAAAAAATACAAGGAAAAAATGGATTCTCATCGTAAAGGCGATGATAGGAGTATAAAAGCCGGAGCGGAGTATACCGAGGATCTGCCGGCTGAGGAACAAACAGGCCCTCTTATTATTAAAAGCAAGCGGTTTAATCCAAAGCCGATGACTTCAGAGGAGGCTGCTATGCAGATGGATCTTCTGGAGAACGAATTCTTTGCCTTTGTTAATGCGGCAAATAACGATATAAACGTTGTATACAAGCGGAAAGACGGCAACGTAGGCCTGATAGAGCCCGATCGCTAGTCTTTTTTAATAGGGGAGCTGCTGCTCCCCTATTCATTTTTTACTCCTCACACATTTTCCCGTCATGAGTTTGAAAAACAGGCATATTACAATCATCACCGGCATGTCCGGTGCAGGCAAGAGTGTTGCCCTCAGAACACTGGAAGATGTGGGGTTTTATTGCATAGATAACCTGCCGGCTGATGTATTGAATAGGGTCGCGTTGTTTCTAAGCGATAATGGTGTTTCGCGCATCGCTTTTGGTATGGATATACGCACAAAAAACTGTGTGGAGAGTTTCGAAGATGTCTGTCTGGGGCTTCGCCAGGCCGGTTTTAAACTGGAGGTGTTTTTTCTTGATGCGGATGTGGATGCGCTTATTTTGCGTTTTAAGGAGTCAAGACGCCCACATCCGCTTCTTGGAGATACAGGCTCAATAAGGGACGCGATCGTCAGAGAAAGAAAGTCGATGCTGTCTGTTTCCAAGCAGTCGGATTGCGTGATAAATACCAGCGATTTTTCACCACACCAGACACGTGATTACATGTTAAAGAGATATGCGGAAAACTCTGATCAAACCAGGCTTAGAATAAGCCTTATCTCATTTGGGTTCAAATACGGTGTGCCCTCTGAGGCGGATATTGTAATGGATGTCAGGTTCCTGCCAAATCCTTACTTCATAGCGGAGCTGAAACCCTTTAGTGGACTTGACCGGGTGGTATCTGATTTCATTTTTTCCAAAAATGAAACCACGGAGTTTCTTGTTCACTTCGAAAGCCTGCTTCGTTATATTGTGCCGCAATATTTAAAAGAGGGTAAGAGTATTCTTAATATAGCCCTGGGATGTACTGGTGGACAACACAGGTCGCCTGCGTTGGTCGAACATATTGGAGATAAGTTGCGAAGTCTGGAAAATGTGGATGTTTTCAAATTTCACAGAGAGCTTGATTCCTAAAAAGCTGATCTGTGACGCGTGGAACTCTAAATACAAAGCTTTGAGCTATTAAAATTACTTAAAAATCTATAGCCAGGCAATTTTCAACCTTGAACTCTGAACAGGTCAAGACTACCAGTAAAAACAGAGCTGTTTTGAAGTTTGTCATTTTCTTAATGATAATGGCCGCGGCAGCTCTGGCTCTCTATAGCTCCGGTATGTACCAGGTGTTTCTGGATAGAGACCGGTTAATTGAGTTTGTAAGGTCGTTCAGGCATGCTTCCGTGCTGGTTTTCATAGGAATCCAGGTGGCTCAGATACTGGTGGCGCCTATTCCAGGTGAGATGACCGGCTTTGTCGGCGGCTATCTTTTTGGAGGTATGCCCGGTTTTTTGTACTCAACCATCGGCCTGACTGTAGGTTCGGCAATAGCATTTTTGCTTTCCAGGGTATTCGGCAGGCCGATGCTCGAGAAGATCGCAAGTAAGAAAACTCTTGAAAAATATGATTTTCTTATGGAACACCGTGGTCTCTGGATTTCCTTTTTTCTGTTTTTGATCCCCGGTTTTCCAAAGGATCTTTTCTGCTATATTCTTGGAACAAGCCATATGTCGTTTGGTGCTTTTTTGGCAATCTCCACTTTAGGAAGGTTGTTTGGTACCGTTCTGCTTTCGATAAGCGGAAGCCTGGCAAGAGGTGGCGACTACAAGCTTCTTGGCGGGGTGGTTGTTTTTGCAGTATGTGCGGCACTGGTGTCTTACCTTTACCGTCAGAGCTTTCTAGGGTGGCTCAAGACTCGAGCAGAGCGCCATAAGGCGAAAAAAGAAGTTTTAAAGTAATTGGCTTTCCTGTTATTATTAAGTCTGTTTTTTCAATAAGAATTTCATTGCTTGGAGGTTGTGTTTTATGGATATTGATGTAGTAGTGGCCGGAGAATCCTTACCTATAAAAGTAGATGATCATTTTCGGATGGATGTTGATGCCGTTGTCGAGAAGATCGAAGCTTTTTTATCCAGGAAAAGCTTTCCCATGGAAGGTTTGCATCTTAAAGAACTTCTTCCCAGGATGGTCCAGGGGATCGCCGGCTGCGAAAAGGGCTGTCCGGCTGATGCACAGAGTCTGGTCAGGCGCGGCTTTAAGGCGTACGATCTGACGTATGTTGAGGGCGGTATCCTGACGGCCCGTTATGAGATTAAACCCGGCAGCACCATCGAAATAAAAATGTTTCCTGAATTTTAGATGTTTAAGGAGGAGAAACTGAAATGTTAAGTAAAAAATTGAACAAAAATCTTAATGAGCATATGAACCTGGAGTTTTATTCCGCTTATTTTTATCTATCAATGTCTTCCTGGTTTTCGAAAGAGGAACTGGCCGGGTTTGCAACCTGGTTCAGGGTACAGGCACAGGAGGAACTTTTTCATGCTATGAAGACTTTTGATTATATCAATGGCGCAGGAGGACATGCTTTGACAACCGCTATTAAAGCTCCTCAGACGGATTTTGATTCTATACAGCAGGTATTTGAATTGACATTGGAGCACGAGCGTTTCGTCACTTCAACTGTAAACAAGCTTCTTACTGAGGTGCGCAAAGAGAGCGACCATGCCACCGATATATTTCTGCAATGGTTTGTCAGCGAACAGGTTGAAGAAGAAGCTTCTGTAAGCGCTATTCTTAAAAAAGTCAGAATGGTTGGAGATGATGGTCGTGGCATTTTGATGCTGGACAACGAGCTTGGCTCCAGAATATTCACTCCGCCTGCTACTGCCTGAGTGTGACAAACAAGCAGAACTTATATTCAAACAATACAAAGAAAAAACTTATCCTTATATACGAGCGTCTTTTTAGGCGCTTTGGCCCTCAACACTGGTGGCCGGGCAATACGCCTTTTGAAGTCGCCATTGGCGCAATACTTACCCAGAACACCAATTGGCAGAATGTTGAACGGGCCATCAATAATCTGAAAAGCGCCCGGGCCCTCTCTGCCGCGGCTATTCGCAAAATTCCTGAAGAAGAACTTGCAGGGCTTATACGCCCCTCGGGCTACTTCAGGCAGAAAGCCGGGCGGCTTAAAATTTTCGTAGATTTTTTATATAAGCACTATCGCGGCGGAATTGCGGCGATGAAAAAAGACGACCCCGCTTGGCTTAGGAAAAAACTTCTTTCGGTAAAAGGCATAGGGCCTGAGACAGCAGACTCTATTATTCTTTACGCTGTGGAAAAACCTGTATTCGTGGTGGATGCATATACAAAACGGGTTCTGCTGCGGCATGGTTTAATAGATCAGAAAGCCGGCTATAACGAAATTCAGGAATTATTTCATGGAAATCTTCAGGCTAACGAAGAAATGTACAACGAATATCACGCCCTTTTTGTACGTGTCTGCAAAGAATTCTGCCGAAAGAAGGCCCATTGTGAGGGCTGTCCACTTGAAGGATAAGGTTTGAAAAAGTCCGTTGCTCAACCGGATTGACGCGAAGCCAGGATCTGTTTAAGCGGCAGGCCTGCCAGGGTTACGCTTAAAAAAATAAACAGAAGATCAGTGGCAGGAACCAGGACCGCGAACTTGTAAGATACATACCTTATCAGCCAGGGAGATGCCAGGAAAACCAGAATGCAGCCGAAGGTCAGCGCTATAACCGTTATTTTCCATTTTGTCTGAATTTCCGTCTGTGCGAAAAGATGACAGAGCAGGTAGTAGATAAGAGGTACCATAAACATATGTACATGTGTTGATTCTATTAGTTCCGGCAGTTCTCTTGGATAGCTTATTTCTTCAACTGTGAGTGAATCATCCGCATCTGAAAGTGGATTATCCATCTCGTTGCCCAGGTAGTAGACTGTCACGTTTTTAGGGTTAAATCCCACCTTCATAATGCCATGGACCACGGAGAACAGGCACCCGGCAAGAAGAAACAGCAGAAGGCATGCAGTTGCAATTTTTATGGCAGGATTGCTCTCTTTGTTACCGTTTATCGCTTTCATTTTCTATATTCTTTTTACTCCCGTAGATTTCTTCCCATAAAATCAACAGTGTTCTTGTACCGTCTGTTATTGCCCTGCACGATAGCGTGGCACCACTGATGTTTTTGATATCCCGTCTGTGCCGAATACGGTCCGAGACCCTTTTGCCTATAAACTGCTTCAGAAATGACGGATACCTGATTTCGCTGCCGTGGGACTCCCGGTAGGCCAGAACATCAACCTGTTTTATCTTGCCGTCTGGTTCTATCACAACCATGTAGGTGATCGGCCGGGATTTCCCCTTAACGTTATCTATTATGGCGTAACCCACAATATTATTTTTGATTTTTCCAATATATATTGTTTTTGAGGAGAAGGAGGTTGTTTTAACTCCCCCCTTCTCCCGGATGCGTTTGGCCAGATCTGGTGTTATCCTGAGATACTCTTTTGTGATGACTGTTCCGGCCTCAGGAAAGGCTCTTTTTAAAGCCTGTTTGTGATTTAAATAAACCTTGGCCTCACCTTCTGCCATGAAGACTGCTAAAGTTGCAACAATAACCAGCAAAACCAGGGTAAACCTGCGCTCGGTCATCCTGCTTAGAACTCCACCAGTCTTAAAACATATAAGTTGCGCCAAGGTTAAAGACATTCCAGTCATCTCCTGTTCCGTCACTCCAAATATCAAGATTGGCCTTTAGGGCTACATCCGGCACTGGATAGTAAGCCAGGCCAATGGTTTTAACATCTCTGTCATAGGCTGGGTTACCGGTAAGACCTGCTGCAAGAGATTTTTGCGTATCTATCTCTTCGTAGCGGGCGAAACCTACAACCTCATGTTCCGATTTTTTAAGGAAAAACGGAACGTGATAGGCAAATTCTACGTACCAGCCGGCCTGTTCTTTGCCTACGACCTCGTTGGTTTCGGCGTAGATTTTATCCGTATCGTCGATTGTGGTGCGGGTGTATAATCCGGTAAATTCCAGGTTGCCGAGCCTGTATCTGACATCCGCCTCGGCCATTGTTACTGTGGCGTCTCCAAAGCTGGAGTCCCCCTGGGCAGACCCGCCACGATAGAATGATGTACCAAGCTGAAGACCGGGCAGACCCACATATTCTAATCTTCCAACAAAGGCAAGATCATCGGCCTTGGCCTCGCTTATCTGCTGCCTTCCCTTGCGGATACCGTCTTTTCCCCTGAACCTTGATGCATCCAAACCGCCCACTATGTAAGCACGGTAGCGGAATCCTTGCGCCGGTTCGCCAAATACGCCAAGCCCTCCTTCTTTCCAGGTTGTTGGGATAAGATACTTTTCAACATAAGGACGCTCTACACTATAGAAAAGCGGCGGTTCATGGTATTCATTCAAGTATCCCACCGGCATTAACATCGCACCGGCCCGCAGGTTGAAGGCATCGTTTATCAGGAAGTCGAGGTATGCAAATTCCAAGTCCATTTCCTGTGCTGCATGTTCGAAGTCTACTTCTACGTCAAGTATAATCCGGTCGGTAAAGTTATGAGTAATGCCGATTACCATACGGTGTAAGTCGATCTCGTTATCCTCACCCTTCTTTTGTGGAGCCGTGTAATGCAGCTCTCCATAGCCGTGGAGATGGGTTTTCGATTCTTCCTCTGTTGATTGTTTCATTTTCAGTTCTACCAGTTCATCTGTAATATTCGTGATCTGTTTCTCCATGTCGGATAATTTATCTGCAACATTTTCTGCTTCTGCAAAAGCCGGGACAGTAAATCCCAGGATCAGCAGACAGGTAAAAACTATTTTAATTCTTTTCATCTCATTTTTCTCCTTTAATTTTTTTGTTAATTTAAAACTTACGCAAAAGACACAATTAGTTCAAATTAGTTCAAAACATTAATTCCAGCATCAAAAACCTCCTTTAATTCTTATTGATTTTAAGGACAGAGCCTTTTGAGAAAAGTTATGAACATGAAAGTCATTATCATTAGCAATAAAAAAAAGGCTTTAATCCAAGGAGCTACTTGTAAAAGTCGGCATGAGGTCATCAATACATTCTTGGGTAATGACCGGTATATCTCTTGCCTGTGCTTCCAAAATCACTTGCCTGTAAGACGAGGATGAGCAATGAGCATCTTTGCCCAGTATTACAAAATCCATAAACGGCATAAGTGCGATCATAGGTATACTTAGCTCTTTATTGCTTTTTGAATTATAGAAATGAATGTTCGATATTCCAATGTCCTCAAGTCTTTTCGACATTTTACTAAAAACTTCAACGCTGCTGATCACCATCGCTGACATATTTGCACCTCCCCTTTTTTTGAATGGATATATCTTCATGAATGGTGTTTTTTCTACTTACGGTTCAGAAAACGGAATGTACAAGCCGTGAAATTGATAATCATTTTCAATAATAGTGCATTAAAAATTAATCTGTCAAGTCTCCTATCGCTTTCTTACGAATCCATCCGGCAGCAACTCACTATAAACGCGCTGTCACTTGGAAGAACTCTGACACTCTTTGCAGGTTCCGTATAGCTCCAGTTTGTGATCTGTTATCCGAAATTCATGTTCAACTGCAACCGCCTGCTGGAGTGATTCGATCCGATCGTTTTCAAATTCAACGATTTTACCGCATCCAGTACAAATCAGGTGATCGTGGTGTCCGGTTTCCGTTGCCGGCTCATAACGGGCAAAACACTCGCCGAAACTTCTCTGTGCGGCAAGACCGGCTTCGTAAAGCAGTTTGATCGTACGGTAAACCGTGGCATAACCGATACCAGCATCAATTTTTTGCGCCTGGTGATGGAGCTCTTCGGTGCTGATATGGCCTTTGTGCCGAAAAAACGTTTTGGCTATCAATTCCCTCTGCCTGGTCAGGCGAAGGCCCTGATCAACAAGGTGACTTCGAAATATTTCCATCATATGCCGGGACATGCGGTCATCCTCCGAGCGCCTTATTGAACCAATATACTGAAAATGATAATCAATGTCAAGTTCTTATTTTTCGGATGGTTTTTAGACAGCAATGTTCTTCTATGGGGTTGAAGTCTTTATCACTGTGAAGGAGTGGGACCTTGTGTTCGATTGCAACGGCTGCAATCATGCAGTCTATTGGCTTACGGACAGTAATTCCTTTTTGACGAAGGCAGCGATATATTTCTGCGGCTCTGACAAAGGTGCTCTGTGTCATTGGCAGAAAAAGGAGGAAATCAAAATATTTCTGTGTTGTATTGTATTCTTTTTCGCTACGAATGCCTTGGAGAACTTCTGTCAGTATTACACCACAGATACAAATGTCTTGGTCAGATACATATTTTTCCAACACGTCTGTTTGCAGCGTTGAACGTCCGGCAAAAAAGTCGATCCATACGGTCGTATCGACCAGTGTCATTTGGTTCGTCTGGCGCGCCAGGTGTCGAGATCGCCTTCCCACGATACAGCGCCCTTAAGCTCAAGAATCTGTTTTTGTCGTGAATGTCGTAACAGTTCGTGTAGAGCGTGATCGATCAGCGCCCTTTTCGTCTTTATTCCTGTAACCTTCTGACAACGGTCTACCAGTTTGTCATCTAATACAACATTTGTTCGTCCCATAATAGATTACCTCCTTTTTATACACATTATACTTCATAAAGAGTGTATATCAAACCGATCGTAATTCCTCAGAAGACTAATGTGCATTAAAGTTTTTCCATTTTTTGCCGATAGAAATAATAGTTAATACGAGGCAAGGGAATTATCAAAAATGTAAAACTGTTTTTGACAAAACCATCAGTTTATCTTCTGCTCAGAGCAAACCATGGGAAACCATGGGGCGCAGAGTAACGGGACTAAGGATTTTGGAGTATTAGATTCTCCATTTCTATGTCAGCCGAGCCGCCAGAAATGCTAGTTTTAGACTTCCGGCGGTTTTTTATTGGGCTGAACCCGGAAATCTGGAAGCGAAAAACAGATATAGCATAGAGTATGCTATATGAACAGCATTGACATGATCTATCAAATTACATAACATATTCTGTTAATTACGAATATGGAAACTGTTGCCAAATAAGGAGGTGTTTTATGTTTTCGATTCTACAAAATGGTGGCATATTTATGTATGTCATCCTGGGAGTTTCGATCGCTGCTCTGGCGTTGTTTTTGGAGAGGGGAGTATTTCTGTTTTTCCGCCTTAATTTAAACACAGACCAGGCTTTTCAAAGAATTTTGTCGTCACTCGAAAAATCTAATTATCGAGATGCCTTGGAGGAGTGCGCTAAGATTGAAAAACATCCTCTAGGCAGAATTTTGAAAGCCGGTTTGTTGAAGTCAGGCAAAAGGGATAAAGAGATCGAACTAGCCATGGAGGAGAACATACTAAGGGAGATTCCATTAGTAAAGGCGAGGATTAATTACCTGACGATGTTTGCCAATATTTCGACCCTGCTTGGGCTGCTCGGTACTATTGTTGGTTTGATCACTGCATTTCAGGGTGTCAGCAACGCTAATGCTGCAATGAAACAGGAAATATTGGCCAGCGGTATATCAGTGGCAATGTTTACCACGGCTTTTGGCCTTATTGTTGCTATTCCGTGTCTTGTTGGATATTACATACTGAACAACAGGGGTGACTACTGGATAGAAAAATTCGAAGAAAAAGCACTTAGCTTACTGAATGTCCTGTCTTCTTTAAGAAAAGAAAGGGAATTGCAATGTCAAGAATAGGACGACGCAGGTTGAAAGCTTCGGACGATGTTGATGTAGATATGGTTCCCATAATGAATATGTTTTTGGTGCTTATCCCGTTTCTGCTTATGTCCGCCAGCTTTTTCCAAATGAAGGCCATAAATACGTCGGTTCCGGTGCAGGCTGAAAATACTTCTGCCGGGTCTTCTGCCGAGAAGGCTCCCAAGGATATAAAGGTAACTGTTATTGTACAAATTGGCCGGGAAGGTTTTGATATATCTGCGATTTCGGATTACCTCGAGTATGAAGACTTAAGCAAACTGGAGGCCAAGATAGGTAAAGTTAATAAAGATGAATACCCGCTTGCCCAAATGGCTGCATACCTGCAAAAAATAAAAGAAATTTACCCGTCCAGTGATACGATCATTATTATTCCGGATGGCAGTGTTGTTTACGAGACTATCATTGAGGCAATGGATATGGCCAGGTATTCAGGCAGAGGCGATACTCCACTGTTTCCTAACGTGGTCTTATCAGGTAAGGTCGGATAGGAGGTAAACAATGGCCTTAGGAAGCATCGGAAGAAGAAACAGGCAGTTTGTAGCTCCCAGGCTGCATATTACGGCAATGATGGATATGTTTACAATCATACTGATATTTTTGCTTTTTTCTTTCTCCGACAACCCTGAAACATTTCAGCTGGATAAAGACATAAGCCTGCCGGAATCAACCGCAAAAATGGACTATAAAGACAGTATTAAACTTGTGCTGTCTCAAACAAGTTTAAAGCTGAATGGTGAAGTTATTGCGGAGATACAAGACGGTAAGATTATTGGTTTAAATCCGGCTGAACTTAAAAAATCCAGTTTGTACGAGAGGTTGAAAGCTTACCGGGATCAGATGGCCGATTTTGAGGGTGATGAGCAATCAGAGTCTGAAAAGCATATATTGTTTCTATGTGATAAACGAATATCATTTAAAACTATAAATAATATTGTTAAGACGGCAGGAATGGCAGGATATCCTAACTTCCAGTTTGCAGTGCTGAAAAAGGTTACAGATTCATGAAGATTTTAATATGCATTTACTCAGTCTTGGCAATAATATCATTATCTGTTTTTCCTTTAAATTCTGCATCGGCTAGTGAGGTTGAGAAGAAAAAAAATATCAATGAAGAGTTGCTTAATAGAATTGATTTTGATAATGCCTACATAATGGGACAGACCATTAAATCCGGAGCGGTTTATCTGTTGCATCGCAAAAAAAACGAGATTAAAAGTATGCTTAAGTATAGAGAACATTACCGTAATGAAATACTGGAAGATTTCTCAATTATGGATATGAAGGCCAAAACACGTAAGTAACCTGGTTGAAAATAAATCTGTCATGAAAAACAAGACAAACAGATTCAGCTATACATACAGAAAAGCAAAAGCAGGCACGCAAGACGGTTCCGTTATAAAGGTCTATGTGTTCAGGGGAGATGAGTACATAGGCTGGGACTGCTTTTCTAAAACACGTGTTTATATAGGTAAAAGTAAGGATGCGGACCTTGTTCTTGACGATCCCGGCATCTTGGATACCCAGGCTATTTTAAGCGTTAATGGCGACCTGATGACGATTTTTGGGCAGGATAAAGGTTGTGGGGTTTCTGTAAATGGTTCACAGGTAACAACATCTATGTTGGAACAATTTGATTTTATTACTATAGGCCCCTATACCCTAAAGGTGAAATTACAAAAGATCAAAGAGCCGCATAAGTTGGAGCAAGGTGGAGTTAATACACTTTCAGAGCCTGTCTCTCTAAATTCTGATGCCTCGTTTTTAAAAGGTGAGGAAACCTATGAAGAAAAACCTGAAGAACCTGGCAATAGCAATAGAGGCAAAGACGCTGAAGTGATAGATGAGCTATTTTCATCAACATCTCAGTTACTGCTGGATGGTCCGAGTATTTCAGAGATAAAGCAAAATTCTGAAAATATATCGGAAGTTGTTTCTGAAGATACTTTTGAAAATATTTCTGAAAATATTTCTGAAGACATTTCTGAAGATTATAAAGGTATTGATGCTGTCGAAGATGAGAGTGATGCAGATAATCTGCAAGAAGAAATAATATTACCTGACTCTGAAGATGCCACAAAATATCCGGATAATTCTACTGTTATAGATTCAGAAAACAGTAATCATGAAGACTCTAATTTTAAGTCTTTTCCGGATGAAATGGAATATGAGTATGATGACGATGAAGAGGATGATGATGAAGAAGACTTAGTAGGACTATTCAGTCTAAAGGACAAGTTACTTAATGATGAGGCTGTAAATTGTAACCAGGGTGAAACGGTTCTTGAGGTTGTTAAGTTCAGGCAGGACACTATCTTTGATATTCAATTCCTTGATAAAAATGACAAGTACTATATTACAACGTCTAACCGTAAAGAGTTTTGCATCGCAGAGCACAGTAATTCTGATCAGTACTACTTTTATTTTAATAAAGAACAGTTCACCGGTAAGGTGATCGGCATAGAAAATATCGATATAGCAAATCTATCTAATCATGAGAATCTCTACAATAAAAGAAAAAGTATTTACAGATATCTAATCCCTTCGGAAACTGAAACTTCAGTAATTCTAAGTGATGGATATTATGAATACTCCCTGCGAAGGATCAACAAGTATAAAGCCCCGAAAACAGCGGAGATTCCGAAAGAGAAAAACCCTTACTATAAGTACCTGACACGTTCCGGTGTATTTCATATAATTATTCTGTTTGTGGCAGGACTGTTTTTCTCTATATCACCACCTCCTGAGCCGGAAGAGCCTGAGTCACGTTTTGTTAAGGTTGATACTCGTCAATTGTCTGACTTCAAGAAAAGAGTTGTTCCTATAAAAAAGAAGCCAAAACCGCAGTTGGCAGATAAACCTGCGAAAAAAACCTTTAAAAAGCGGGCTTCGTCAAAAGTAAAAACCACCAGGAAAAAAACTGTTTCTCGCTCCCCTAAGGCTGGCGGGGGAAGTAAGAATGGAGGTAATATTGTAAATCGCAATGTAAATGTAAAGCAGGCAGGAATTCTTAGCGCTCTTGGCATCTCGGATGGAATCGGTCTTGGGGCTAAAGATGCACTGGCAGCTGTCACAAATCTTGATGCTGTCCGTTCTTCTAATAGTAAAGGGGCTAAATTAAAAGTGGCTGGTCTTGTTGGCAAGTTAGGAGACTCTAAAGTCGAGGTGCCTTCAGTAGGCCTTGTCAATACTAAGGGATCAACAGCGGTGATAAGAAGCGCAGGTATCGAGGGTAACGGCAGAATAGCTGCTTTAGAAAAGGGAAAAACCGGGCAAAGCCAGGTTATGGCAATGGTGTCAGCCGATCTTAGTAAAACTGTGCGTATCCAGGGCGGAATGAGCCGTGAAGCTGTAAAGAAGGTGATTGACCAGCACATGGATGAGATAAGTTACTGCTATGAAACAGCTTTGATTGCTGATCCCGCTCTAATGGGCAAAGCTATATTTGAATGGAAGATCCTTATGCCAGGCACAGTAGGGGAGGTGAGAATCAAATCATCTTCGATTAAATCAACTGATATTCATTCCTGTATTAAGTCGGCTATAAAGTCATGGCAATTTCCTGTGCCCAAGGGGGCTGAAGTTATGGTTTCATATCCGTTTATCTTTGATGTTGTGGGTTTTTGAGCTGTTATAAATTCACCCACTATAGAGACGCAAAGAGTCAATTTTTAAAAAATATCTAAAAAGGCATATAAAGTGAAATTTAAAGAAATTTTCAAAATTACAGGTATTGTTTGCTTTAGCATCGTGATCTTATTTGGCAGACCTGGTATTGCTTCTTCTGAGGAAAACGACGGCAATGAGCATGTCTATGCCATACAGTCAAGAATATTTGATCGCCATCATGAACTTGGTTTGATACTTGGATATATTCCGGATGATGATTTTTATAAGGCCTATCCGGTAGGGCTTAGCTATATTTTTCATTTTAATGAAAACTTTGCATGGGAGGTTATAAGGGGGCAGCTGGTGATAAATAATGAGAGGGACCTTAAAACCAACCTTGAAAATAACTTCGGTGTTACACCTGAGAGTTTTGATAATATTAAATATCTTGCGCATACACATTTTATCTTTAAGCCCACTTACGGAAAAGATGCGGTATTGAACCGAAGAATTATTAATCACGAAGGTTACCTTTTTCTTGGTGGCGGCATTGTCGGATACGAGAGAAAATTTAGCAACGGAAACCTTACTACGGAGTCGGCTCCATCTATCAGCTTGGGTGTCGGTAGAAAATACTTTTTAAGTAAAAGCCTGAGTATGAATCTTGAACTACGGGATCTGTTCAACTTGAAAGAAGAAGGGAGTGAAAACAATATTTTACTTAGCCTGACAATTGCATTTCGTTTTGATCTGTCCCCAAGAAAAACAGCTATGGATTCAACGATAGAGAGGTTGAATTACTACCTGAAGAATGAAGATGATAATGAAAAATAACCTCTGCTATATTTTTTTATTTTTTGTATTAATCTGTTTTACCGGATATGGTGAAGCAAATACAGATACAGATAAAGAAGACATGCAAGACAATGTACAGGTCAACGCGGAGAAAAACGTAGAAAAAAAGTTAACTGAATCCGAAATTCAGGAATATTTCAGTAAGGGATATGAGCTATTTGAAAAGGAAAACTACATAGATGCAGCTCCAAAATTCTATAAATACATGAGCCTGACATCTCCCGACGAAACCAACTATGAATGGGCATCATTTTTTCTTGGCATTTCGTTTAAAAAAAGCGGCCTCTCCCATGCGGCAGTAGAGATTCTCTCCCATCTCGTTATAAGAAAACCTAACCCCAAAATTGTGTCGTACTCGCTTGAATTACTGGAATTAGTTACTCGCACTTTGCCGTTTGACCATGACTTGATTATCAATCAGGCTGTCTGTGACAGACAGTATGGTTTTGTTGGTGAAAAATTAGAGAATTTTCTTAATTATTACCAAGGAGAATATGATTGGGAACATGGTTTTTTTGAGTGGGGGAATAACCATTTTGCTGGTATTGTTCCGGGGACATACTATTATTATAAATATTTATTTAAAAAAGCTCTGTACCAAGTCTATAGAGACCGCATAGACGATGCTATATCCATACTAAAAAAGATTCTTGAGAACCCTGATATTGATTATGGCTTGCGGGATAATGCGCATGCCATGCTGGCCAGGTTGCTGTACGAAAAAGGAGAGTTTAATAACGCTTACCTACAGTATGAGCAGATCAAGAAGCCTATTTTAGAACAAGCCGAATATATCTTGGAACGGGCATGGGCAGAATACAGGCAGGGACATACAGAAAAAGCTATGGGGTTGTTATACGCCTTTAGTGCTCCAAGCTTCGAGAATTATTTTACGCCGGAGTACTTCATTCTTAAGTCTATTATCTATAAAGACGTCTGCCACTATAAGCGTGCAATGAATGTAGTTAATGAGTTTAAAGACCATTACAGGGATGCGTTAGATGTTATCTATAGACGCGGTGCCGCGCTTGAAAATCCTGCTATTTTAATGCTTGTTCTCGGTAAAAATAAAATTAACGAAACTTGGAGGTTTATTGAGCTTCTTGGTAAAGAAAAAACAAGAATATCTTTGTTCCAGGACAAGGAGCTTGTAGAGTACCTGGATAAAATTTATGCCATGCAGATGCAGGAAAGTGTTGAAGCGATTAGATTCTTAATTGAGAAAGAATACGAAAAATACGCTGATATGTTACTTACGTTTGAAGAAGAAGCAGACCTTATTGCGTATGAAATAGGTCTTGATATGTATGAGCGGACATCTCAATATCATTACACCGAGAAGAATTCACTTGGTAAAAATTCCGAAAAGCTCCAAAAGCAAGTTGTTTATAACTTTCAGGGTGAATACTGGAATGATGAATTGGCTCAGTACAGCGTATCATTACCTGAAAAATGCAGCTCTACCGAAGAGTGGGACATTTTTTTTAAATGAAATCCATTTTATTTTTTATTATTATTTTTCTCTCGGCATTGCCGGTTGTTAGCGCATCTGAGGACTCTTCCGGCAGGTACGAATATCAAAAAAAAGATAAGGCGGAAGAACAGAAAAAATATATCGCCAGGCTTACCGAGGATAAAAGAAAGGTTAACCTGGCTATCCAGAACACAAAGGTCCTGATTGACAAGTCGAGAAACAAACGTTATCTACCGCAACTTTATCTTCGTCTTGCCGAACTGCATATTGAAAAATCCAGAATAGTCTATTTTCTTAGAAAAACCGAGGCTGGACGTTCTGTTAAATCATTGGACCAAATGGAATCCAATGCGCTGAAAAAACAGGCTATCGAAATATATCAGAGAATACTCGAAAACTATCCGGCTTTTGATGAACGTGACAAGGTGTTGTTCTTTCTGGCCCATGAATACAGAGAATTGGGGCAGATAGATGAGATGATCAAACAGTATAAGACTATTATTAAAAAGCATAAAGAAAGTTCTTATGTGCCGGAGTCATACCTTCTTTTAGGCGATTACTTTTTCAATATGCAGGACCTTGATATGGCTCAAAGGCACTACGAGGAGGTCCTTAAATACCCGGAAAGCGCTGCTGTGTCTATTGCGCGTTATAAACTGGCTTGGTGCCATATCAATAATGCGGATTTTGAAAAGGCTATTAAACTCTTTGAGGGTTCTGTTACCAGTGTGGTTCCGGGCAGAAAAACTGATATTGATACCTATAGAAAAGTTGATATACGCCTGGAATCCTTGGTGGATATGGCATATTGTTACGGCGAAGCCTATAAAGAAAGTACTCCACAGGAGGCATTGGCGTATTTTCAAAAATATGCATGGTCGAGACCCGTATACACAATTGTCTTAGAAAAACTTGCGCACAGGTATTTAATCAAGAAAAAATGGCATCACGCCGCCGTGATATACCGGGAGTTATCAGAACTGCAGCATGATGTCGAAAAACTACTTGAATATGCACGTAACATTTTTGAATGTGTGCGTGAAACCGAGAACTTCGAGGATGCCGGCAAGGATATATCTATTATTATAAAAGCTCTTAGAAAGCAAAAATACTCTATACATATTCCTGACGATGAGAAAGAGAAAAACCTTATCGACTATGAGCTATATGCCCGGGATATTATTACTCACCTGCATAACAAAGCCAGGGATCTAAAGTCAGTGGCAGGATTTAAGCGGGCTGCCGATGCTTATAAATTATACCTGGATTTTTTTAAGGCAAGCCCTGTGTATGCGGATATGGAACTAAACTATGCTGAAACCCTTTTTTCGGCTAAGAGGTACCTGGAGGCAGGCAAGCAATATGAAAAGCTGGCAGCAAGAATGCCCGATCAGGACACTAAAGAGAATAAATCAAAGGAAAAAATTCTCTATAGTGCTGTTCTTTCTTACTACTATACCCTTAAAAATAAAGACAACCTGAATTATTACCAGATTGTCTACGCCAGAGGAGGCCTAAAGACAACCGGAAAGTCGTTTGTCGCCTCTTTTCCCTCTTCAGACAAGGTTCCGGATGTACGCTTTAATGTTGCATGGATTAATTATGACGAAGGCAACTATGATGAGGCTATTGCCGAGTTTTCCGGCTTTGTTGAGAACTATCCAAAGAGCAAGGAGGCCAAGGCTGCTGTCCACCTGGTTCTTGATGCTTTTTATCTTAAGGAAGATTTTGAAGGACTGATAGCTTATGGGCAAAAGATTATTCAGAACAAAGAAATCAAAAAAACCTTAAGAAACGAGGTGCAGGAGATTGTTTCCGCCGCGGAGTCAAAAGTAATTTATTCGCACACATTAACAGCACTGAATGACTGGGAAAAAGGGAAGAAAGAACTTATTGACCTGGCTGAGGAGAACAGTTCTTCGGCCCTTGGAGAGCAGGCCTTGAATGCATTACTTGTCTCGAGTAAAGAGATGGGAGATCTAGAGACGCTTTTATCAGCCGGTTCTAAACTGCTTGCTAAATACTCTAAATCATCAAGCCCTGAAGACACCCTTGCTGTAATGATAGATGTTTCTATAAAGGCTGCACAGTTCAGGATGCTTGTGGAGTACCTGGAGAAGTTTGCAGACATGCTTCCTGATAATGCCAATTCTGTAGATTTCCTTTACCAGGCTGCTCATATTCGGGAAAGTTTTGGCCAGTATGCTTATGCAAACAGGGACTACAAACTACTTCTAGGTCGTTTGAAAAAAAATAGTGATATGCGCGGAAAGATAATATTTGCTATGTCGAAAAATGCTATTAGTCTTGGAAATGATGATGTCGCAATAGCAATACTTCTTGACAATAGAAAGTACCTTTCAAGTTTGGAAAAAATAAAGGCTGATGCAATAGTGGCGGATCTTTATTTGCAAAACGGACGTTTAAAGAAAGCGCTTAAATATAGAAAACGAGCATACACGGCGTATAAACCGGGCTTTGCAGGTAAAGACAGTGCTATCAACCCCCTTATGGCCCGTATGGCATACAATGCTGTAAAGAGATTGAGTAAAAAATACATGGAAATTCAATTGCAAAACAAGATTGACAACAAAGTTGTAGCAAGAAAGGCTAAGCTGCTTGAAAAGCTCGAAAAAGGATACCATGAGGTAATTCAGTACAAATCACCTAAGTGGGCATTGCCGGCATGCTATGGCACATATGAGATCAATAATGAATTCGCGCGTTTTCTAAAAAGCGCTCCTTTGCCGAAGGAGTTGACTCCGGAGCAGCAGGAACAATACATTCAAATTATAAACCGGAAAGCTCAAGGTTATGTGGCAAAAGCTGAGCAGTACCAGCAAACATGTTTTGAACAGGCGCATAAGTTGGAAATATGCGATCCTGAACTGGCAGTCCTTTTCAACAAGGCAGCCAATAATAGTTCGGCAGAACGATACAGTGCTTACGCCGGCCCGGTTGCTTCAGCAGAGGTTAGAACCAGCAGTTTTAAAGATGAGGACTTAAGAAATCTTCACTCGAAACTTATGAAAAATCCTGCTGATTTAGAATCCATGTACGCATTGACTATGCTTTATATGGAAAAAGGTGATTTCAGGCAATCCAGCCTTATGGCTCAAAAGACATTGGATGAGATCAAAGATAAGTCTGACCCAATGGCAGCCTCTCTTCATAACATAATTGGAGTAGCTTATTTAAATGCTGGTGATGATACCTCAGCAAGAGACGAGTTTAAACAGGCTCTTGAAATTGATTCTGAAAATATTGGAGCCAAAATTAATCTTGCAGGTCTTTATGACTATTACGGTCATGCAGAAAAAGCAGAGAAGCTTTATAGTTCACTTCCTGATGCTGCTGTAGTGGATGCCGCAAAAGAATTGATTCATAAACGTTCAGGAGAGTTTTATTATGCTCGTGTTAAAGAAAACGAGAAAGAAAATAAGGCTATTTAAGCTTTTAAATATTTTCCTGCCACTGTTTGTGACTGCTGTCTTGTTTAATGCTTGTGGTGGTGGTTCCGGCGCTGGTAATGGCAACGAAGATTCAGAAAAAGAGACTCAGGAAGATAAGTGGACACAGTCTGCGATAGGCAACAGTCTTGGCAGCGGAGGTCTGCTTAGCCCGCGTGTAAGCGCTGCAATGGGCAGTGATGGAAACATACATATAGCTTATTTTGACGACAGCGACACAAATGCTACAGATTATGTGCTTAACTATATTGTTACAGATATAAGCACTCTTGGAGGTTCTGCCGAGACTGTTATATCAGTGGACAATACAAGTGCCCTTTCATTGTCCCTAGGGCCTGATAACAGCCCTGTTGTTGCATACCAGGGAGGAGAGGTTCGTGAGTGCAATAATGAAAAACGCTCTGATGCGATGTTCAGTGTCAGGCAGAGTGGGGGTTGGAACGAGTATACAGGGGCTATTGGTGTGGTTGCCAGGAATCCGACCTTGCCTGACGGACTTGCAGGTAAAGAGTTGTCTGTGGTTGTTGATTCTGCAGGGTTTATTCATATCGCTTATCAATTCTTTTACGAGGGTTGTGACGAGCAGAACTTTACATATCCGGACATTATGTATGTAAAAAAAGACCCTAACGCGCTCGCTACTCCAGTTGCTGAGGAGGTTGTTGAGGGAAATACATATATAAATAACAGCTTAGGCATTCAAAACAGTGCAGGAACTTACGCCTCTATAACACTGGACAGCCAGGGAGATCCTGCGATTTTTTATTATGCCACCCTTTCAGACGGAACCACAGGGCTTCGTGTGGCGCGGAAAAAAAATAATGTTTGGACTCCGGAGTGGATAGAGACCGATTGCGAGATAGGTGATATCAGCGCTGCCAGGTCAGGCGAGGATTACCTGGCTGTGGCTTACTATGTAAAGAGTTGCAAGAACAAAGATGATGCTAATTTATTGCGTTACGCAAAAGAACAGTCCTCGGCATGGGTTCTGCAGACGGTGGATGATTCAGTAAAGGCTGGAAACTATTGCAGCTTGGCATTTAGCTCTTCTGGAAAACCTGCTATTGCTTACTATGCGCTTGAGAGCTATAGCGGACGCGATCTTAAAGATCTGTATATTGCACAACTTAACGAAAACTCATGGGACCTGGAGGTTGTAGCTTCGACAGGAGATATAGGACTTTACAATAACCTGTTGTTTGACGGTGAGAGTCCGATCATCATTTCTTACTCTGGCACTGACAGAACGATCTATGCTTTTTATTAAGAGGAGGTATGTTATGAGAAAAAATATTCTTGTGTTGGTTGTTTCATTATTTGTATTTAACCTGTTTTTTGTTATCGAAGAGGTCGGCTCACAGGAGTTTGATCCAAACGACTGGTTTGACGAGTGTCCTGACCAGCTCTGTGGCGCTCCGCCTACCGGAGGTGTAGGCGGTGGCGGCGGTGGCGGCGGTCCTATTATTGTCAGTTATGATCTCGGTCCGCTGTTTTCCTTACAGGAAGATATTGACGTTGATGGTGTTGTGGATACAAGAGACAATTGTCCTTATACTCCAAATGATCAAAGTGAGAACTCGGACGGCGATGACTATGGTGATGACTGTGATAACTGCCCGACTGTGACCAATATCGACCAGCTTGATACAGACGGAGATGGTGAAGGGGATGAATGCGATAACGATCTTGACGGTGATGGTATCGATAACAGTTCAGACAACTGTATAGCAATTTTAAATACACTCCAGAGTGACTATGATAATGACGGAATAGGTGACTCTTGCGATGATGATGATGATAATGATGGAGTGCCGGATAGTATCGATAATTGCAGCAGGGTTTATAATCCGAACCAGGAAAACAGTGACTATTACCTGCTTGGCGATACGGCAGGGGACTTATGTGATGAAGACCTGGATAATGACGGCTTTCTGGAAGACGGCGGTCCGAATACCGACTTGTGTCCAAGGTTACGTACCGATAAAAACAGTGACCTTGACGGTGATGGTATTGGGGATGCATGTGACAATTGTCCCAACATTTCAAATGCCACACAGGCTGACCGGGATCAGGATGGAGTAGGGGACGAATGTGATGCGACCTAAAGGAAATAAAATTCCTCATTTGTTCATCATTATGCTGTTTCTGGTTTATGGCTGCGGAAAAGCTCCGGATCTTGAAAGAACCCAGGCCCAGACCAAGGTTACGTTAACCGGCTCGTTTATTACAGAGAGTCCTGACGAGATACAATTTCCTGTCAAGGTGCTATTTGCGATTGACTGCTCGCTCAGCATGGGTGATGAAATACTCGGACAACAGGTGGGATCGGATCCGAACTTTCTTAGAATAGAGGCTGTGCGTAACTTCATTGATGAATACAACAGCAACGAAAACACCTCGTTCGAGATTATGCTTTGGAGTAATAACGTGTTTGAATACACAAGAACAATCGATGGTAGGGGCGGCTTTACCAAAGATCCAGACGAGCTTAACAGGGTTCTGGACGCGGCACGAAATGATACTACAACTGACTACCTTGGAACATTGACGTCAATTTATAGTGATATTGAAAGAGATATCCGGAATACTGAGAATAGTGAAAGCCTGATCCGGACTAAGTATATTGTGGTTTTCTTAAGTGACGGAGTGCCCAATACAGGAGCCGGAACTCAGAGTAATTTTGATATATGGAATCTTGTCGGCGATATCTATGATATGGCGATAGAAAGCGGTGTTGGAAGTTTCAACTTTCACACATTTCTTCTGCTTGGAGGTTTCGCACCAACTCAATCCGGGCAGGATACCCAAAGGCGTGCTGAAGAGACACTTCAGGGTATGGCGGATCGTGGCGAAGGCCAGTTCCGGCTTTTTGATACGGCAGAAAGCATCGATTTTATAAATATTGTTGATATGAGGCTGACTGTTGAATATAAGATCAAATATCTGCTCGCCTATAATTATAATGTAAGGCCGGGAGTAGAGCTTGTTTATGTTGATAGTGACGGAGACGGCCTTATTGACGAGCAGGAAGTCGAGTATGGAACAGATATAAACCTAAGGGATACCGACGGGGATGGATTGAGCGACTTTTTCGAGGTGTCTGTAAGTTCGCCGGGCCGCGAACTGGATCCGCTCATGCAGGACAGCCCATGTGACTTGATGCCGGATGGTATATGGCCTGACACGGACAGTGACGGACTGACCGATTGCGAGGAGTATGTTAAGGGCACTGACAGGCGTGTGCCGGACACAGACAAAGACGGTATTCCGGATGGAATAGAGTTTACAATGGGCACCAACCCCCTCGAAATCCAGTATACCACCGACACTGATTTTGATGGATGGCAAGATTGGCTGGAGGTGCAGAGGCATACAAACGTTCTTTCGAATGACCCTAAAATAAGAGAAAGATATGCTTATGAATACGATATTAAAGACGAAGGCCTGGTGCCCATAGATCAGGGAACCGACATGCCTTCATATGTGCGGCAATACTCTTTTACTGTATCCAATATTCATGTGATGGAAACAGTCGGAGATACAGAGATCGCTCAGCGGACTTTGAACAGCGGGGACAACCTTATCCGGTTCTATATTGCTCAGGTCCCGGAAGATAACCCAGACAGCCAGCCTATATTCCGGGTGGCGGAAGTTGTTGTCAATATCGCGGACTTTAACAAAGACTTGGTACTTACGCCAACTGACTTCGAATTAATTCAATAGAGAGGTGAATAATATGAAGAAAATATATTTAAAAATATACTTGTTTATTACAGCATTGTTTTTAGTTTTGCCGATAATATTTGCGGGTTGCGGTGGATCTAAGAAGTCAGGTTCAGGCAATGAAAACAGTGTTCAGGAATTAGCGCTGAATAAGACATTATCAGGCAGCATCTCTAATGTAGGCGAGGTTGACTGGTATCACTATCGTGCGGCTGAGGCTAATAGACTGCTTAATGTTAAAGCATCAAGTAACACTTACCGGCCTGACGTTGAACTGCTTGTAACAGTTTTTCAGTTGGATGCCTCGGGCAATAAGGTAAGGCTTTATGGTGATCATGCGCCTGAAGGCAGCCAGCTTCCGGCTGATATTACAATGAATATTTATATTGATACGCCTAAAGATATTTATATATCTGTGCGGGATTTAATGGATGACGAAGCTTCAGATAATGAGTATTACTTGAGTATTGACTACTCGACCTCGTCTGATGATAACGATAGTTTTTCAGCGGCAACGACAATTGTTATTGGTGATTCTCAGACATGTCAAAACGACAGCATAGGTTATATCGGAGATGTCGATGCCTTTAAATTTAATGTATCACAGGCAGGTGTGTACGAAGTTGCAACTGACTTCACTACGTTTTCCGGCGGCACCGATGTTGATCTGTCCATTGCCGTATATAACAGTAATGGCGAATTGATGGAATCCATTACCCGCAGGAATGTTGAAAATTACGACTTGATACTCTACCTGCCGGCTGACGAATACTATGTTTTAATTGATGATTACGGTAACGATGATTTTGATACAGCATCAACATTCGAGATCTGCGTAAATTCGGTTAATGCCGGTGAGGCAAATGAAAATGATACTTCGGCTACCGCATCGCCTGTGGAAGTTGATTTTACAGCCAACGGCTCTTTGGATTATTCAGGAGATGAGGATTGGTATAGTTTTTCTGTAAGTGCAAGCTCCGCAGGTTTTAATGTGTTGAATATAGCTTTTGATGATGTAGACGAAGATATTGATTTAACTTACCAGGTAAGCGTCGAAGATTCAGATGGAAATGTGCTTCTTTCGCATAGTTTTGTTGGAGGCTCAGATGAATATCAAACACAGGTAAAAGCCGACAGCGGTGACTATTACCTGGTAGTTAAAGCTGCTCAGGGGCAGAAAATTTCCGGACAAGCTTCTTATTCAGCATCAATCGCGGTGGTGGATATTGATGATCCAGGAGAGGCAGCCCCAGGCAATGAGACAATAGGCACAGCTGAAACACTTGATCCAAGCGGCACGCCAAGCACCGGCAAGATCGCGTTCCGGGGAGATGATGACTGGTATGAAGTTGTAGTAGTGGGCAGTTCGGCACCTCAGATTCTAGAAGTCTTCTTGAGCGCTCCGGTCTCTAATGTGGAGTACTCCTTCAGCCTTATACGTGATGACATAATAAAAAAAGAGTATGATATTAATGGTAGTGATGGAACAACAAGTCTGAAAACAAGCATACTTGTGCCTGCAACCGATCCGTCTAGTTCCCTTACCTATTATATTAAGGTAAGCGATTATCAAGGTGATGAAGGTAATGGTGATGTTGAGTACCAAATAAGTGCAAATCTCAACGCGGTGCCGGATTCACTACCCCCGGATACAAACGATGTAGCCATCGTCGATCCGATTTACTATAGCGAAGCCGATGAAATTTCGGGTGCTAATCCAACCACGATTGAGCTGGAGCATGATTCTTTAACGCAGGTGGATCATGTTGTAAACACCACTTTTTTAAACTTCAATATTGAAACTCCTCCTACCGGCATTACAAGGGAAACCGATGTTGATGGCCTGACGACTATTAATTTCCCATGGATCGGCGGATATATTGATTACCAGGGCGATCAGGACTGGTTCCGAGTTGATCTAAACCGCCTGTTCGGGGATTCCAGTGATAACTGGTATTACGAAATCAAGATAGATTTTCATGTAGACGGTTCATCAGTGGAATACGTATGGAAATTCTATCGTGACAGAAATCAGAACGAAATTCTTGTTGATCGTCAAGGAGATTCCAACGGCTTTTTCGCCAGCGCAGGAGATCTCAGTTCTACAGATACAGGTCCTCTTGACATCACTACTCCAACAGGAAGCGACAATGCCTTTTGGGTTGGCGATGCCTGGCAGGGTAATTTCTATCTCAGTATCAGCGATTTTAATTATGTAGCCTCAGAAGAACCCGACGATGACTGGGGATATGACGCTCCATACTATTTCAAACTGACTCTTGTTTATCATCCAGGGGAGTCTTATCCATCTGTTGCGGAGTGACTGAGTTTATAGTGTTATTCGAGGCTCTACCGAGCTTGATTTGGTGTGGTAGAGCCTCGAAGAATTGAAACAACAACTTGCCGTTTTCTTATCACCTTTTATTACGGTACTTATTTGCGGCTGCTTCTAATTGTTTCATCTATCGCTTGAGCTGCTGTATTTATGGATATTTTTTTAGTTTCACCAGTCCTTCGGTTTTTAATCTCCAGGTTTTTTTCTTTAAGTGTTCTGTCGCCTATGACTACCTGCCATGGTATGCCTATCAGATCTGCATCCTTAAGTTTTACGCCTGCTCTTTCATTGCGGTCGTCAAGAAGCACTTCGTAGCCTAGTTTAGGAAGTTCGAGGTGAAGGTTTTCCGCCAGTTCGACCGCCTCGGTGCTCTTCATGTTCAGGGGCAGTACTTCTATATCAAAGGGAGTAATGGATTCCGGCCAGACGATGCCGTTTTTATCGCTTCCCTGCTCAACTGCAGACGCCATTATGCGTGCCGGCCCTATGCCGTAACTTCCCATGATTATAGGCTTGCTGCTGCCATCTTCATCCAGGTATACGGCATCTAGCGCTGATGAGTACTTAGTGCCGAGTTTAAAGATGTTTCCTATTTCTATTGCGCTTTCTATTTTCAAGCTTTCACCGCATGTTACGCATCTGTCTTCTGCACGGGCTATATGAATGTCTGCCCACTCGGGTTTGAAATCTTCACCGCTTCGAATTCCTTTGATGTGATAACCTGGTTTGTTTGCTCCGGTAATATATGTTCCTTCTTTTAAACAGGAATCCGCAATGAGTTTTATATCATGTCCCATCGGGCCTATAAAGCCGGCCTCTACGCCCAGGATATTTTTAACCTCGTCTTTTGAGGCAGGTCTGAAGGCACCTATCAGCCTGGTGAGCTTATGTTCGTGCAACTCCTGATCGCCACGGATAAGGGCGAGCACCGGTGTTTTATCCGCAATAACCAGGACGGATTTAATGAAATACTCCGGAGCTGTTTTCATAAAACTGGTTACTTCTTTAATAGTGCGCTTACCAGGTGTGCTGACCTCTTCTTTCTGCCAGGAGCGGTCTTCGGCATATGGTGGTCTGGAGAGGGCCAGCTCCAGATTTGCCTGGTAGCCGCAACCGGCACAGATAGCTATCTTGTCTTCGCCTGCAGGAGAAGGAGCCATGAATTCATGTGCTGTTGCTCCCCCCATCATTCCGGGATCGGATTCCACCCGGTAGAAACGTATACCACACCTTGAGAAAATCCGGTGATAGGCATCGGAGTGCAGTTTATAATTTCGTTCCAGTCCTGCTTCGTCCCTGTCAAAGCTGTAAGAATCTTTCATTATGAACTCGCGGGTTCTGAGTATTCCGCTTTTAGGCCTGGCCTCGTCCCGAAGTTTTGTTTGAATCTGGTACCAGACCTGAGGCAGGTCACGGTATGACCGGATCTCATGTGCCGCAAGCCAGGTTATGATCTCTTCATGCGTCATGGCCAAGCACATATCCCTTTCTCCCCGGTCCTTGAGCCTGAACATTTCATCTCCTATTTCCGACCACCGGCCTGTCTGCTGCCAGATTTCGGCTGGATGAAGAAGTGGCATAGACATTTCCTGTGCGCCTATCGCGTTCATCTCCTCTTTTAAAACAGTATTTATTTTTTCGATAACACGCAAGCCTAGGGGCAGGTAGATATACAGTCCGGCCGCAAGTTGCCGGACGTAGCCGGCCCGTATCAATAATTTATGGCTTATGGCTTCGGCCTCTGCCGGGTTTTCTCTTAGTGTTGGAATAAATATTTTGGAATAACGCAAGGTATCTCCTTTACAAAAGGGTTGCCGAGAGCCTCTAGTTTGAACTAGGGTGCAGAAATATGGGGCTGTTATTTAAAAAATAGCGTTCAATCCTTTTCTTTTTCTAAGCTCTGACAACTGTTTCTGTGAATTGTTCTTATTTTATACATTAAAACGAAAATGCATTACGTCGCCGTCTGCAACCACATAGTCTTTTCCTTCCACGCGCATGCGGCCCAGTTCCCGGGCCCTTGCTTCACTTCCGGCGCTTATGTAGTCGTCAATGGATATGGTTTCGGCCCGGATAAAACCTTTTTCAAAATCCGTATGAATTGTTCCGGCCGCTCGTGGGGCTTTGTCACCTCGTTTAATGGTCCATGACTTGACTTCTTTGGGGCCTGCGGTAAAAAAAGTGATAAGACCGAGCATCTCATAACAGGATTTAATCATCCTGTCCAGGCCCGATTCTTTAAGCCCCATTTCTTCCAGAAAAGCCTGCCTTTCATCTCTTTCCAATTCGGCGATTTCCGCCTCGATCTGGCCTGAGATAATAACCAGGCCGGCGTCTTCCTTTGCCGCCATGTCTTTAAGGGCTTTTACATGTTTGTTGCCTCCGTGCAGGTCTTCTTCAGATACATTTGCTACATATATCACCGGTTTGGCTGTCAGCAGGAAAAGTTCTTTTATCGTCTCCTGCTCCTCTTTTTTAAGAGATATGTTTCTTGCCTGCCCGCCACGGTTGAGTTCGTCTCTGATTTTTTGGTAGGTAGCCAGTGAATCTTTGATTTTCTTGTCACCTGTTTTGGCGAGTTTTTCGGCTTTAACGATTCGTTTCTCCACTGTCTCGATGTCTGCCAGTGCAAGTTCGGCCTGAATTATCTCCACATCACGTATGGGATCTGTTGATTTATATACATGTACTACGTTGTCATCGTTAAAACATCTGACCACGTGTATAATCGCATCCACCGAGCGAATATTGCCTAAAAATTTATTGCCGAGACCCTCTCCCTTGCTTGCGCCTTCCACAATGCCTGCGATATCGACTATCTCCACCACCGCCGGTACTACGCGTTCCGGGGTTACAAGCTCGGCAAGGCGGTTAAGGCGCGGATCAGGAACCTTAACCATGCCCACATTTGGATCGATTGTGCAGAACGGATAGTTTGAAGATTCCGCACGCGCTGCGGTTAGAGCGTTAAAGATGGTGGATTTGCCCACATTTGGAAGTCCGACTATTCCACAGTTAAGTCCCATGGTTTCGGGTTAAGACAGCGTCAGGAGAGGGCGGAGACGGCCAAGAGATAGAGTTTTGGTGACCTCAGACCCTACTGTTATCAAGGCTGAGAATCTGCCGGAAAGTAAGATGTGTATTTGGTTTTTATGTTTTATCATTTATTAAGAGGCGTTTGAATAGTTTTGAATAATTTTAAATAATTCCAGAGAGGCAGTCCGAGGCCCGATCTGTTCAAAGCCTTCTATGCCCAGCCTGGTCCTTATCTGTCCGAGCTTTACTCCTGTTTTGAACATCTTTTGGAAATATAAAGAAGCGGTTTCCTCATGTTTTTCCATGCGTTGAGGTGCGCCGAAGGGGTTGGCAAAATAGGTATGAACAAGTCCTTTTTCATCTGTTGTTCCTTTTGCAAGTCTGGCTCCGCTTCTGAAGACAGAAAGGGCCTCTTTCGATGTCGAAAAGAAGTCGATTGCAGGATGGCTGTCATCGATCTGCTCATAATTATTGGCATACAAAAGCAGGTCTATAGGGTAGCCCCTCACAAGGTGATGATACCGTGTGATGGGAATTATCAGTCTTGCATTTGTTTTGTCCGGGTTCATAAAAATACTCCGATCAATTTCCTCATACGCATACCCGGGTTGTAAATCATCGATTCGTACAAATGCTCCGATTTCTGTTCCATAGCAGGTTACCGATCCGTTTTGATCAATCCCTAAGGAGCCCATATCATCAAAAATAATTCTCATTTCACAGATGTGGTCTTCGGCAAGAATGCGGAGTGCTTCAAGCGTCTCTGATTTTCCTGCTCCGCTATCGCCGATTATCGCAACATTTGCTTCGCTTCCGTCTTTAAGCTTGATATAGACCATTGCGCCATGGACGGGAAGCCGTCCTTTTTTCAGCATTGCGATGTTGTGAAGCGTAAGCGTCATTTTCTTAAAGTAACCGAAGTAGTCTACATCTTCCGAGTGTTTGATCAGGCCCACAAGTGTGTCTTCGGTCTCATCTTCGTAAAAGACCGTATCTCCAGGCAGGTCATTTTTTAGTCCGAAAAGAAGAATTAGATCCGGTTTTTTGTTACTTATCTCTTCATAATCAGCGATTTCGAAAAGGTTGCCTAACGAAAGGCCGAGTGATACAAAATCACGGTGAAAATATATAAAGCCTATTAAACTGCCGACTTTTGCAGGGAAACAGAACCATTCACCAGGGTCAAGTGACAGCATTTTTTCGTCTAGTTGCCGTATTTCCTCAAACCGGCCTTTTCTCTTATTCATTACGGGATAGAGAATCACGGGCGGCTCGATCAGTGAAAGGCGAACAAAAGGAACTTCTAGTAACGGCTTATAGAGGTCAGGGGCATGCCAGTCTACTTTCTCAAGAAGCATTCCCATATTTGCGCCGGCTGGAAGCTGCCTGTATACCCGTGGGTTTTTGCCAAGAAGATTTTCTCTTGCTGTTCTATAAACAGATAAGACAATGTTTTTAAATTCCTCGTTTGCCTTTATGAATTTGGCATGATGCAGGCTGCTTTTTGTGTACTGTGATCTTTTCGGCGCTTCGATATAAACAAACCGTTCGAACCTTCTCCAGTAGTTGTAGAGTTCCTCGATAAACTCGTACAGGTACTCTTTTTCTGCCAAAACAGCACTATACTCGTTTGTTATTCCGGTGATCTCTTCTGCCGTATGGCTTGAAAGAAGCCTGAAAAGTCCCACAAAGTATCCTGCCATCTTTTCATTCTGCATAGAAGGCAGGCATTTTCTTAAATGAACAAAGGTGGAGCTTCCTTTTGATGAGATCTTTTTTATGAAGCGCCCTACGATTTCCTCGAACAGCTCGCTTTTTAGGAGTTTTTCGGATGTGTCGCAGTGCAGTCTGCCATAGTCAAAAATGACCTTTCGCCGTGTAATAATGTATGGTTTTTTTGTTGTGTTCATAGCTGCCATTTTAACAGATTTGGTATAAAAGTAAACAGGGATTTATTGCATGGATTGTCTATTGTGTTAAATATTGCTGGTAAAGAGATCTGTTCCAGCCGGTTTTCAGGGATAAAAGTTATAAGGCTGTAAATTAACATATAAGTCAAAAATGGTTGTTTTCTGCTTTATAGTTGATATATGGATCAATTTTATAATTGACAATTATGTTAATTAGTTTTAAAATATTTAAGATAATTGATACGGGAGTCAAGCTTATGCAGAATGTAATCTCCGAGCTGCTTGGTCGGATTATTCTTGAGGGTAAAAAGCAGGGTTTTCAACAGAAAGATATAGCAGAGAAGGCCGGTATAACACAGGAAACATTATCTCGTTCAAAAAAGGCGTCCGATATACAGCTTTCAACCCTGGTTCGCCTGGCCGGAGCTGTTGGGCTTAGAGTAACACTTAGTCCGAAACATCCTGTCCTCGAAAAAATTCTAGCAGGAGACGTGTTTGGTGAAAACTGATCGTGAAGCGGTTGTCTGGACGCGTATAGGAGTGCGCCCTGTAAAGATGGGGCGTATCTATGTAACCGGTTCCGAATGCCGGTTTACCTATAGCGATGATTTCCTGCATACCGGTCTGCCGGGGGTCGGGCTTCTATATCCTCCGGATATTATTCAGCAAACGACTCTAGTTCGCCCCCGTTCCGAGTTTTTTGATCTGTTACCTCCTATTCAATCCCTGATACCGCCCAGGGGCGAAAAGAATTTTCAACGGCAGCTTATTCTTAGTTATCTTGCAAAGAAAGGCATTGTTCCCTCCAGGGGGTTTGATGCGGATTGGGAAATTCTGATGATAGCGGGTCACGGAGGGATCGGCCACCTGGATGTGTTTAAAGACGATGAGAAAGCCCTTGAGTGGTACTCCTCTTCTGGTAAGCACAGCCTTTTTGATATTTCTGATAAGTTTGGTTTTTCTCTGAAAGAGTTTCTAACCTGGTTTGACGCTGACTCTGAAGGGTTTCTTCAGATGATTGGCGCTACGCCTACTGTTGGCGGCACGATTCCAAAACTGCTAATGACGATTCCTGATACCGGGTGGACCGGCCGGACCGGGCTTCCAAGCAAGATAGGAACCCAAGGTATTACTGATGTAATTTTAAAATTTGAGCAGACAAAAAGCTATCCAGGTATTATTGAATTGGAAGCCCTGGCTTTGGACCTGCACGAAGAGGCCGGCTTTGAGGTTCCCCGCAGGTGGAAAACAGTTATTAATGATATTCCAACATTTGTGGTTGAACGATTTGATCGTGATAAAAATTGCAATCCCCTGTTTACTGAAACTTTATACTCAATATTTGCTTCGGGTGATCAGAGCATAACAAACTCTTACAGCACAAGTTATGACGCGATTGGGCGGGTTATAGACAGTTCGCCCATTGACCTGGTTACAGATATAAAAGCCGCAAAACAGTACCTTCTGAAACGGCTCTTACTCGCATTGGCAACAGGAAACGGTGATATGCATATGGAGAATCTCTCCATCATAAACAGGGACGGCAGACTTTTATTTTCACCTGTTTACGATCCAACACCTATGCGGGCTTACAGCATTCATAACCTGTTAACTCCGATGCCGTTTGGAGGGTATGGAGAGGTATATTTGGACGAAGCTCTAATACGCTTTACAAAAAACCTTGGCTTTAGGAAGAAGACACTGCTGGAGATGATAGAGGAGGTTCTTGCAGTAACAAGACACTATGAGGAGCGTATTAAGGCATTAAAAACTCTTCCGGATAAAAACAAGGAGAATCTTATTTCTATAGTTGAATCTATTAAGTCTGAACTTGCTGTCTGCTTAAAATAGCTTTGTATTTTACTATTTACTTTTTAGACTTTAATGCCTTTAATCAATATTAATAGGTTTGACACAAAGTTTAATAAGAAGTTCAATGAAAGGTTTGCTTGACATCCCTGCGGGATAGTGTTACATCTATAAATTATAAAAAATGATGATTTAAGAAGCGGCTATCAGATGTATGCCGCCTTTTTTTATTTAGATTCCGGCAGAGGAAGAATAATGAAAATTCTTATAGTTGATGATAATGAAGATTCAAGAGTCATACTCAAGAAAACCCTTGAGTATGACAGCCATACGGTTGAGATCGCATGCAACGGAGAAGAGGCCTTGAATAAGATTAACGTTTTTTTGCCTGATATGATCATATCAGACATTCTTATGCCGGGTATGGATGGATTTAGACTATGTCATGAGCTTAAACAGCATGAAAAGCTCAATAAGATACCTCTTGTTTTATATACTGCAACTTATGTGGATCCCAAGGATAAAAAGCTGGCCATGAGCCTTGGGGCATCGCGTTTTATACTGAAACCGATCGAAACAGACGAATTTCTTGCGATAATTCATGATGTCTTTAAAGAAAATAACGAAAAGATTTTACCGATACCTGAAAAGTCAAGTGAAGAAAAACATGAACTTTTCAGGATGTATGAAGATAGTGTTGTAAGAAAACTTGACGAAAAGATACAGGAGTTAAAACTCTACAGGCAAATTTTTGAATCATCAAAAGACGCGATTGCAATCATAAGCCCTGAAGGTTTTTATGTTGAACAGAATCCGGCTCATGAGGAACTCATCGGTTACTCGATAGAAGAGCTGAAAGGCAAGACGCCTGTAATTCACTTTGGGGAAAAAGTATTTTCTGAAATTTTGAAAGGTTTATCTGCAGAGGGAGTTTATCGTGGGGAACTGGTTACTCGTACAAAGTCTGGAGAGAAAATTGATATTGAACTATCAGCATTTCCTATATTTAATTCAAGGAACGAGGTAGCGGGTTATGTTGGTATGCAGAGGAATATAACAGAGCGCAAGCATGCAGAGGCGGAAAAGCAAAAGCTACATAACCAACTTATTCAGGCACAAAAACTTGAATCTATCGGAAGATTGGCAGGAGGAATCGCACATGACTTCAATAACATGCTGACATCCATCTTAGGCTATAGTGAATTATCCATGATGGCACTTCCGGAGGATTACCATGTAAGAGAGTATATTGACATAATACACAATGCAGGACTGAAAGCGGAAATACTTATAAGGCAACTTTTAGCCTTCAGCCGCAAACAAGTGTTGGAGATAAAAGTGGTCAATCTCAATACCATAGTTGATAGCTTGGGTAAAATGCTTAGAAGGATGATTGGTGAGGATGTATTACTTGAATTAAACACAGGGTCTTCTGTAAATAATGTTATGGCTGATCCGGTGCAGATAGAACAAATTTTGATGAACCTGGCGGTAAATGCCAAAGATGCCATGCCTTGTGGCGGTAAACTGAGCATAGAAACAGCAGATGTGGTATTGGATGAGGAATATGCAGCGTCTCATGAAGGGATGAAAGCCGGCTCTTACGTTATGCTTTCAGTTGTTGATACCGGTATGGGAATAACCAAGGAAGTTTTACAGAAAATATTTGAACCTTTCTTCACCACAAAAGAGGCCGGTAAGGGGACCGGCCTTGGGTTGTCCACGGTTTACGGTATTGTAAAGCAGCACAAAGGATATATCTCTGTTTCCAGTGAAGAAGGTAAGGGAACAACATTCAATGTTTATCTGCCTATAACAGGTAAAAAAGATAAAGATGCTGTTTCAGAGGGTAAGATAGTTATGTCTTATGGAATGGAAACAGTTTTGGCTGTAGATGATGAGCCCTCTATTAGAAGGTTGATATCGGATTCACTTCAGCCTTTAGGATATAAAGTAATTGAAGCGGCTTGCGGCGAAGAGGCTTTGCAGATATGTAAACAAGAAAAAAATATTGATTTATTGTTGGCAGACGTCATTATGCCTGGCATAAGCGGCAAGGAATTAGTAGACAGGTTTCGGGCTATCCGACCGGGAATAAAGATTGTTTTTATGTCAGGCTATAGTAGTGAAGAGGTTAATAGTCAGAACATTGGTGGTGAAGATATAGTTTTTATTCAAAAACCACTTATGCCGACCACCCTTGCAAAGAGACTGAGAGATATATTAGGAAATCCTAAAAAATAACTTGGTATTGAAAAACTATATGGAGATATGGTTGTGACCAAACCTCTTGATAAACAAGAACACACCACTACTGTTGAGAGCATTAAAGAATCCAAACGTGCAGAAGAGGTTCTGCTGGACTCGCAAAATATGCTGCAATTGGTTCTGGATTCTATTCCGGTACGCGTTTTCTGGAAAGACCTTAACTCTGTTTACTTAGGGTGTAATAAGCGATTTGCTGAAGATGCAGGTCTGGAATCTCCCGAACAAATTATAGGTAAGAGTGATTTCGAGCTTAGCTGGAGCCAACAGGCCGAACTCTATCGCGCTGATGACCGGGAAGTTATGCAAAGCGGCCTGTCCAAGCTGGCTTACGAGGAACCCCAGACCTGGCCGGATGGAACCCAGCTCTGGCTTCAAACCAGCAAGATTCCTTTAAAGGGTTTGGACGGCAAGATATTTGGAGTCATGGGTGTTTATGAGGATATTACTGAACGTAAATTTGCTGAGGAGGCGATAAGAGAAAGTAACCAGCGTCTTGCCGAGGCTCAGCGTATAGCCCATATTGGTAACTGGGAACTGGACCTGGTGAATAATGTTTTGTGGTGGTCTGATGAGCTATACCGAATTTTCAAAGTCGATCCGCAGAGTTTTAGCGTATCCTACGAAGCCTTTTTGAATCTGGTGCATCCGGATGACAGAAAACAGGTGGATACGGTTTATAGAGAATCAATTAAGAACAAAAAAACATATAGCACTGAATACCGCTTATGTACTGCAGACGGCACGATTAAACATATCAAGAAGTATTGCGAAAATTTTTATAATGCTGAAGGTGAGCCGATACGCTCAGCAGGCACTATGCAGGACATCACTGAATATGTGCAGACTAAGGATGAACTTAGAAGGCACCGCGATCACCTTGAAGAGCTGGTTGATGAGCGTACCGCTGAACTGCATTCGGCGCAGGAGGAATTGTTGCGCAAACAGCGTTTTGCCGCTATCGGCCGGCTTACGGCCACTGTCAGTCACGAACTTCGTAACCCTTTGGGGAGTATTCGCAATTCCCTTGCCGTTATTCAACGCCTGGCAGACAGGGATAATCCTATGATGAAGAATGCCCTGGAAATAGCTGACAGGGGAATAAGCCGCTGCGACAACATAATCAGCGAATTGCTGGATTTTACACGGATTAGAAAACTCAAACTGGAAAACACGAATATTGATGCGTGGCTGGGTGAGGTTTTGGATGAATATTTGCATCTTCCGGAAATTGAAATAGTTCACAAACCGGGCGATGCAGCAGAGACTCTCTGCGATCGGGAGCACTTGATACGCGTAGTGCTTAATGTATTGAATAACGCCTGTGACGCAGTGATGACGGAGGAAGGGTTGCAAGGCTCGGCCCGGACGCCGAGGGTAACTGTTACCACACGCAGTTTGGATGATAGTGTGGAGATAGCGATCGCCGATAACGGACCCGGAATGTCAGCACAACAACAGGAAAAGATCTTCGAACCTTTATTTAGCACCAAGAGCTTTGGCGTGGGATTGGGACTGTCGGTGGTAAAACAGATCATGGAGCAGCATGGCGGCAGTGTGAAAGTCGAGAGTCAGGTCGGACATGGTACCCGGGTACGTCTTTTATTGCCGTTACGTTACAGCGGAGAGAATGACTTGTTTGAGTTAATAAATTAATGTGTTCGGCTACTTTCGAATACTTGTTTTCCAAGTTTTCTAAATTCTGCATACTGATATTGGCTGTCTATTTATAAGGAGATGGCAAAATGGAAACACTGCGTGTTCTTATTGTGGATGACGATCATGATTTTGGCACCGGTCTTGCCAACCTGTTGACGTTGGAGGGCTACTCTGTTGAACTCGCTGATACTGCTGATACTGCACTGGAAGTGCTTAACAGATTCCATGCAGGAGTAGCCCTGGTAGATATACGACTGAACAATGTCAATGGTATTGATCTTCTTTCAAGCTTACATAAACTGTATCCGGATCTGTTGTGTGTGGTCATGACAGCGTATGCCGATCTTGATACGGCTGTAGAAGCTTTGCGGCAAGGTGCTTACGACTATCTGCATAAACCGTTTCACTCCGGAGATCTTCTGTCTACCCTGAAGCGATGTTTTGAACGAATCGATATTACTCTTAAAGAAGCCCGGGCTGAAGAAGCGCTACGGCGTTCGCAGAAAATGGAAGCCATAGGCCGCTTGTCAGGCGGTATCGCCCATGATTTTAATAATCAGCTTGGCATTATTATCGGCTATTTGGATTTAATTAAAAATCACCTTGCCAATAATGAGAAATTAAGCCAATGGTTGAACACGGCTATCGTGGCTACTCTGCGTTGCACAGATCTTACCCGCCAGTTACTCGCCTTATCCACCCGTAAAACAAAAAAAGAGACGGCCCTGGATATAAACAGCATCTTAAAAGATATGGAGACGATGATCAAACGTTCAGTAACTCCAGAGGTGGAGGTGCAGTATTTTTTGGCAGATGACCTCTGGTTGACCGCAATCGAAAGCGGTGAATTCCAGGATGCCGTATTCAACATGGTGATCAACGCTCGTGATGCTATGCCCAGTGGCGGTAGATTACTGGTCGAAACCAGCAACAAACACATGGATGCAAGCGGTCCGGTTTTCAGTTCCAGCCTAAATGCCGGCGTTGCTCCAGGTGATTATGTGCAGTTGATATTGAGCGATACAGGTACAGGCATGGATAAGGAGACGCTGAGACAGGTCTTCGATCCTTTTTTTACCACCAAACCCGAGGGCAAGGGTACCGGCCTTGGTATGGCAATGGTGTATGGTTTTGTTAAACGTTATGGCGGCTATATCAAGGTATATTCGGAACACGGCGTGGGAACAACTATCCGTATCTATTTCCCTCGCTCCACTGAAGGAAAGGCGGAGATTAATGTTGGTAGCGGTCAAGTAGCAGAGTTGCCAACCGGGAATGAATCCATACTGATTGTTGATGATGAAATAGGTTTGCTAACGCTGGCGGAAGAGTACCTGAAAGACCTGGGTTATCGCACCCATACGGCTGAAAATGCTGTGCAAGCACTCGAAATTCTGGAAAAAGAAGATGATATTGATCTCTTGTTTAGTGATGTGGTAATGCCAGGCCGCATAAGCGGCTATAAACTGGCAGAGCGTGCGATATCTCTTAAGCCAGGTCTAAAGGTGTTGTTGACCTCTGGATTTATGTTGAAAACGATTGAACAGAACAAACTGCACCGGTTTTTCACGCACTTTCTTAACAAGCCATACCGCAAAGCCGATCTGGCGCAACAAATAAGGTTTGTGCTTGATAGTGAACCCGAAGAAGGTTCGGTAAATCAACAGGAGACCTTTGATCTAAAAGGAAACCGTGCAGGCGTCACTATTTTGGTGGTCGATGATAACGCTGATCTGAGGGAATTGTTCAAACTCAACCTGAAGCGCTTGGGTTATAAAGCTGTTCTGGCTGGTAATGGCGATGCTGCTATAGATTTATACCGGAATTCGCTGGAAAGTGTTCAGCCCATAGATGCCGTTATACTGGATCTTAATTTTAATAGTGGAATGGACGGGATGGAAATTGCGGATAAATTACTAGCCATTAATCCGCAAGCTAAAATAATAGTTTCCAGCGGTCACACGGATAGTCTGAAAATGACCAATTACCGAGACTATGGATTTAGCGGTGCGCTGGAGAAAGACTTCAACCGTAGGAGCATCAAACAGGCAATAGAGCGTGCTTTGTCAAACAATTTTTGAGGAGACTACATGAAAAAACTTCGTGTTTTCATTGTGGAAGACGACCGGGATTTTGCCGAAGGATTGGCCTTGCTGTTACAGGTTGAAGGATATGAGGTGACGATTGCATTCAGCGGTGAAGAGGCTCTTCAGGTGTTCAAACAACAAGATTTTGATATAACCTTTATGGATGTAAGGCTGCCCGGAATGAACGGGATAGAGAGTTTTTTCGAGCTGCGCAGACTCAAACCTGGAGCCAGGGTAATAATGATGACGGCTTACAGTGTTGAACAGTTATTGAATGAAACCATAAATGGTGGAGCTCTTGGTGTTCTCAGTAAACCCCTGAAGCCGGAAAAAGTGTTGGAGATGTTAAAAACCGTAAAGCCTGCCGGGATTATTCTGCTGGCTGACGACGATCCGGATTTTGTAAGGGCTCTGGAGATGTTTCTGAGCAAGGCCAATTATAAGGTATTGCTGGCGCGCACCGGCCGGGAGGCTGTGGACAAGGTTCTAAATAATAATGTTGATGTCCTGATTCTCGACCTGCGTCTGCCTGTGTTAAGCGGTCTGGATGTCTACCTGGATCTTAAGCGGCAGAGCCGTACTCTGCCGACTCTTATAGTTACCGGTTATGAAACCGAAGAAGTTGAGACTATAGACAAACTCAAAGAGATGTCTGTGGCAGGCTGCCTGATAAAACCCTTTGCCCCGGAGACGCTGTTGTCTGCGGTAAAAATGTTGATGGAAAATCCGGATGGGAAAATCAGCAAATAATTCTGATATGGAGAAAATTGGCAGCGACTGCCATCAACCTGCTTTTATAGTTGACGGCGATCGGGATTTTGCATCTGTTCTGGCCGGGATAAACGAGCGCAACAAAGAGCTGAAGAATCTTAACCTGCGTCAGCGCCTCGTAATAGACAGCATGCGAAGCCTGAAGGCTTGCGCCACGCTGCACGAACTTGCCCCTATGGTGCTCGAAAATGTGGCTAAACTTATGGTTGCCGACGGCGGTTCCATTTACTTGCGCAGAGAGAATCAACTGGTTTTAGCTCACAGCCTTGATCCGGGTCACTCACCGGTTAACATTACCATGCCTCTGAAACCAAACACTGTATTTGATAAAGTTATGACAACAGGAGAACCTCTGCTTGTGGAGGATCTGGAAAGTTCCATAAATACTATCTCTAGCGGCTGGTCTGGATATCTTAACCGGTCACTGCTGGCTTTTCCAATAAAAGGAGAAAACCTGGATATTACAGGCGTGCTATCACTGCATAGCAAGGAAAACCCGCCTTTTACCAGCCAAGACCTGGAGAGCGGTCTTATTTTGATCTCATTCAGCAGCGAAACACTTCGCGTTCTAAATACGCTGGAAGGGTTGGAGCATAAGGTCCTGCAACGTACCCGTGAGCTGAATATTGCCAGGGAAAAACTTGAAGAACTGGACCAGCTCAAGTCTATGTTCATCGCTTCTATGTCCCATGAACTACGCACTCCTCTTAATTCCATTATAGGCTTTACAGGTATGGTGCTTCAGGGTATGGCAGGACCGGTCAATAACGAGCAACGTGATTATCTGCACCGGGCTTACTCGGCAGGCAAGCATCTGCTGGCATTGATTTCGGATGTTATCGACATCTCTAAAGTCGAGGCGGGCAAGATTACTGCTGATCCGGAATCGTTCATGTTGAACGAGGCAATAACTGAGGCGGTGGGGTCTATAGAAAAACAGCTTAGTGAGAAGGGGCTTCGTTTAACTGTAAATGTGCCGGAATGGATAGAGTTGCATACTGATCGAAAACGTCTTTTACAGTGTTTGTTTAATTACCTTAGCAATGCGATCAAATTCACCAGTGCCGGAGTTATCCATGTTAAGGCGCACAGCATTGGCAAACAGGTTGAAGTCGCTGTAGTCGACACGGGTATAGGCATAAGCGAGGAAGGTTTATCCAGGCTGTTTCAGCCATTTGTCTGTCTTGATTCGTCTATACAACGTTCTGTGCCAGGCACCGGCCTTGGCCTGTACTTAACCAAAAAGCTGGCAACAAATATTCTAAAAGGTACAGTGGCGGCAGAAAGCCTTCCGGGCAAAGGAAGCACATTTTTGTTGCGAGTGCCAAAGTCAATAAAAAGAGTATGATAAAAAAAGAGAGACTTTCGGGGTATGGTGTAGGTCTGCCTGTTTTTTTATTTTTTCGTATCAAGACCTGAGCACGTCTTGTTAAGACAAGTATATCAATTTAGTATTATGTTACCCAGAATATACCAACCGGATTCTGTTTTTTTGTTCTTAATTGCAAGATTTATTGCTGGAGAGTTATTTTTAGTCAAGTCTATAATCGCACAGCCTAAAAAATAACTTCCTGGAGGTACTAAGTCAAGAGATGTATTAAGTATATAAAAATACGGTTCTCCTTCTATCCAGCCTGAAGGTTCCGCCTCTTCGTCAACGACTGTAAAAACAGTTTCTTCTGTTACAGGGTCGATCAAGGCAAAAGCGACTTTGTACTTGTAGTTCCATTGCGGTGTATTACTTGGAAGAACTCCGACGCCTATATTTTTCCAGCTATGAAATATGTTTATTCTTTCTGCCTGGTCCACTATTTCGGGGTAGGTGACTTTTGCAGGGAGCAAACGGTATCCTCCCCTTGCTATAAACTCATTCACCAGGTCGGGAGCTTCTAAAAACCAGGCTTCTGTATCCTCGGGAATGCGAAGATCTAAAGTGTTTGCATGTAAGTATAAAGCGTCACTTATAACTGCTTCAAGAGCTTCAAGGAGTGTATCATAATCATTTTCCCATCTTCGCCTGGACTGAAGGTATTGATAAACGTTTTCTCCATAAAAGGGAACCTCCGGAAAGTGGCTGCGGATTCTTTCCTTATCCTTATCTGTAAACCAGTATGGAAGTCCAAGAGTATCTTTACGGATTACATATCCATACTCATCTAAGGCAACGGCATCTATGTTATCCAGCCCAAAGCCGGTTGAACTTTTATTGTACTGCACACCCAACAAAACACGATTGAAGTTTGTTGCATATGTTTCAGCGATCCAGCGTAGAACTCCATATTTATCCGTCCCTTCCAACTTTAACCGGTTGCCTTCACCCCAACGTCCCAGGCCATTGGCATCAATATAGTCGACTATGTCAGGATTATTGTACTCTATGCCGAATGCGCTAATAAATGCTGTAAACTTCTCCTGAAAAATACTGTTGTCCACATAGGGGTCCCAACGGTTGTTTTTTGAGTTAACCATTCCATTTGCACCAGCCTCTCTGACATAATCAGGAGTTGCCTGCTGATAAGAACCCTCACTGTCAATATAAACCCGAAAGGCGAGGTGCAGTCCCCTGTCCAGCGCACCTTGTATAAGCTTTTTATAGTTATGGTCATTTTCCCACGCGTATATGCCTTCTTCGGGTTCAAGTTGAGACCATGGAAGCCTTAAATAAAAAATATTTGCACTTTCAGCATAAACGTCCTGGTTTTCCCAGTACTCATAAGCATCTGGAAAGTTGGCAAATGCATCAGCATACAAAACCCATCCCATCGCCGGGTTTCTAATTACGCTCGTTCTGTCTTCTTCAGGTTGAATATCTATGTCGGTGTCACTGCATCCGGATAGGGACGATGTAACTGACAATAGCAAAAAAAAGAGTAATATTTTTTTAAAGTAGCATATTCTGTTCATACTTACTTATCCTTGAAAATAGGTTCCGGTTAGGTCCAGCTTGGAAATGAGCCCGGCGCCCCATCTTTTTTGATGGGCGGATGCGTTTTCAGTGCCAAGTTGTTGAAAGTATATCATATTTGGGAAGCATATCACTTTTTGTCGATGGTTTGTCAAGCCAAAATAGAATCACAGTCATCCCATGGTAATGTTCATTAAAATCTTGTAAATGTGCCTGCGGTTGCGGTCTAAAATGGTTAACCAAACGAGAAAGAGGGGAAAAATGCCTAATCGTAATCGCACTATATCTTCTTGATTTTTTAAAAAGAAGTTTAGTAACTTTTGTCCTTATCTGCAAAGTTGAATGCCCAGAACAAGTAAACCCGGCAATTATTTAGCAGATAAACTACCGTCTTTAAGAACCAGTAAATGGTCAGCGATTCTACTTGCAAATGCTTTATCATGTGTCGCCATAACAATAATGGAATGATTTTCCTTCTTAAGTGTAAACAGGGTTTCCTCAATAATATCCTTGCTTTTATGGTCTACATATGCTGTTGATTCAT
>JALUUO010000043.1 GCA_027021335.1 Nitrospirota bacterium
CTATTATCTGCAACCCGGCTTGCCCGGCAGCCACATATGCATAGTTCCCTGATACGTACACATCAAATGCATTACCAGGAGTATCGTAAGAGCCGACAGTTACAGGGGCTGTGGGATCACTTATGTCGATCACCAATAACCCTGAGCCTCCAAAATAACCACCATAGCTTGGTGTTACATAAGTCACATAGGCATAACTGTCTGATACCTGCACACCGTATGCATTACCCGGGATATCATAAGAACCGGTAATTTCCGGCGATGTTGGGTCGCTGATATCTACTACTGTCAACAACCCCGGACTCCTTCTATTTAAGTATGCATAGTCGCCTGAAACATATTCTATTGAGCCTGGAGCAATAATTGAAGCGGCAAGCTCTGGTGAAGCAGGGTCAGTTACATCTATTACCTGCAACCTTGGCATAGTATTTTCACTAACGTTGTCAGCAGTCACATAAGCATAACCGTTGTAGACATATACTTTGTCAGCAGAATCTTTACCAAATGAACCAAAAATTTCAATCGAACCAACAACTTCAGGGGATGAAAAGTTACTTATATCCAGTATTTTCAGGCCTGACATTCCGTCGGCTACATAGGCATAATTACCAGATATATGTACATGGCGCCCGGATACATCATTTGCACCGACAAGCAAAGGCCCACCGCTTAACAGGCTCACCTTAGCTCCAGGTTCAAAATTCTCGCCGGTAATGGTTACTCTGGTGGATGAAGTGGTTGTGCCTGTTTCCGGAGTAACAGAGGTAATAGTGGGAACTGCAGAATACGACAGCCTAACTGTAAGAAACTGAAAAACGCATGAAATTAACAACCCACAAAAAAATACCGAACTGAATCTTTTTGTTCTTTTCATCTTCCCCTCCTTAAAAGCAAGTGATAAGAATCTATTTTTTTGAGATTTAAAAATATAGTTTCAGTTTCAGCAAAACATAGATAATTTACTTTGTTAACCTTTTATATAATCCAAGTTAGCATACAATGAGGCATGAATCAAGAAAGAAATAGGAATGCATGGGCTTTAAACCTACTTTAAGAACCCATGTTATAACGATGAAAGGCTCTAAAAAACTAAGGAAAAATCTTCCCAGGATTCATTATGCCGGCTGGATCAAAAACCCTTTTTATGTGCTTCATAAGAGAAATTACGACTTCGTCCAACTCCATTTCTATATAAGGTTTTTTCTTAAGTCCGACACCATGCTCCCCTGATATTGTGCCATTTAGTTCAAGAGTGGCTCTAAAAATATCATCTACAGCTGCTGTAGCATGATTGTACTTTTCAGGATCCGATTTATCCGTCATTATATTTACATGAATATTTCCATCACCGGCATGCCCGAAGTTAACGATAAACAGCCCTGTTTTTTCAGCTATTTCATCCAGACGCAAAAGCATCTCCGGAACTGAGCTTCTTGGAACAACAATATCCTGGTTTATTTTGGTAGTGCTGATCCGGTACAAAGCTGGCGAAATTGAGCGCCTCGCCTCCCATAGTTTCTCCGCAGCCGCTTCGCTGCGGGCTATCTGAACCTCGCCAGCGAATGACTTACATATTGCTGAAATATTTTCAATTTCTCGATTAACCACAAAAGTCGGGCCGTCAAGTTCGATAAGAAGCATTGCTCCGGAGGTTGGCAGGCCTGAATGCTTATATGACTCTACCACCTTTAAACTGTTTTTATCCATAAATTCCAAGGTTCTAGGAACAATTCCGGAAGCCATAATTTTCGAAACCGTCTGAGCGGAGTTGGAAATAGAGTCGAAAGTTGTAACAAGAGTTACAACTGTTTCTGGTTCGGGCAGGATTTTAAGTGTGATCTTGGTAACAAAGGCCAGGGTTCCTTCTGATCCAACAATCAGCCTTGTAAGATCGTAGCCCACAACGCCCTTTGCTGTCCTGACCCCTGTGTTTGTAACTGTGCCGTCGGGAAGAACTATTTCAAGACCTAAAACATAATCCCGTGTCACTCCGTACTTTACCGCCCTGGGCCCACCGGCTCCGGTGGCCACGTTGCCGCCAAGTGTGGAAAAGTTAAGACTTGCAGGGTCCGGGGGGTAAAACAGCCCCTGGTCTTTAAGCGTTCGTTGAAAAACTCCGTTTATTACTCCAGGCTCGACGACAGCAACCATGTTTTCTTTGTCGATCTCTAGAATCCGGTTCATGCGTTCAAATGAGATCACGACGGAACTTTGCTCTACCGGTACCGAGCCCCCTACTGTTCCTGTGCCGGCTCCCCTGGGAATGAGGGCTATGTTTTTGGCATAGGCAGCTCTTACAAGTTCCACCAGTTCTCCAACATCGGTGGGACGGGCAACTGCAATAGGCTGTTTTTCCAACATGGAGGAGTCATAGCCGTAGACCAAGATGTCCTCGGGTTTTGTCGAAACACATGGAAAATTTGAAAGACCCGTTTTCATGTCATAAGACCTAACATTAAATACTCTTAGAGGGATTGCAGTATTTTAGAGTTAAGGTATATTATAAAGAATATGTTTTAAAACTGTTTTGGAGGTGTTTTTATGGGATCTTGTGGTAGCTGTTGTGGAACCGGTGCCGGTCCACATTCCGAAGGTAAAGAACTTGTAGAGTTTGTCTATAACGCACACGGGGGCGGGATAAAAGATCAACCTATTCCGAACGACGGCTTAAAGACAACCTGTCAGGGCTGTGGTGAGCCGTTTACGCTTAAAACATTCGTGGGTACATGTCCCAAGTGCGGCGGCGTGCATGCGGTATCACCACCACGCTGTAACGACCCTGCGAACATACAGTTTGCAGGCGTTGACTATAAGCTTCCTGGATAGAGTACCAGGGAGCGAGTTTGCAGAGCTGTCATCTGCAGATAGCTCGGAAATTCAATCCACGCCCCCGTTCCAGGGGGCGTTATAGTTTTCACCCTTTTTAAGTCTCGCCTTTATGAGTCTGACATAATACCTGGAATTTTAAAATAAGGAGGCAGGAAATGGCAGCATTATTTGAAGAGGCTACAATCAACGGCATGACACTGCGCAACAGAATGGTAAGGTCGGCTACCTGGGAGGGAATGTGCGATCCGGATGGCAGACCCACACAAAAATTAATCAACTTTTATCATAACCTGGCAAAAGGCGGTATAGGCCTTATTATTTCCGGTTATACGTTTGTAAGACCGGAAGGAAAGCAGTTACCCGGCAAAATGGGTATTTATACCGATGATTTCAAAGACGATTTTATCAAATTAGTAAATACGGTCCACAATGCAGGAGGTAAGATTGCGGTTCAACTGGTGCATGCCGGCGGACAGGCAGACTCTGCCAATGCAGGCCGGCAGCCTCTTGCGCCATCCTCAGTACAGGTTGTTCAATTTCCGGAAGTGCCGGCGGAACTGACTAAAGATGAAATAGGCAACATAGTTAAAGCCTTTGCAGATGCTGCCGGCCGGGCTAAGGCTTACGGCTTTGATGCGGTTCAACTGCACAGTGCCCATGGCTATCTCATCAACCAGTTTCTTTCTCCGCTTACCAACCGCCGTAATGATGAATACGGCGGCAGTATAGAAAACCGCAGCCGGTTTCTATTTGAAGTCTACCGGTTGGTGCGCAGGACGGTTGGTAACGATTACCCTGTACTTATAAAGTTGAACGCTGCGGACAATCTGGACGGCGGCTTCGAAATTGACGATGCTCTTTACGTTGCTGAAAAGCTTTCACAGATCGGCATAGATGCGATAGAAGTTTCAGCCGGCACACGGGCCTCAGGAGAAAAAACTCCGGCACGCAGCAAGATCAACAAGCCTGAAAACGAGGCATACAACCTGGAGTTCGCCACTCGTATAAAAAAAGTGGTCAAATGCCCGGTAATGGTGGTGGGAGGAATACGTTCCTATGAAATTGCCGAAAAAGCTATTAAAAACAACGGGATGGATTATATCAGCATGTCCAGGCCGCTGATCCGGGAGCCAGACCTGCCTACCCGCTGGATGCAGGGTGATCATAGTCCGGCAAAGTGCATCTCATGCAATAGTTGTTTTATGCCGGGCCTTAATGAGGGCGGAATTTACTGCGTGACAGAGAAAAAAGAGTTGGAGAAGGCGGCAAAAGGCCATGGCTCTTGATTGTTTTTTAATCTCTATTTGACTTTAGAAAATGCCTTTTGATATCGTCACAGGTTGTTATGGCGGATAACAGGTCTATTATTGAAGCGCTACTGTTCGTTTCGCCTGAGTCGTTGTCGATAAAGCAGATAAAGGCTCTTCTCGATAACGTTTCCGAGTCGGATATACAGACTGTGCTTGACACTCTTACTTCCGAGTACGAGCAAAGGCAGGGTGGCATCCAGATTATACAGGTAGCAGGCGGTTACCAGATGTTAACCCGTCTTGAGTGCTCCCCTTGGCTGAAAAAGCTAAAGACCGTCACGGTCTCCAGCAAGCTATCGCAAGCTGCACTGGAGACACTTTCTATAATCGCATATAAACAGCCGACGATTAAGGCCGAGATTGATAAGACAAGAGGTGTGAGTTCGGATGGAGTGCTAAAGACACTTCTGGACCGCAAGCTGATAAAAATTCTTGGCCGCCAAGAGATGCCTGGCCGCCCTCTTCTTTATGGAACCACAAAAGAGTTCCTGCGGTACTTCGGGCTGAAGGATATATCCGAACTTCCTACGCTTCGTGATATAGAGGATATTGACGGGATCGAGCCTCCGACCCAACCGTCCATGGAGGAAATCCTGGAACTGGATTCGGAGATTTTACAACAAGAAACAGAAGAAGCACCTACGCCTGACGGTACTGCAGAGAAGACTCCCGAGCATATTGAAGAGCCTGAATAGATAAGCGTATTTAGAGCAATACAAATGCGCTGTATATCTATTTTTATGTCTTAATTTTCGAATAGTTACACAAATATTTTAAAGTAATACATTATAGACTTTCAAAGGAGTTTTATCTATGAAAAAAACTGATATTTTCGGCGCAGTCAGCCGCCTGCAAGGCAACGGCAACACTCTGGAGTTTTATAACCTTCAGGCGCTGGATAAAGCCGGACTGGGCAACATATCACGGTTGCCTTTTACAATCAAAATACTGCTTGAGTCTGCTTTAAGGAATTTTGACGGATTTAGTATTACGGATGAACATGTACGGATACTCGCCGGGTGGCAGCCTGGCAGCGCAGAAACAACACGGCCGGAAATCCCTTTTATGCCTGCCCGGGTTCTGCTTCAGGATTTTACCGGCGTTCCGGCTCTGGTGGATATGGCGGCCTTGCGTTCGGCCATGCAGGCTGCCGGCAAAGATCCGGGCAGAATAAACCCTAAGATTGATGTTGACTTGGTGATTGATCACTCTGTACAAGTTGACGCATTTGGCTCGACAGACGCGGCAGATATCAATACCAAACTCGAATTTAAACGCAATCATGAACGTTACACCTTTATGCGTTGGGGGCAGAAGGCATTCCGCAATTTCCGCGCTCTGCCTCCCGGCAGCGGCATAGTGCATCAGGTTAACCTGGAATACCTGGCAAAGGGAGTCCAGAAAAAACAGGTTAATGGAACCCTGACAGCGTTTCCAGACTCGCTTGTGGGGACGGATTCACACACCACCATGATCAACGGACTGGGAGTGCTTGGATGGGGTGTCGGCGGTATAGAGGCCGAGGCGGTCATGCTGGGACAACCGATTTATATGACACTGCCGGAGGTGGTTGGCGTGGAACTAAACGGAGTGTTGCCGCCAGGTGCAACCGCCACTGACCTGGTTCTTTTGGTTACCGAGATACTCCGCGAACACGGAGTAGTTGGTAAATTTGTTGAGTTCTACGGCAACGGCCTGGATAGCTTAAGCCTTCCGGACAGAGCCACAATAGCCAATATGGCGCCTGAATACGGGGCTACCGCCGGATTTTTTCCGGTGGATGATGAAACCATACGTTACCTGCTTGCCACAGGCCGAAGTTCTGAGGAGGCAGACCTTGTGGAGCGCTATTCAAAAGAGCAGGGACTGTTCCGATGTGCCGAGAGACCATCATACAGCCAGACACTGTTAATAAACCTTGAGTCTGTCGAGCCATCTATAGCCGGTCCCCGCAGGCCTCAGGACCGTATAAGCATTAAAGAAGCGGGGAAATCCTTCCAGGCAGCATTAGCGAATCTCTATAATAAACAGTTTATTCATACGGACAAGCAGGGCGAAGAAACGGAATCATCGATATCGCATGGAGCAGTGGTGATTGCCTCAATTACATCATGCACAAACACATCAAACCCGTCTGTTTTGCTTGGAGCCGGACTTCTTGCTAAAAAAGCTGTTGAACGGGGCATTAATGTAAAGCCCTGGGTTAAGACAAGCCTGGCTCCGGGATCAAAGGTGGTAACCAGGTACCTGGATGAATCCGGACTGCTTTCTCATCTTGAGACCCTTGGCTTTTATGTTGTGGGATACGGCTGCGCAACCTGTATAGGCAACAGCGGTCCCCTACCCCCTGACGTGGCTGATGCGATAAGAAAAAACGACCTTGTAGCTGCGGCAGTACTTTCCGGCAACCGTAATTTCGAAGGCAGGGTCAATTCCCTTGTCAAAGCCAATTATCTTGCCAGCCCTCCCCTTGTGGTTGCATATGCAATAGCCGGTACAATGAACATTGATATCGTAAACGATCCGCTATGCCACGATGCAAACGGTGAACCGGTTTATCTGCGGGATATATGGCCGAGCGATGATGAGGTACGAAACGCCATGGCTTGCGTCAAGCCTGAGATGTTTCAGGACGAATACCGGAATATCTTTAAAGGAGGAGATCTCTGGAACATCATTCAGCAACCAGACAGTGTTATTTACCCGTGGAACGATGACTCCACCTATATACAGGAGCCGCCTTTTTTTCAAGGTCTAGCCCTGGACACGCCCAGTTTAGAACCTATAACAGGAGCAAGGGTTTTGGCAGTGCTAGGTGATTCAGTAACCACCGATCATATATCTCCTGCAGGTGCGATACCGGCCGATTCACCGGCAGGTAAATACTTGATTTCGCAAGGGGTAGAGCCCCGGGATTTTAATTCTTATGGCTCGCGCCGTGGAAACCACGAGGTTATGGTTCGTGGAACATTTGCCAATATCCGCCTGAAAAACCTTCTTGCCCCTGGCACGGAGGGAGGTTACACCACATATCCCCCCGGCAATGACGTCACAACCATCTACGAAGCATCCATGCAATACCAGGCAGAAACAATACCACTTATTGTTTTTGCCGGAAAAGAATATGGTACGGGGTCCAGCCGCGACTGGGCGGCCAAGGGCACCCGGCTTCTTGGGGTCAAAGCGGTGATAGCCGAAAGCTACGAACGCATTCACCGGTCTAATCTTGTGGGCATGGGTGTGTTGCCGCTGGAGTTCGAAAAAGGACAGAACAGGCAAAGCCTTGGGCTTACCGGCTGCGAAAGCTTTGATATCAACCTGACCGAAAACCTGAAACCTGGAGATAAAATCCAGGTAACCGCTACATTTGCTGACGGGGAAACCCTGAATTTTAGTGTCACCGCGCGCCTGGACAGCCAGGTTGAAGTAAGTTATTACCGTAACGGTGGAATTCTACATACAGTGCTTCGCGATATGATGAAGGATAATTAGCAGCTGAGGCAATATGCTATTTGCATTAGAAGGCTTTATCGTTTAAGCTTTGTAGATCAGCTGTATCGGGTTATTTAAACTTGCAGCCTCCGCTTTTAGTGGAAGCAAAAACAGTAGTAGTTATAACAAGAGAAAGGAGAGCTAAATGGAACATGCATGTTGTGGATTGAAGGTCGGGCAGAGCGTTTCCGACTTCAAGATGGAAACCTTTGAGCCTGCTAAGGGGGATTTCGGCGAAATATCTTTAGAAGCGCTCAAAAAGGCAGGTAAATGGACGATTTTGTTCTTCTATCCTGCAGACTTCACTTTTGTTTGAGCGACCGAAATGGCTGATCTGGCAGATCAGCACGAAAATTTCAAAAGCTCAAACGCCGAGCTTATCACTGTAAGCACAGATACAAAATTTGTTCACCTGGCCTGGCAACGCGAAGAAAAGTCGCTGGAAAATGTGAAGTTTACAATGGCATCAGACCCGACTGGAGAGGTTTCCAGGCTTTTCGGGGTTTATGATGAGTCCACGGGACTTGATCTAAGAGGAACTTTTATTATTAATCCGGAGGGAAATCTCGTGGCTTCAGAGGTTCTTTTCTATAATGTCGGCAGAAATTCCGAAGAATTGCTTAGAAGGCTTAAGGCAAATGTCTATCTTTCAGGACACTCGGACCAGGCCTGCCCGGCCAGATGGACGGAAGGGGCTAAAACCTTAACGCCATCTGCTAAGCTTGTGGGAAAAGTATACGAGGCAACCTAGCTGCTAATGAAAATTTCCAGGGGCGGGTTTCAAACCCGTCCCTGCCTGTTTATTTCTCCGCACGAAAATAAAGCACCCCGCCAAGGGCAAGAAACAGCGTCGGCCCGAACCAAGCTGAAACCACAGGAGAGACTCGAGCGCTGTAACCTAGAGAAAGCATCAGCATGTGAAGCGCCCAGTAGACAACCGTTACCCCTACCGCCATTCCCACAGACCTCATACCGCCACCTTTTTTCTGACGCAAAGCAAGGGCTGTTCCTATAAGAGCCATAGACAGGCAAACCAGTGGAAATGATATCTTGCCGTAGAGGTTGACCAGGTGTTTTTCAGCCCGAAAACCGGCTCTTTGAAGCCGTTTCGTATACGCGTGAAGCTCCGGATAGGTCATCTCTTCCGGTGTCCTTTCCTCCTCACCCAGTGTTGCCGGCTTTGCCAGGCCTTCATACTCGATAACATCTTTATTGGTTACCCAGGAACTGCCTCTGTCAAACTCATAGATCCGGACATTATGAAGTATCCAGACCTTGCCGCCCCATACGGCCTCTTCCGCTTCAAGACGCCGTTTAAGTCCTTTGTTGAACTCGAAGACAGAAAGTCCTTTTATCGTATTACCCGAGAAAATATTTATCTTTACGATCGCTCCGTTTTTGCTTCTCATCCACATTCGTTGCCGGTTAAAAGCCACTTCTGTATCTTTACCACCTATTTCAGCATTACGGACATGGCGCGCCATGGCCGTAGCGGCAGGGGCGATCTTTTCCGCAAAGAGAAAGCTGGTTCCGGCCCAGAAGGCACCAAGAAGGATAAACACCGCTGTTGCACGGCGTAACGAACCTCCAAGAGCCTGAACAGCTACAAGTTCCCGGGCTTTTGAAGCCACGCCAAGAACCACCATCGTTGAGAGAAGAACCCCAAGAGGGAAGGCAAAAACCAAGTACCTGGGAAGTGTAAAAAAAAGATATTTAAATATAAGCAGTAAGGGCGCTCCATGTCCTTCAGCAAACTTCAGTACTTCAAAAAACTCAATAAGCAAAAATATTGAGAGCATTCCGCCGATTGTCAGGCCGAATACCTTTAGCGCCTGCTTTAGAAACATTAATGATAGAGTGCCCATGTTTTCCCTTTGCTTTTCACTGTCTTGTTTTCCACCAATATACAGGAGCAGCCAAACCGGCAAGTGTAATGTTTGGTGCCCACATGGCCAGCCAGACCGGAACCTTGCCTGTCTGAGCAATATTTTCTCCGGCTACAAAGAGTACGTGGTAACCCAGCATTACACCCAGGGCTATTCCAAAACCACCCATACGACCGGCTTTGCCTGCCATTGTACCAAGTGGCGCAGCCAGAAAACCCAGAATCAGGCAGGCAAACGGTAAAGCCAGTCTTTTATGAAATTCTATCATTAAACGGGACCGTCGCCTTGGCGGGCCTTCTTCAGATGCATGCCATAGCTGCCCCAGGTACATCTCATCTTTACTGGAAGAAGAGCCGGAGCCGCTGTCTATATCAAATTCCATGTAGTACCGGCCGAAACTTATGTAGGTGTACTCGTTTATGCCTGTTGTAAAATGCATATTTCCGTCTTTAAGAAGAAACTGAAAAGCCCCCTTTTCAGGGTCTGCAAGTATCTCTCCTGAACCGGCTGCAATCACTACCGGTTCATCCGGATTTCGTGTGTTGTAGATAAAGAGATCTTGATAGGACCTATCCGTAATCTTATTTTTCACATATATAAGAAGGCCTGGAAAGCCATCGTTAAAGACTCCTTCATCAATACTCACACTTCTTGCAAGGGCGTCATATAAGGTTTCTCTGAAAAGACGGTTACTAAGAGGAAACAGGTATAGACTTACAATAAGGGACAACGCCAGGCAGGCGGCTGCAAAGCGTACGGCCGGACGGGTTATTAATGAAAACGGGGCTCCGGAAGCCATTAAAATAGTCGTTTCGTTATCCATGGTCATTCGTCCATACACAATAAGAACCGTTACCAGGAGAGACATTGGTATACCCAGCAAGAGGAAGGAAGGCTGAATGAAAAGAATCAATTTAAGAACATCCAGGGCGGCAATTCCCTGGCTGACCTTCATTATACGGAATACCCTCTCAAATAGAAGAACTGTTGTGCATAAAACCAAGGTGAGTAGAAAAGTGGAAAAAAGTTCACCAAGAACAGTACGGTTAAAAGTGGGGGTTTTTGATTTTTTTAAAAGCATCTACAAATTATATCAGATTATATCAGAACGGCTTGCCGACGATCTTTTTTGAGCGGGCCATGAGCTATGTGATAGTATTGTCACTGGACTTTACACCAACCTTAATATCAACTATGCAGACAAAAAACTACTTTTCAAAAACAACGGCCCCAAAAACAGAGTCTTCCATCTGGCCGGACTTGGTTACCTGGTTTTTTCTGGGGCTGTTCATGTTCGGGTTGGGTGCCGGAGGTACGGCCCTATGGGACCAGGACGAACCAAACAACTCTGTTGCAATCCGGGAAATGAACGCACGCGGCGACTGGATAGTTCCGACCTTTAACGGTGGGTTGCGTACGGATAAACCTATTTTGAACTATTGGCTCATGAAGGCCGGAACCGCTGTTTTCGGAATGAACGAGCTTGGGTTGCGGGCCGGCTCGGTGTTATGTGGGGCTTTAATAGTAGTTCTAGCAGGATGGTGGGCAGATAAACTTTACGGCCGTTATGCAGGTTGGGGGGCGGCACTGGTACTTTCCACTATTTTACATCACCAGGCTATATTCCGGGCGGCTGTACCGGATCCGGTCTTTATACTGTTTGTTAACATCTGCCTGCTTTCCTTTCTTTCCGGTTACATTTGGCCTGATCACCGAAACAAATGGTACTTAACCGCCTACATAAGCGCGGGACTGGCGGTACTGGCCAAGGGGCCTATAGGAGTTTTATTGCCCGGCCTGATTATCGTTGTATTTCTGCTGCTGCGCAGAGATCTGCCTCATATATGGAGATCAACACGCCCTGTGCTTGGATTTTTTCTGTTTGCGGCTGTGGTTCTGCCATGGTATGGAGCGGTATGGCTGGCTACCGATGGAGCATGGGTAAAGGGATTTATTTTTGACCATAATATTAACCGGTATACGGATTCCAAGGAAGGGCACTCCGGGCCTTTATTTTACTATCTTATCACCCTGCCGCTTGCCCTGCTGCCATGGTCGGCTGTCTTGGTACAGTCTTTGGCCGCCCCTGTAAAGCAGTTACGGCATTCATCTAAGATGGAACCGCCTATACTGTTTTTTCTTGTCTGGGCTATGGTTTGGATAGCCTTTTTTTCGAGTTCCGGCACAAAACTGCCTAACTACATTATTCCGGCTTATTCTCCCTTGGCATTGCTCATAGGAATCAGACTGGCCAGGGCCTGGAACAAAGATGATCCACTCTCGGTTAAAGGCCTAAGGGCCGGAGCCGTTTTTTTGGGGGTTGTAGGATTTCTACTTTCGGTTACAGGCGCTTTGATATTGCCCAGGGAGTTGCCGGGGCTTCGTGCCATGCCGGAACTTGGGCTGCCGTACCTGGCTGCATCAGTGTTTTTATTTATACGCCCGTTTCTGTATCCTGCTGTAAAAGCGTTGTTCTTATCTGCAATAGCCGTTATGTTGTTGCTTATATGGAATATAAAAAGCGTGGATGAGTTAAAAGTAAGCCGCCGTTTTGGCCACATAATTCACGCCGAGGCGGGTGACCGGCCTTATACCCTGGCTTACAGCAGCCGTTTTCAACCGTCTTTTCTGTATTATGGCGGCACCCGTATAAAAAAGCTTGACGGCCCTGCAGGTACGGTCAGGCTATTGGCAGGTGAAGGAACGGACGAAAAAAGAGATGAAAAAACCGTGTTTATCATACTAAAAGAAGAAGACCTTGCATCCTTAAAAGAAAAAGGTGTTCCCTTTCGTGTTTTGGCCAAAGGATACGACATGTATGCCCGCAAGTCGTTAACACTTATTACCAATAAAATTGAATGAAATCGAATGAATTTCTGTTTGTTTTTCCTTGTTCCGGCTCTTAATTCAAGATAACAAAACTTGACACACTGCTGAAATACAAGGTATTTTAAGACCGTAAAGCCCGCCTTCTTTGTATGCCATGCTCCTAATCTATAAAAAATTGTTTAGGAAGCAGTTTTTGTTTTTTCAGTTTTTCTCTTCCACAGTAAAAACTAATTGAAATCAATGGGCTTTGACGTCTTAATAATAAGCATTATAATTTTAAGGCGTTTTTTAAACAACTTTAAATACAATATTAATAACGAAGGATAGCATAACAACATGAAAATTACGGTTAAGAACCCCATAGTTGAGATGGACGGCGACGAGATGGCCCATA
>JALUUO010000044.1 GCA_027021335.1 Nitrospirota bacterium
TAACTTAAGCATATGTTTCCTCCTTAAAAAATCTAAAATATTAAAAATATTAAAATATATTCTCCGCCTATAACAAGCTGTAAAGAACGTCATCCTCACGTTTTTTCTGCCTTTTGATACGAACCTTACGGCCATCCACATCTAACCTGCCTTCAGCAAAGAGTTTTACGGCCTTTGGGTAAATTTTATGTTCACAAGCAAGTATCCGGGCAGAAAGCGTCTCTTGAGTATCGTCATCGTATGCAGGCACAGCAGCCTGAATAATAATCGGGCCTGTGTCAACTCCTTCATCCACAAAGTGCACAGTACACCCAGCTATTTTAACACCATAGTCACACGCATCGGCCTGGCCGTGCAGGCCTGGAAACGAGGGAAGAAGGGCCGGATGTATGTTCATAATCCTGTTTTTAAACGGCCTTATCAGATTTCTGGAAACTACACGCATATATCCTGCAAGCACTACCAAATCCACCTGGCGCTTTCTGAAGGCAGAAGCTATAGCACTGTCAAACGCCTCACGCCCTGGAAATTCCTTCGGATTAAGAAAAAGAGTTTCGATCCCGTGGTTGTCTGCACGCTCCAGAGCCTGAGCTTTTCTGTTGTCTGTAACAAGCAGGATTATCTTAGCTTTAATTTTGCCATCTTCAATGGCATCCTGAATAGACTGAAAGTTCGAACCCCGCCCAGAAGCCAGTACCGCAATTTTCAGAATATCCTTCATTTATACAGGACACCTCCCCTGCCCTTCTCGATCGAACCGATAACAACCGGAGATTCCCCGGCTCTTTTTAAAGCTGATAAAACACGTTTGACTGAGGAGTCGGAAACTATCAGGATAAATCCTATACCCATGTTAAAAGTCTTGTACATCTCATCTTCACCTATTTCTCCAAACTTTTGTAAAAGATTGAATATTTCAAGACGATGCCAGCTATCTTTACTGATTACGGCGCGCATTCCCTCAGGTAAAACCCGTGGAAGATTGCCGGTAATACCGCCGCCAGTGATATGGGCCATTCCTTTTATCTCGTAACGTTTCAAAATCGATAGCACCGGTTTTACGTATATGCGTGTAGGTAAAAGCAACTCATCCCCAAGGGGCCTTGAAATTCCTCGAAGTCGGCGTTTTAAGCCAAAGCCTTTCACATCCAGAAACACCTTGCGAACTAATGAGTATCCATTGCTATGAAACCCATTTGAAGGCAAACCTATCACTAGGTCACCGGCTCTAATATTTTTGCCGTCTACAATTTTAACACGATCCACAACACCCACGGCAAAGCCGGCCAGCTCATACTGGCCCTTTTCGTAAAAACCCGGCAGTTCGGCAGTCTCTCCACCGATAAGCGCGGCCCCGGCCTGGCGGCAGCCCTCGGCCACGCCGGCGATTACTGCTGATGCGGCTTTAGGCTTAAGACGGCCCGTGGCAAAGTAATCAAGGAAGAATAGCGGCTCCGCCCCAAGTGTAAGTATATCGTTGACGCACATAGCAACCAGGTCTATGCCCACTGTGTCGTGGCGTCCGGCCTTAAAAGCAAGCAATAGCTTTGTGCCGACACCGTCTGTGCCGCTAACAAGAACGGGGTCTTTCATTTTTTTCCTATTAAGGCGGAAAAGGGCGCCGAAAGATCCAAGCCCGGTCATAACCTCAGGCCGGCTGGTGGAACGTGCCATCGGCTTGATTAAATCTACGAAGCGATCGCCGGCACCTATGTCAACGCCGGCCTGTTTGTATGTAATTGGTTTCATTAATATTTTATATTTTGCTAATTGTTTACTTTCTAACGGGTTATTATCATAACATCATAAACCTTTATAAGAATAGCCTAAACTCCCACCATACATCTATCCTGAGACAGGGGGGAACTTTCTAACCATATTCAAAAAATGTAATACCAGTTATTTTACCGCACTTTCAAAAATAAGCTTGACAAAAAATAAATTATAGTGCTATTTTATTAATAATAGTAACACGATTAAGGTGGGTTTTAAAATGGCGAAATTAGTTCGTTTTGGTGTATCTATAGATGAAAAACTTCTCAGAAAGTTTGATGTGCTTATTAGAAAAGAGGATTATCCCAATCGCTCAGAGGCCTTCAGAGATTTAATCAGAGAAAAATTAATTAAGAAGGAATGGAATGAAAATAAAGAGGTAGCTGGCTCTATTACTCTTGTATATGATCACCACAAAAGAGAGCTTTTAAATTACCTGGTAGACGTACAACATAGCTTTCATCATTTAATTCTGTCAACCCAGCACATTCATTTGGATCATAATAATTGCCTGGAAGTTGTTGTAGTTCAGGGGAGACCCAAAGAAATAGAGAGATTGGTCCATAAACTGAGATCTGTTAAAGGTGTAAAGCACAGTGCCTTAACCATGACGACTATAGGGAAAGATATGGCATAGAAGCAATATTTTTTTTGTTTTATGAGTAGCACGATTATTTTATTAGTAGCAAGAAAGGAAAGGAGGTGAAGAATAATTTGATAGTAGCCCGGGCTTATAGTTAAGAAATTCACACAAAGGTCTAAAGAGTACTATTGTAATGACAAAAAAATTAAGAAAGGAGATATAAGAATGGTTAAATATTTTAATAATAGTATAGTTACATTTTTTCTATTGGTGCTAACTATGATACCTTCATCGGTTTTTGCTCATGGGGAGTCGGTGCGCGGCATCGGCGGAGGCTCTGTCAATACAATTGGGGCGGAAATACCTACGAGGATATCTATTGGTATACGATATGATGAACGCAGATACTCAAGATTTACTGATGCCGAAATGGTGCAGTTCAGGATTCAGGGTGAAGATGTTCATCAGCATAGCAAAGAGCAGACACTTTTCCTCAGTGCCGGGCTACCTATCAGTGAAAATTTTGATTTAAACTTGCTCCTGCAGGGCAGCAAATTTAGTGATTTTAAAGATAATGGTGACGAGTTTGCAACAGAATGCTTTGCTGCAAGTCCGGAAGATTCCGCCTGTATATCAAAAACAAAGACTTCAATGGGACTCGGAGATTTTTTGGTTATGGGGCGCTACCAGTTTTACAGTAAAAAGGAGAATGAGTTGGCTGCTCTGTTTGGTATCATGATTCCCACCGGGTCGGTGAGAAACAGGGTGGATTCGGCTCAACAAAACGGAAAAAAGGCATTGCTGGGAACTCATAACCAGCCTGGAAGCGGTGCTATAAGTTTCCAGATGGGCGGCGCTTATTCGGGACATCTGACAGAAAAGATCGGAGTGGAAGCGGACGTTCTTTTTCGTATTAACACAGAAGGAGCTAAACAATTCCAGTTGGGAAATTCAATCCAGACAGATATTGCTTTAAGTTACGGTCACCACGATTCATTTATTATTCCGGTTTTAGAGTTGAACAGTATATTCCAGGAAAAGGATCTGGAGAATAACGAAGTAAAGAGAAACAGCGGTGGGAATGTCCTGTATATTTCTCCTGGTTTTTCAATCAAAGTTACAGAGAAACAAAGTATTTACGGCTCGTTTTCTTATCCTATATGGCAACAATTGGGTGGTATTTCTAATGATGAGAGTTGGCGTTTCGGAGCAGGATATAATTTCGTATTTTAACTGGATCAATAGGGGAAAAAAGACCTAACGCTCTCATCAGGGGCTTTCAAAAGGAGCGCGGATTTTGCGTTCTTTGCAAAAAATCGTAAACCTTATGAAAGTCCCTCTGGATGAGTTTGTTAGCATTATTTTTTTCTCACAAGACGATGAAGCAAGATATCTTCAACAGTTTTTATTTGTTTTTGTGAACAATAGGATATCGAAGTTTTTCAGCCCCCCCTAATCACTCCTATCGACTCAATAGGTATCCAGCCGATCATATCTTTTGAGAAGGTTATCCTGGCATATTCACCTTCTCTTCTGTCCAGGAGTACGAGACTGCCGGCATGGAGGCGGAAAAGTTCGGTTGAGTCTTCGGCAAGACCGGAGCGTACAACCACCTCACCCGGAAGTATTATCGCCTTGTTGGCAACCGAAGACTCGTAGTAGTTATAAAATGCTGTCAGAACAAAAATCAGGGCAAGCCCGCCCACCACGGCCGACAGCACCCTGCCACCCTTTAGCCGGCCATTGGTAACCACTTGTAAAAGCAATAAACCCCAGAAAAATCCGTTTAAAGACAGTGCGCATATCTGCACTGTTTTGTCTGTCAACATATACTTCCAGAAGAAAAGTATCTTCTCTACACGAAATCCCCTGTTCTCCTGCCGGTCCTTGGTCAGACCTCGGGCGTAGTTAAGGTTATATTCAAGGTCAGCATCACCCGGAATAAGTAGCATTGCTCGCTCGTACCATAAAATAGCGCGTCCTATGTCGCCCGCCTTCAGGTATGAGTTACCAAGATTGTAAAAAAGCTTTCCATTTCTCAAGCCTGTTGATGCCAAGGCCGAAAATTTATCTATGGCTGCCGTGTAGTCAGCCGCCTCATACGCCTTGATACCATCAAGAAGCAAAGCTGCCGCGACTCTTGACTGTTCACCGTCAGAGTTATTCCCGGCCGCATAAGAATCAGAAGAGGTTGAGACGGAAATAACCGAGACAAACAGAGCGGAAACTAAAAAGAACATTAAATGCTCAAGACGTGTTTTTATTGCTTGCTGCATAGCCATTTCACCTGAGTCCGAACTTGTTTGAAAATATTTTCGTTTTCCTCATCAAGCGCTGCACCGCCGTAACGGGCAGAGTCAATTTGTGTAAGCAGTTCGACTATATGCCCAATCTTATCGTTGTTTTTTTTATCATCGGCAGAGCCGGAAGCCTCGAGTAACGCGCGGGCCTCTTCATAGGTAAGAGATTCGCCGACACGGTCCGCCCGTGCAAATACGGCCGAAACAAGAGCCCTGTAAAGCAATCGCAGAAACTTTTTATTCTCACCAGAGTTAATGATCTTCGAAGCCTGCTTCAAAAGGCTGTCAGCCCTGCGGCACATAAGTTCAGCCGGAGATAAAGCACGTCTGCGTCTGCCGCCTGCCACCTTGGCGGCTGTAAAAACCAACACCGGCAAAAGAAGAAAAAGTATAAAAACCTGAACTGACATACGCCGTGCCGGCTTTAGTACATCCAGGCCTGACCTAACAGAAAGAATATCATGCCCGGTAAGGCGGACCTTGTTTTTTTTACTATTAACCGTGGCTTCGTAGCCGTCTTTAGTGCTTGAAAAGTGAATTCTCATATCTTCATCATCCCTGCCTGGAACTACATTCAGGCTGACAGGACCAGCTTTAAGATTCAGGTATCGTCCGGCATCCGGATCAAATGTTACAAGCTCAAACGGGCCAAGTTCGAATCGGCCTTCTTTGGTCGGAACAATTGCGTACCTGAAAATCTTCTTACCTTTTGTACCAATACGACCGGAAACTGTACCTGAATCAATAGACTCTTCAGGCGTATCAGGATAAACCTTGAATGCATCAGGAAGAGAAAGCTCCGGTGGTGGAGCGTCTTTTATATTTCCACTGCCCTGCACGGTCAGTGCTATGGTTGATGAGTCCCCAACGCTTAGGTTTTGAGGGTCGGCTTCCAGGGAAAGTTCGAATTTTCCGATAAGGCCTGAAAAATGTCCCTTTCCTTTATATTCAGGCAGTGGTGAAACAGTAATCCGCACCGGCCCGGAACTTACAGAGCGTGTTATGGTACGTACTCTTCCGAAAAAAGGATCATCAAATAAAGACCTGGGGCGGCTTCTACCCGGTGCCGACACCTCGCATGTAAGCAAGCCGGAATCTATGGTGAAATTCCCATCTTTTCTTGGAGTAAGTAGATACGAAACCTCTGTCACCGAATACCTGCGGCCGTTTTGTACTACGCTGTATTCTTTTTGGTCGTCCAACTCTTTTACACTAAAACCTTCAAAAGAAGGTTTTTGGTATCTGGCCTTGTAAACCTTGACAGCCGCCATGAATTTAAATGTGTAAACAATCTCCTGCCCAACATAAGGCGTGGCATTCGATACCGAGGCGGTCATCAAAATATCGCCGCTGACCTGATCATCACCGCCGGCAGCAGCAGACTCAACAACATTTATCTTTATGGGATTGGTGCGTATTACATCACTGCCGTCTTTAACCGAAAGGGATGGTATTGTTAAAGTTCCACGGCGGCGTGGCGAAAGCGAGTACTTCAACTGTAATTCACGAGTTACATCAGTATTGACAATACGAAGCGAAGATGATCTGCCCAAAAATATAACATCGAAATCTTTTATTACAGATGTATCCACTTCACCACCGTCACCGGAAATTACCACGGATAACTCCACCGTCTCATAAGGCGTTATCTCATTTCTATCCACAGTGGCTGTCGCGCTTAGTGCCCAGACATAGCTTGCATTAAAGCAGAATGGAAACAGGATTAAAAGTAAAAGTAAATTTAGTTTAGTTGATTTCATTTAAGTTAATGTTTTTCTACCAGTCTTTCTCTATATGCCGCTTTTTATATGCTGGAATCATGGCTTTTCCAGGTTGGTCATTCAAGCGGTTCAACATGTTCTCGGCCCTGCGGCGCTCATCCTTGTTTGCTCTGGGCTGTTTTTTATCAGACCCGCTGTTCTGACTACCTTTATTTTTTTTATCATTTTTTTTCTGAGTGTCATTCTTCTTATCTTCCGACCCCTGATCTTCGCTTTCGGGCTCTAGTTGTTTATCTTTACCCTCATTCTTTTGTTTTTCATTTTGTTCTTCATTTACAGACTCATCTTTTTCATCTCCTGAATCCTGACTCCTGTCCCCTGACTTCTGCTGTTCATCATCGCCCTGCCCTTCTCCGCCGTCTTTGCTTTCTTCTTTATCTTCTGACTCTTTATTTTTATCTTTCGGCTTTTCTTGTTTCTGTTGCTTCTGTTGTTCCAGCCTTTTCTTTACAAACTCCAGGTTTTTCTTTGCATCCTCGTCTTCCGGGTCGGCCTCGAGAGCGGCCTCGTAATGTTCTATAGATTTTTCCAGGTCTCCCAGCTTGTATGCCGTGTTTCCCATATTGTAGAGAATTCTAGGTTTAAGCTCATCACCGGCATTTTTTAATGCCGCCTGAAAACCCGTCATTGCTGATTCGTAGTTGCCTAGCTTATAGTTGGCGTTTCCTATGTCAAAAGATATTTCAGGCGATTCAGGCTCTTGAAGCTGAGCCTGTACAAATGACTCCAGCGCGCCGGAAAAATCACCGGCTTCGTATTTTTTAAGTCCATCTGTTATCTCTTTTGAAGCACTTGCAGCATAAGAAGGCTGAATCCACATTAAAATAGCGGACGTCATAACCACCGGCAGAAGAACTGTTGATAAGATCCGTTTTCTTAAAGGCAGTATCAACTCTGCAATCAGAGCAATAAGAGCAAAAGCAAGAGGCCACTGATAGCGATCCTCCCAGACCCTTACTTTATCACTTTCAAGAGAGTTTACAGCCTCCATTTCACCCCGGATTTTTCTATCGTATATAACATCCCAGTCCATGTCGCCTGCAACCGAACGCACATAGGCTCCGCCTGTAAGCGCTGCCATCCGTTTAAGCTCTTTTTCATCCAGGCGAGACAGTATGATATTGCCGGAGGCGTCTTTCTTAAAGCCTCCTCCGGTTTCAGGTATGGGCGCTCCCTCTTCAGAGCCTACTCCTATAATAAAAAGTTTTACTCCGCTTTGCCTCGCCCGCTCGGCAGCCTCCACAGGATCACCACCTGTGGGCTCACCGTCGGTAATTAGTATCACTGCTTTTTCCGCCGGACTTTTAGGGTCAAACGCCTTTAACGAAGTATCAATAGCCTCGGCCAGAGCTGTTCCTCCAACCGGAAGAAAATCGGGCGACAGAGCTTGTAGAAAGATATTGAATCCTGAATAATCCACTGTAAGCGGACATTGAAGAAAAGCTGTTCCCGCAAAGGCTACAAGACCGATACGGTCGCCTTTCAAACGGTTTATAAGATCTATAATCTCACGCCTGGCACGTTCGAGACGATTCGGTTTTACATCACCGGCAAGCATGCTCCTGGAGCAATCTATAGCCACGATTATGTCCACACCTTTTCTTTCGACTGTTCTCCATTTAAAACCGTAAAGAGGGCCAGAAAGAGAGACTGACAGCAGCAGTATCGACAGGGCTGACAACCCGGCAACCATCCACCGCCTGGAGTCGCTTCGTTCAGGAGCTATTCTTTGCAACATCGCAGGTGAGGCGTACCTGTTTAATATAGTTTTTCTTTTTCTGTAACCGGCCCAATAGACAAACAAAACAATAGGAACAGCCCAGATGAGATAAAGCCAGAACGGATGTGCAAGCCTTGGCACCGGAAAACTCATGGCGCCTCCAGATACCGGGTATTTGCAAGCAACACTGCGGCCAGCAGGAGGACGAAAGCCGGAAGCAGAAACCTGTCGTACAGTTCATTATAGTTGTCGTAAGTCTTTATCTTAACCTCGGTTTTTTCCAGACGGTCGATTGTCTCATAAATTTCTTTCAGTCCTTTAGAGTTATCAGCATGGAAATATAAGCCGCCCGTTGCCTCAGCAATAGACTTAAGAGTCGCCTCGTCAATATCCACTTTTTGGTAGACAACCTGCCGTCCCCAAACAGGGTCATTTATAATAAACGGCACCTGCCCCTCAGTGCCTACACCAACGGTATATATTTTCACACCAACCTTGGCGGCTATATCTGTTGCTGTCTGGGGATCCATCTCTCCTGCATTCGATCTGCCGTCTGTTAGGAGTATGATAACGTTTGCCTTGCTTTTGATGTCCTGAAGCCGTTTAAGTGATATACCTATAGCATCACCCAATGCTGTAGACTTCCCTGCCGCACCGATAGAGACACGGTCAAGCACCGAGACGACTGCGTTGTAGTCGCTGGTCAGGGGCATCTGTGTATACGCCTGGGAACCGAAAACAACAAGTCCTATTCTGTCACCGTCACGCTTGGAAATGAAGTCTTTAACCACGGCCTTTACAGCATCAAGCCGTGTAACCGTCTTTTTATTAAGACGAAAGTCAAGAGCCGACATGCTCTCCGATAGATCCACCGCAAGCACAATATTTATTCCCTCTGTCAGCCGTACTTCCTCCCGGTTCCCCCACTGTGGCCTGGCCATAGCCACTGTCATAAGAATAAAGGCGGCTACTTTCAGTGCAGAAACAACCCACCTGGTACGCACAAAAAAAGACGGCTTAATCTTCTCTTTAACCGCCCGTAGAGAAGGCACTCCTATGGGAGGCCGAACGGCCCTTTTACTCCTCAGATAAAGAAACAAGGGTATAAGCAGCAGAAGAAGTAGCCAATATGGCGATTGAAACCTAAACATTTTTGCTCCCAGTAGTGCTGGGTCCGGTAGTGCTGGATCCGGCACTGTCGGTTTCATTTTTTACAATCCGCCGTGTGATTTTTATAAAACTTTCGACAAACTCAAGATCCTGGATCCGTCTTTCCTGTCCTGCCTGGACAGATGCAAACTTCACCGGCTCGGCAGCCAGTAACAGCTCTGCCAAGTTTGATCTGCATTCAACGTCTATTTGCAGTTTTTTAATCACAGGAAGGAGTTCTTCTGTTGTCTTTTCCATGGTATCCAGTCCGAAACGACCGTCAAGATAAGCTCTTATGATTGCTGAAAGCCTGAAATAGAAAACTCTATCCTGAATATTATCTGCGGCAGCAAGTTCGAACAGGGCGGACAAAGCCGTCACATCCTCCGGCTCAGCCGGAGCAGAGGTTTCTCCGGTCTTTGATCTGTTTCGTTTTTTCCAGAATAGAAGTACGGCAACCGCAAGAAGAATCACTGTCAAAGCCAGAAGCAGAAACAATATCCACCGTGCATTCCAGCCGTAGTTGACAGGAGGCTTAATATCGATAATATCGGTCAACTCTTCCACGTCAGACCCATCACGGAGAGTTGTATCTTCCTGCTTTATAGATTGATTCAGTCCATTATTTACTCCAGAATCATCCGGCATATCCACGCTGTATACGCTTGATGACAGAAAAACCAGAAAAAAGCCTGCAAATAAAACATTTAAAACATTTCTCAACTTCATCCTTCACCGCACCCTCATACGTTCCCTGTATCTGAAAAAACGTTTCAAAGGATCAACAAGCGAGCCCGAAGCGGAAACCTCCACCACATCCACACCAATTCTCTTTAACTGATCGAGCGTTCTGCTATAGCTGTCTTTCATGATATTTTCATACCTGTCTACTGTAACCGGATCATAAGCATCCAACACTATTATCTCACCTGTCTCCAAATCCATAAGTTCGACCAATCCACCAACTGGAAGTTTAAAGTCACCGGGATCAGAAATAAGAATACCTATAAGATCATGCCTTTGTGCCGCAACCGCCATAGCACGTTGATATCCTTCATCCAGGAAGTCAGATATAAGAAATGAAACAGTTTTTTTTCTTGCCACCCTTCCAAGGAATCGAACGGTCTCAGCCAGGTCAGTGCCATGATTTTCAGGCTCGTGAGCAAGAACCTCCTTAATAACACGCCAGACATGTGATGTGCCTTTTTTCGGTGGAATATATCGTTCAACCCTGTCTGTAAACAAAATAGCGCCTACCTTATCGTTATTCTTAATTGCGTTAAAGGCCACAATAGCGGCCATCTCGGCAGCAGCCTCCCTCTTAAGCGAGTTTACAGTACCGAAAGCCCCTGACTCACTCATATCCACCAGGATCATGATTACAAGTTCCCGTTCTTCACGATAACGCTTGATATAAGGCCGGCCCATACGCGCTGTTACGTTCCAGTCGATCGATTTAACTTCGTCGCCGGGTGAGTATTCTCTTACTTCCTCGAACTCCATGCCTGCCCCTTTAAAGGCAGAGTGGTACTGTCCGGCCATAATCGTATCCACGGTACGTCCGGTACGGATGTGTATACGTTTTATCTTTTTAATCAATTCGTGCGAAAGCATAATACTTAATTCAATCTAAAACGAAAGGCGAGGATTTGATCTATAAAATTATTTTCATTACTTATTCTTATAAGGTTCTTTTCTTACGGCACCTCGACTGAATCAAAAATTCTGGTTATTATCTGGTCTGTTGTTATATCTTCTGCCTCTGCCTCATATGTGAGAATGATTCTGTGCCTTAACACATCAGGAGCAATGGATTTGATATCCTGGGGTGTAACATACCCACGTCCCTTCAGAAAAGCGCAGGCCCTGGCTGCCAGGCTGAGGTATATTGTAGCCCGCGGGGAAGCTCCATACTGTATGTAGTCTGCAATATCAATACTGTAATCACTTGGCTTACGCGTGGCTGAAACTATATCTACAGTATAATCAAGGAGTTTTTCGTCAACAAAAATCCTGTTTATCAGTGACCGGATTTTCTCCAGGCCCGGCCTGTCTATAACAGGTTTAATTTCGATCTCATGCTCAAACCCCACCCGTTTCATTATCTCTTTTTCTTCTGTTTTCGAAGGATAATCCACCAGAAGCTTAAACATAAACCTATCCACCTGCGCCTCAGGCAAAGGGTATGTTCCCTCCTGTTCAATAGGGTTTTGAGTTGCAAGAACCAAAAAGGGCTCGCCAAGGGGCCAGGTATGATCAGCTATAGTAACCTGTAGCTCCTGCATGGCCTCAAGCAGAGCGGCCTGAACTTTTGCCGGGGCCCTGTTTATCTCGTCAGCCAGGATTATATTATTGAACAGAGGACCTTTTTTTACCGTGAAATCTCCTGTCTTAGGCTGAAAAATCTCGGTCCCGGTAAGGTCGGCCGGCAATAGGTCGGGTGTAAACTGTATGCGCTTGAAATCAGCGTTTATTGTTTGGGCCAGTGCCTTTACAGCGCTGGTCTTAGCAAGCCCAGGGACACCCTCTATCAAAACATGGCCTTTTGTAAAAAGTCCGATAAGCAAGCGGTCCACCAGGTCTGCCTGGCCTACAATCACACGGCCAATCTCGGATTTCAACTGAGTTATCAATACATGTTTTTCCTGCACTTCTCTCGTAACTTCCTCAATCACCTCAATTGCCTCCATTATGAACAACGTTACGACCCTAAATCAGGCCGCCATTTTAAATTCTATATATTACCCAAATTGAGCTATTTTTTTGCTCGAACCAGGCTAGATCTCTTGCGTGCTAGAGCGTTACAACAAAAAAACTTAAAAAGCTCAACAACTATCCTTACTCTATAGCGGGAGACTTTTCAAAGCTTTCCAGATCAAGAGCTTAGCATATTTCTTTGCAACAATAATGGTATCAGTCCTGGAGCCTGGTTGATTTTTATATCATAAATCGTTCAACTTAGGTATATAGAAGATGAATCCTCAAAACTAAAAAACATATAAAAAAGCGGGTTAAGTACAAATGGGCATTCATAAAACTTATGAGTATGTAAATGATTTTCTATATATCGTGTTAAAACATGATGAAACCAAGGATCCGAACACGTTTATTTATTGTTCAGGCATCAATCTATCACGTTTTTCACCAATTACTAAGGGGAGGTATGGAATCTGCTCAAATCCTGCCATGAGAGGTCTGCAACTTGTCAATCTTGATGTAAGGTCTCTTGCCCTATCAAAAGGGGCCTCTATAAAAACCATACGTGGAAATAGTTGTACAGAAATTACACCCTCAAAGCATGGTTGGTATAAAGCCGCTTTACTTATAGAAAATGC
>JALUUO010000045.1 GCA_027021335.1 Nitrospirota bacterium
ACTAAACTGTTACCAATAAACAGTTCAACTTAGATTTAAGGTTAATCACCATAACCGCCGAATAGTAAATAAGTTATGTGTGATTTATCTGATTTTGAACAAGGTAAAGTACTTCTGCTCGAAAACAAAAGGCTGGAGGCTCTTGCGTTTTTTCAAAAGGCATACGAAGCAGACAGGGAAAGTCCTGAACGACAGTCGTACTATGCCTTGACCAATGCGCTTGAACGCGGACAGATCGCCTTTTCCCTTGAGCTTGCCATGAATGCGATAGAGAAAATGCCAGACACGGCAGAACTCTATCTTAACCTAGGCAGAATATATCTTAAGGCAGACAGAAAGGCCGAAGCAGCCGGGGCTTTTCACAAAGGCATAAGTATTGACCCGGATAACAAGGAAATCAAAAAATTTTTAAGTAAGCTTGGTAATCGCCGGAAACCCATATTAAGGTCTCTGCCAAGGACACACTTTTTAAACAAGTACCTGGGACTTATTTCTTATTTCTTGCTGGTTAGAATCCGCGCCAAGTACGATGAACTGGTAAAAAAACTTTCCCAAAAATTCTCTTATTAAACCACTTTGTGGTATGCTAAATTCTAAAAGTGCCCCTACCCCACTAAGTTTTTAAGATCTCCCTGGGTTTACCGGCCTCTCTGGGAGGGCCGACAATACCGTCCTCCTCCATAAGCTCCATGATGCGCGCAGCGCGGTTATATCCTATCTTTAGACGGCGTTGTATGTATGAAATTGAAGCCTGTCCCGTTGATACGACCACTTCCACTGCTTTTCTGTAAAGCTCGTCACGGTCTTCGTCGTCAGCTTTTGGCAGGAAAGCCTCATCCTCCGTTACAATTCTCTCAAAGGCTTTATAGTCCGGTTCACCTTGCGCTTTTACACACTCTACAACACGGGCTATCTCGGATTCATTCACATAGGCCCCGTGGATTCTAAGAAGCCTGGAACCCGGGGACATGAGCAGCATATCACCTTTTCCAAGCAGGTTTTCCGCACCGTTTGAGTCCAGAATTGTCCTGGAATCGACCTTTGTTGTGACTTGAAACGAGATTCTAGCCGGAAAGTTTGCTTTTATCACACCGGTAAGAACATCTACTGAAGGTCGTTGCGTTGCAAGTATCAAGTGTATTCCAGCAGCCCTCGCCATCTGTGCAAGACGTGCGATAGAGTCTTCAACCTCACGACCAGATGTAAGCATTAGGTCTGCCAGTTCGTCAATTAATACAACAATATACGGAAGAAGTTCTTCGTCATCCTCTAATGCAGCATTATAGCCATCGATACTGCGGACGCCTTTTTCTGCAAGCAGCCTGTAGCGGTTCTCCATCTCGAAAACCAGTTTACGCAGTGCTCCGGCGGCATCCTTAGGCACAGTTATAACAGGTGTAAATAGGTGTGGAATATCCCGGTAGACCGAAAGTTCCAGCATTTTAGGGTCGATCATAACCAGGCGCACATCACGAGGCGAGGCCTTATAAAGAAAACTCATAATCATTGTATTGATGGCTACACTCTTGCCTGCACCAGTGGCTCCTGCAACCAGAAGGTGAGGCATTCTGGCAAGGTCTGCGACAATCGGCTTGCCAAATATATCTTTTCCAAGTGCAAGTGTGAGAAGAGAGTTTCTGTCTGCAAATTCGTGTGATCCGATGATTTCCCTCAGGTAAACTGTTTCACGCTCGCTGTTTGGTATTTCGATTCCGATGGCCGCTTTTCCAAGAAGAGTGGTGACACGTATTCTCTCCACCTTCATGGACATGGCCAGATCGTCCGCCAAAGACATAACTTTATTTATCTTCACGCCGGCAGCAGGTTCAAACTCGTACATGCTAACTACCGGACCAGGCTGTACTCTTGCGACCCGGCCTTTTACTCCGTAGTCGGCAAGCTTCCGTTCGAGAACCGACCTTTTAGTCTTTAATGACTCATGTGAGGGCCGCTGCCTGTCAGGCGGCGGCACATTCAGATAGTCTATTACCGGAAAAGTATATTCTCCGTCAGAACCTGTGCGAAAAAGCTTCAGCTGTGCCGCGGCCGGCGCGGATGTTTCCTTTTCCAAAAACTCTATGGGGGCATCCTCAATATCTTTATCAGTCTTTTCTTCCGCAGCCATTGATGACATAGATGGTTTTTTAATCTTTGTGTTTGCTGCTTTCTCTCTCTGTTTTGATATTGATTCAATCCAGGCGTAGAAACGCACCATCGTATTCTTCAGGGCCAGGGCCAAGTCGAAAAGTGATAAAGGTACGACAACCATCGCCGAAACCAAAAACACTCCGAACCCAAAAAGATAGGCTCCCACATCCGATAGGTAGCGTATCATAGCCACTGAAATCTGGAACCCCACCATACCTCCGGCGTCAAGGCCGTATGGATTTATTGTAATATGATTTCCAAGCAGACTCATAAGAAAAGTCAACGATAAAAACATGGTGCTCATGGCCACAGCTTTTAGGGCCAAGTAGGTACGCTCTTTAGCCATGAAACGTCGAGCAGCATAGACAAAAAGAAATGCAGGAAGAGAGAATGAGGCCGTTCCAAACATCTGCAGGAAAGTTTCTGAAAGCCAGGCACCGGCAGGGCCGGTTATATTAGATGTCCCTCCTCCACCTCCTTCGGTAAAAAGAGAAGGATCCCAGGGATTGTGGCTGATAAGACTGACCAGCAGGAAAACTCCCGCCAGGGAGGAAACAACAGCCAGGATTTCACCTTTTAACCTCTCAGACATAAGACCAGTATAATGCCGGCGGCAAGGATAAATCGATAGTAAACAAAAACAGTCACAGGA
>JALUUO010000046.1 GCA_027021335.1 Nitrospirota bacterium
TTTAACATGAGGGGGGCATGTAACCACTCCTTTGACTATGCAACCCCTTGAAAAGAAGCGAAAAATCAGGCCCAGCGAGCGTGTTGGGCCCGGCGGCAGCATGTCCGTTTGGCTAAAAAGCCGGATTTCTACATTCGCCGACCCGTATCACTGTTGTATAAATAATACCTGTATAGGTATAACTTTTTATGTGGTCTCACGTGGCCTGATGTCAGATAAGCCAACAACAGCAGCAGCTTCGAGACGAACAGGATTAACGGAATGGGCACCATGAAAGTCGTAATATTAGCTGGTGGACTCGGAACACGTTTGAGCGAGGAGACGATAGTCAAGCCCAAACCAATGGTCGAGATCGGCGGCAGACCGATTTTATGGCATATAATGAAAATCTATTCTCACTATGGATTCGGGGACTTCATAATATGCCTCGGATACAAGGGCTACATGATAAAGGAATATTTTGCCAACTATTTTTTGCATCAATCTGATGTAACGATAGATCTTAACAAGAACAGTATGGAAGTGCATGATTCAAAGGCGGAAGCGTGGAAAATAACACTTGTTGATACTGGTCTGAAGACGATGACGGGTGGCAGAATAAAAAGGGTCCAAAAGTTTATCGGTAGTGAGAGATTTATGCTTACATATGGTGACGGAATAGGAAACATAAACATAGCCGACCTGCTGAGCTTTCACGAGCGACACGGAAAAGCGGCGACGGTAACCGCGGTCCAACCGTTGGGAAGGTTTGGTGCTATGCGCCTTGACGTCGAAGGCAGTGTACTTACCTTCGAAGAAAAGCCTAAAGGTGATGGTTCCTGGATAAACGGCGGTTTCTTTGTCTTGGAGCCCGAGGTTTTCGACTATATAGAGGGTGATGATACTTACTGGGAACTTGAGCCCTTGGAGAATCTTGCAAAATCCGGGCGACTGGTGGCATACAAACATCATGGTTTCTGGAAACCTATGGACACGCTCAGGGACAAGACAGAGTTGGAAACGCTATGGAATACGGGAAGAGCCGACTGGAAGGTGTGGGAATAGGTCGTGAACATCTTCGGCGGAGTTTATAGGGACAGAAAAGTTTTAGTCACCGGACACACTGGTTTCAAGGGCTCTTGGCTCACCTTGTGGCTTAAGGAACTCGGGGCTGACGTTCTGGGATATGCACTTGAACCTCCCACGAATCCAAGTCTTTTTGATACGTTGGGACTCGAGGAGAGAATTACACATGTTGTCGGAGATATTCGTGACGAAGCCAGGCTCCTTGCCGTTTTCAAGGATTTTCAACCGGAGTTTGTCTTTCATCTTGCAGCGCAACCGCTGGTGAGGTTGTCATACAGGGAACCGAGGCTCACGTATGAGATAAACGTCATCGGTACGGTCAACGTGTTTGAATCGGTCAGAAAGACAGACTCTGTAAGGGTTGTTGTCAATGTCACAAGCGACAAATGTTATGAAAACAGAGAGTGGGTTTACGGGTATAGGGAAACGGATAGACTCGGAGGATACGATCCGTATAGTTCAAGCAAGGGTTGTGCTGAGCTCGTAACTTCCGCTTACAGGAACTCGTACTTCAATCCCGAGCACTACGGAAAGACCCATAATGTAGCACTGGCGTCTGTGAGGGCTGGTAATGTAATTGGTGGAGGGGATTGGGGTGAGGACAGGCTTATCCCTGATTGTATAAAGGCCTTATATGAGAAGAGACCGATTGTGATACGATATCCTGACTCAACACGTCCTTGGCAACATGTCCTTGACCCACTTTATGGTTATCTCTTGCTGGGGTGGTACCTCTACCGGTGCGGTGCGGCATTGGGAGAGGCGTGGAACTTTGGCCCAAACGATGATGATGTGAAACCGGTCAGTTGGATAGCAGAACGTATGACGGAGATGTGGACTAACGGCGGTGGATGGGTTGTGGACGGCCGAAGCCATCCTCACGAGGCATATTACTTGAAGTTGGATTGTTCAAAGACCAAGTCAAAGCTTGGTTGGCATCCAAAATGGAATCTGGCCCAGTCCTTAGAGAAAACCGTTGAGTGGTACCGGGCGTTTTTTAATGATGACGATATAGTTAGCTTAACGATTGACCAAATTAACTCACATGTTAACACTGTCACCGATGTTGGTGGTATGACGAAAGGTTGACATAATTATGAATTGTAGGTTTTGTAACACAACACTCACGCATTTGTTTGCATCACTTGGTTCATCTCCCTTGGCAAATTCCTATCTAACGAGAGAACAGTTGTATAGGATGGAGCCTTTTTATCCGTTGGAGGCATACGTTTGTGACAGCTGTTTTCTTGTGCAGTTGGAAGAGTTCGAACCGCCAGAATCCATTTTTAGTGACTATGCTTATTTCTCTTCTTACTCCGAAACTTGGTTGCAGCATTCCAAGACATATGTGGACAAGATGATAAGAATGCTTGGGTTGGACGGTCGTTCAAGTGTCATCGAGATTGCCAGTAACGACGGCTACTTGCTGCAGTACTTCATGGAGGCAGGAATACCCGTTCTTGGAATTGAGCCTGCACGCAATGTGGCAAAAGTTGCAATCCAGAAAGGAATACCAACCGAAATGGTATTCTTTGGAACGGAGACCGCTAAATCGCTGGTGTCAAGCGGAAGAACGGCTGATCTTCTACTGGGGAACAACGTCTTGGCTCATGTTCCAGACCTGAATGATTTTGTAGAAGGGCTGAGGATACTATTAAAACCACACGGCCTCATAACCCTGGAGTTTCCACACTTAATGAGGTTGATGGAACAGTCTCAATTTGATACAATTTACCACGAACATCTTTCCTACTTTTCCCTGATTACCATCGATAAAATATTCGATACACACGGCCTGACAGTGTTTGATGTAGAGGAGTTGCCTACTCATGGGGGGTCATTGAGAATTTATGTAAAACACAAGTCAAGCAACGATACAAGACAACCAGTGAGTGATAACGTGTATCGTATTATGACGAAAGAAGCAGAGGCAGGACTTGGCAGAATAGAGACATACCTCACTTTCAGTGAAAAGGTTAGATCGGTCAAAAGAGACATACTGAAGTTTCTAATCAACGCAAAGGAGTCTGGCAGGACCGTTGTGGGTTACGGTGCACCTGCAAAAGGAAATACATTGCTCAATTACTGTGGTATCAGAACAGACTTTATCGAGTATACGGTCGACAGGAGTTCTTATAAACAAGGCCGCTATCTTCCAGGTAGCCATATTCCTATCGTTTCTCCGAGCAGAATAAAAGAGACGAAGCCTGATTACCTGTTCATCTTGCCATGGAACATCAAGGATGAGATTGTCAGCCAGATGGGCCATATTCGTGAGTGGGGAGGGAAGTTCGTGGTTCCTGTGCCGAAAGTAACCATACTATAAACAGATGCAAGAATATAGTGGGGACAACATTCACATTTATGATGCGGTACGGGCCTGAGAAGCGATGCTGTACCGGTATGCGCTAACGGAGCCAAAGAAGCGAGCGGTCCAGAGTGTACGGAGTGGAGAAAGTCCGGTGGGTATGGATTGGAACCTTGTATCGGGTTCCGGGCAGATGCGCTTTGAGGTCATCGGATACATCGACTCATCCACGAGCCGCTGTATCGTGTTCGGGGATACACCAATAAGGAGACTACGAGTACGCAGCCGTGACGGTTCTGCTATTGTGCGACGATTATAAATATGCATTGACATAACGAAAAACCAGTATTACAGAACTCGGAAGTTGTCGCTATGATCTTCAGGGAAACCAAGCTTAAGGGTGCATACATAATCGAGTTAGAACCTGTAGAAGATAAAAGGGGATATTTTGCTCGTACGTTCTGTGTAGAGGAGTTCAGAAGACACGGTATCAACTTTGAAGTTTTACAGTGCAACATATCGTTTAACAAAAAGCGAGGAACTCTAAGGGGAATGCATTATCAGGTTGCTCCCCATGAAGAGGCAAAGCTTGTTAGCTGTATAAGCGGTGCCATATATGATGTCATAGTGGACTTAAGGGCGGGCTCTCCAACTTATTGTCAGTGGCTTGGAGTAAGACTCGCCGCTTGTTCACCAGGTTCGACGGGCTACAAGATGTTATATGTTCCTAAAGGTTTTGCTCATGGGTTTCAAACACTGGAGGATAACAGTGTTGTTTATTACCAGATGTCAGAGTTCTATCATCCCGAGAGTGCTTCAGGGGTGAGGTGGAATGATCCGGCTTTTGGCATAGAGTGGCCGGAAGTCGAGAGGATGGTGATATCGGACAAGGACAGTAGTTACAGGAACTTCTCTCCATGAAGAGGGTTTTGTTGACCGGAGCCACGGGCTTCATCGGCCGTTATGCAATTCCCTTGCTACTGGAAAAGGGTTATGAGGTTCACGCCGTCTTTCATGCTGGCCGCCCAACTGTTACTAACGTTCCACAGCTTTTCTGGCATCAATGTAACCTTATGGATACCGCTCAGCAAAGGAGAATAATGGAGGAAGCCAAGCCAACTCATTTGCTACACTTTGCTTGGTATACAATCCCAGGGAAGTTTTGGACATCCTTTGAGAATCTTAGATGGTTGCAAGCCAGCATAGATATGCTGATGAACTTTACTGCACGTGGAGGTGAACGTGCGGTTTTGGCTGGCTCATGTGCCGAGTATGACTGGTCATATGGCTTCTATTCCGAGGATGTGACTCCTTTACGACCGTCTTCGCTCTATGGTGCGTGTAAGCATTCCCTGCAGCAAATACTGAGGTTTGTCTCGCAACAGACGGGGCTAAGCAGTGCGTGGGGAAGGATATTTTTCTTGTATGGTCCATATGAACACCAAAGCCGGTTGGTGCCGACTGTAATAAATTCAATACTGAGAGGATGTGTGGCCAAATGCACACATGGCCGACAGATTCGAGACTTCCTTTTTGTCGAAGATGTCGCTTCAGCGTTTGTTGCATTGCTTGAAAGTTCCATTGAAGGACCTATAAACATTGCTTCCGGACAACCTGTCGCTATTCGAAAAATCGTCAAGTGGATTGCCGAGTACCTGGGACAACCCGACTCAGTAGCTTTGGGGGCGTTGCCTGCTCCCGCGGCAGAACCACGATTTCTGGTTGCTGACGTCAGCAAGCTGAAATATGAACTGTCTTGGTTTCCAAAATACTCGTTGGATAAAGGGTTGGAGGCGACAGTGACGTGGTGGCAGAAAAACAACTCTTTTAAAATGGACAAGGAGTGTAGAACATGAGAATTATAATTGATACAAGTACAAGAATCCTTAGAGTGGAACGTGACGGATCGTTCCATGAACTACCACTTTATTCTGATGAGGCATTTGAAATCATATCGCAACAATGGGTCGTCGTTGGCTGGAACCAGAAATATCCTTATACGTTCAGTTGGCTGGGGCGTCCGATTATTCAGCTTCCCGAGGACCTGATAAGAATTCAGGAGGTAATATTCAGGGTGAAACCTGATGTTATTGTGGAAACCGGTGTGGCTCATGGCGGTTCACTCGTTTTCTATGCTAGCTTGTGTAAGGCAATGAACAAAGGACGTGTCATCGGGATCGACGTTGATATCCGTCCTCACAACCGCAAGGCGATTGAATCCCACGAGTTATTTCCGCTTATAACGCTCATAGAAGGGAGTTCGACAGATCCGGTCGTAGTAAGTATGGTGGAAAAGCAAATAAGGCCTGGAGATACAGTTCTAATCGTTCTTGACTCGTGTCATTCTAAGGAACATGTGCTGAAAGAACTCGACACTTATCATAAGCTAGTGAGTCAAGGGTCATATATAGTAGCTGCCGATGGCATCATGAGGTTTCTTCATGACGTGCCTCGAGGCAATCCAGAATGGACTTCAGACAACCCTGTCGAAGCGGTACGTGAATTCGCCAGTAAGCATCCCGAGTTTGTCGTTGAACAACCTGAGTGGCCGTTTAACGAGAGTACGTTGAGAAAGAACGTAACCCACTGGAATAACGGTTTCCTGAGAAGAGTTTAGGAAGGGGCTGTACGTTTTACAGCACGACGCTGCCATAGAAACTAATGATGAGGGAGCTGAGTATAGATGCCTAAGGTTTCGATCTGTATCCCTACATATAACCAGGGAAGATATATAGGAGAATGCGTGAGGAGTGCATTAAATCAGACACTGGATGACATTGAGGTGATAGTCTCGGTCAACCATTGCACTGACGACACCGAAGAGGTGCTCAAAGGATTCTCGGATCCCAGGCTTGTCATAGTCAAGCCGCCTGAGTTTCTTCAGATGTTTGACAACTTTAACTTCTGTATCTCTCATGTTAAGGGGCGGTATTTTACATTTCTTTGTTCTGATGATATCCTGTTCCCAGAATTTGCTGCGTTGCAGAGCATGGTGTTAGATGAACACCAAAACGTAGTGTTTGTTCATTCAGCTGCAGAGCTGATCAACAAGGATGGAAGGGTTGTCGGCAGAGAGAAGTCTATTCATAAGAGTTTTGTCCGCAAGGGGACTGAGGAGATACGTAGATACATATACGGTCCACGTTGTGTTGGAGACACAGCAATGATTCGCAAGTCCGCCTATGACATGGTTGGAGGTTTCAAGAGTTTAAAAATCATAGGGGACTGGGATTTGTGGTTGAGATTGCTGCAGGTAGGAGATGTAGCATACAATCAACAGACACTGCTGAAGTATCGTTATTGGCTTGATGAGGAGGGAACCCGGTCTCACACTCAGAGACTTCTGACTCAGGCTGAAGAGACGATCGCTTTGTATGAAGAGTATGAACCTAAGTTGCTTGAGAAACATCATGATCTAAGAAACGACTTTGCAAGGGCGCGCGAGAGACAGGCGTTGTCGTTTGTGTTTTCACTGGCTTCAGTGGATGATATCGAGTTGCGGGGTAGAATTGCAGATGCGATTCTCAGGCTAAGCAACAGCTGGCGTGTAAGACTTGTGCTGAATGCCTTGAATATCGGTGCTGGACCGGCCCTGTTGCTGTGGCGGAGCTTTAAACTGGGTCTTAGACAGAAGGTTAAGGCCCTGTTGTATCCCAATTAATGATTTTCATGAAACGGTGAGCTCCCAGACCTTGAACAATCCGAATCACGTCACTTCAACTTCGCTGTCCGCTGATATATCTCGGCGTGTTACTTTAGGTTCCTTGGCAGTCATCATAGGTCAAGGGATCAATGTATTCAGGCAGATAGTACTTGTCCCTTTATGCCTTTGGGTTTGGGGGGTGCAACTGTATGGTGAGTGGCTCGCGCTCTATGCCATGATCGCATACTTGTCCATTCTGGATTTCGGTATGCAGATGTATGTGGTGAATAGGCTGAATCAGTGTTATTCTGTAAACCGGTTGAGTGATTACAACCGGATACTGCACAGTGCCCTCGTCCTGTATTTAAGCATAGCAGTCGTGGCCGGCATTTTTATTTCAGGATTCATCGTTAGTGTACCAATCGAGCAGTGGTTAAATTTTGATTTAATGGACCATTCAGTAGCCGCCGTGGTTGCTATTTTGTTGGCTGTACAGTTGATCTTTTCGATTCCTCAGGGACTCATTCTTGGGTTGTATAGAACCTTCGGTGAATTCCCGCGCGGTGCAACAATAAGAAATATTCAACAGATTTTGATTTTCGGCCTGATGGCGCTTACTTTACTGTTGGGGGGGAATGTTGTACATGTAGCGGCGATACAGTTGATTCCATTGGCTGGGGTTACAGCGTTTGTATTGAGCGACATTAGGCGGAGGCGTCCAGAAATTAAAATCGGATTTAAAGAAGCTGACTGGAGCCTTGCAGTCACATTTTTGGGACCAAGCCTGCTTTTCTTCTTGATTCAGATATCGGGGGTGGTCACTATTCAAGGAAGCATGCTCGTAGTGAGTACCCTGGCAGGTTCCGCATATGTCGCCGTATTTGCAGTCCATAGGACGTTGGCCAACTTCGTACGTCAAATTGTAGGAGCTCTTACAAACGCCCTCTGGCCGGAACTGACCAGTCTGGAGGCGATGGGTGATTATTATAGACTAAGGGATGTCCATAGATTATTTGTCAAGGTGTCATTCGCTATATGTGTTTTTGCCGGCATATGGCTTCATTTTGTTGGCAGAGACATAATATCCCTATGGACCAGGGATAGGATATCTTTCGACCAACAACTTTTCGATGTTTTCCTGCTCTATTTGATACTGCAGGCTCCATGGCTTGCGAGTTCTGTTTTTCCGGCAGCGTTTAATCAACATCGCAACCTTGCCGTCTGTTACATAGTCTCATCTGTTTTAGGCCTTACGCTTTCGGTGCTTTTATTCAGGTTTTTCGGAATAGCTGGAGTTGCGATGGGCGTATTGATCGCTGATTTGCTTGTGTGTGGATGGATTGTTCCTTTTCAGACATGTAGAATGCTGGGTGAAAGCATTCGTAGATTCTGGTTTGAAGTGGTCATGCGAGGCCAACCTGTAATACTCGCGGTGTGGGGCTGTGCATGGGTACTCCAATCGATAATGCTTTCGTCAGCAGGTAGAATTCTGACCATCGGCTTAACCACCGGATTGCTGGGAATGGTTTTAGGATATGTTTTTTGGCTCGATAAAACTGAAAGGCTGCAGGTCTTGGGTGCCGGAATGGCTCTATGGAATAAGATGATGAACCGTACTTGGTAGCAATGCCTGAATTGTAAGTTGAAGAGACGCTTATAATCCGCTGAACATAAGAGAGTTATCAAAAGTGAGGCACGAGTTACAAGGGAAGGTTGTGATATCAACTGGTCATGCCCGCCTGCACCTCTTCTATGCTGCAATAGTTGCGCAGGAGGCAGGCCTGCTGTCCTCTCTTCTAACGTCGTTTTACCTCAAGGAAAAATGGGCTTCATTAGTTGAAAGGCTTTCAAAGCTTTCGAGAAAGGCTTTCTGGAAACGTCTCTTGCTGTGGCGGGATTATAGGCTCGATGAACAGGTGGTCGTGTCCCTCGGGTCGACTGAACTTATATCACGGCTATGCATGTGGTCGAAGCCCAGGATTCCGATCAAAGAGCTTCGATATTGGATCGAGAGAATAGACTCCCTGTATTATGGGAAAATGGCCAACCGTTATATAAATCAGCATGTTAAGCTTATACATTCACGGTCGGGCTTTTCCCGTGCCGTCATACCACATGCACATAGAATAGGGGCAAAAGTGCTGCTGGAGCAATCGATCGCCCATCCTGCTTTCACTCGCAAGATGTTGCAAGATGAATACGACAAGTGGAATATTCCAACTAAGCATAGGGTCTACGCATCTCCTGAAAGAGAAATGGAGTGGGATATAAACAATTGTGATTATATACTTACAAATTCGGAGTTTTGTGCAGGCACTATAAGGCAGCATCTAAAGAGACAAAAGCCGATCTTGGTTGTTCCTACCGGAGTCGATACGGATCATTTCAGGCCGACTGCAACAGAAAGGAGGAGAGATTTCAGACTTCTCTTTGTCGGAAATGTTGATGTGAGAAAAGGGGTTGCCTATGCTGTTGAAGCTTTAAAGAAACTAAAACTGCCCAGAACCAAGCTCTTGATTGTTGGAAGGAAGTCGATCGATAGTCCTCCGGTATTCGATGAAACAAACTACGCCGTTGAGTATTTACCTCATGTGCCATACACCATGATGCCAGAAATATTCAGAAGTGCAGATGTTTTTGTCTTCCCGTCCCTGAGTGAAGGTTCAGCACGTGTCGTAGGTGAGGCTATGGCAAGCGGCCTGTGCTGTATTGTGACTCCGAATGCAGGCTCGATAATCAGTGATGGAATCGATGGCTTTATAGTTCCACCCCGTGACATTAACACTCTCGCAGAAAGGATTCTACAGGTTTACGAGAATCCAGATTTGGCTGCCGAGATCGGCATGTCTGCCCGTAAAACGGCTGTTGAACGATTGACATGGAGACATTATCAGGAAAATCTACTCCGTGTTTATATGAACATTCTATCAACTGTTTGATCCGAGCTAAGGTGTAACAGTGTTTAGCTGTTAAGGCAAAGAACTGCCAATAGAGGCATCCGTCAAAAATGAACAAAAAGATTCAATGGACCATATTTGCAATCGCAACAATGATGCCACCGTTCTTGATACTGAAGTATGGCTCTGGAGCCTTGGTAGGTTTAGTGTTATTACCGGTCCTGTACTTGATGTTCTTTCGTCCCGTAATCTATTTTCTGCTGGTTTTGACCGTGTTTAACAATATACCATATGGGCTTCAGGAAAAAACCCGTATCCATATCGGTTCTTTCCCGGTTACAATTCCAGAGCTTCTGCTTGGTGGAGCATTCATTTCGTGTTTACTCTTCTTTTCTTTGAGGAACAGGATATGAACAGTTCTTTGGGGCGCCCTGTTTTCTGTTTCCTCGCCATCATGACGATTTATGCAGTGTATGGGTATGCCAAGGGACATCCTGTGTATTTGATATTGCAGGAGTACAGATACCCCCTCTATTTTACCGGGACCTACTTTGCAGCACTGTATCTGTTCAACACAAGACTGAAGCTTCAAGTGTATTTGAAACTGACGATACTGTCTGGCGCTGTTGCTGCTATGATACTGGTATTCAAGGTGTTCAGCGGCGCTAATGCGGCTATATATGCCGAGGTCAGACCTTTTGATCTTCCTAAAAATATAATATTCGACATGGTATTGGTACTGCTTTCATTCAATTTCTACACTTCGTCGTTTGTCAACAGGTGGATTTCGTATTTCCTGGTGCCTATAGGGTTGTTGGCACTGATCGTGAGCTTTACTCGTAAGCTTTGGATTGTTGCCGTTCTAATCCTCGTTTTTTTTCTTTTTTTATATCTTTATCAGGCGTTTAAGGTCAGGAGGGGGGCCTTCCAGAGGTTCCTTATGGTTTTCTCGATGGCGTTTTCGCTGTTCTTGACCTTCGGTATAGTTGTTTTCCTGCTGCCAAACATTTTTGACCTCATTGTTTCAAGATACGTTGAATCATTAACGCTACATGATATGTCGATTCAGAACCGTTTGGTCTATATTGTTGAGCCTCTGAAATATTCCAAGTCACTATACTTCATGGGGACAGGACTTGGATTCGACGTACTGTTTTTCAACCCGGAACGTCTCAGCTTCCTCCTGAGCCGGGGTATTACAAAGAGCACCTACATGGAGAATGGCTACGTCTATTTTATATTGAAAACCGGCATCTTTGGTTTCATAATATTCAGCTGGATGATGCTGAGGGGGATTAAAACGGCTTTTGTCATTTTTCGCAGAACGGAAGACGGTTTTTACAGGGGGACTTCTCTATGGTTGATTTCCTACCTGATTATAATACTGGTTGCTGGCAACTTCGACCAGAGCTTCAACAACTTTATGGCTGCACCTTCCATAGCCGTCCACCTCTCATTAATTGAGCATCTCCGGCAGCGTTTGAAAGTTAAAGCTGTAAGAGCACATGTTTGCAAAGACTAACAAGTATACCACCGAAGAGCTGACGGCTTTTGTTTCTGAGCCGGCATTTGACGAAGGATCAGCGGTAAGATGTGATCCAAATTGGCCCAAGATCTCGATCGTGACACCTTCGTTCAATCAGGCTGTTTTTCTCGAAAGAACCATTCTGTCTGTATTGAATCAGAACTATCCTAATCTCGAGTACATCATCATAGACGGCGGCTCAACCGACGGCAGCGTGCAAATCATAAAAAAATATGAAAAGTATCTAGCCTTCTGGGTGAGTGAGCCTGACAGGGGACAGTCGCATGCGATAAACAAGGGATTCGCTATGAGTAGAGGCGAAATACTTGCATGGCTCAACTCTGACGATACATATTTACCCAACACTTTTCACATTGTGGCGGATTACTTCAGGCGAAACAAGAAGGTTGACATGGTTTACGGCCGATGCAACATGATAGACGAAAACGATGTGATCTTTCAGGAAACAAAGGTTGTTCCATTCAATTTTCGCGATTATCTATTGGGACTCTTTGTAATCCCTCAACAGTCAAGCTTCTGGAGAAGAGAGATATTCTTTGAAGTAAACGGGTTAAACGAGGAAAACAGGGCATGTATGGACTACGAACTTTGGGTCAGATTTGCAGAAAGGGGTGCTAACATTAAGCATGTCAATTGTTTTCTGGCAAACTTCAGGCTTTACAGACAGTCAATTTCCGGTGCTCAAAAGTATCAGAACGAGTATTTCCGGATACTTAAGAAGACGAGAAAAGAGCTGCTGGGTTTTGAAGAGGACCAGCTCAGAAAGCTATACAGGCAGATGCTGCTGTTCGTCAGGCATCCGCTTTGCCTGTCGAGATATTACTTTTCGATAATTAGGCGTGGAAGGCTTTCTGCCTCAATATGACGGGCAATCCGATGGAAAAGAGATATCGTTATCTCATCATCCAGAACATAGTCTCTCCGTATAAAGCCTTGTTGTTTAAGGCAATGAAATGTATTTCTGATGACCCATTCAAGGTCTTGTTCATTGCTGAAACGCGAAGCATGAGAG
>JALUUO010000047.1 GCA_027021335.1 Nitrospirota bacterium
AGTATTTTTTTGAAATATCCAAAAATGATCTTATCACTTTTTTTGAATGGCCAGGCATTGAGCCCACTCCGTTTAAGCGGCACGGGGGCTGTGTTTTAGGTCCTTTTATTTTTGATCACGTATCATTAGGGGTAGAGAAAGAAGACGACTTGTGGGAACTTGCCGATAAGCTTATGGCGGCTGATATTCCTGTTTCGGATGTAATCGACCACGGATTTATCCACTCTATTTATACTTATGATCCAAACGGAATTCCCCTTGAATTCAGCTATAACGTGGACGGTGTGAACATACGTGAAAATCCGGTCATGGCGGACAAAAAGCCATCAAAAGTAACAAAGGAGGGCAGTGAGCCAAGGTTTCATCTCTGGCCGGCTGTAAAACCAGAAGAAAAAACTCCGGATGAAGAGCGCATGATTATCCCAGGAGAAGGCAGCGATCTTTTCTAGCTTCTCTCACTTCTTCTTTCCTTCACCATCTCCTCGGCGTGTTTTAACGATGTTTCTGTGGTCGTACCGCTGAGCATTCTTGCGAGTTCGGCAATCCGCTCACTGTCTTCGACTTTTCCGGCACGAATTGCCGTTTCTCCGTTTTTGGTCACTTTTTCTATCTTTATGTGATGGTCTCCGTAGGAAGCTATCTGGGAAAGATGAGTGACACATATTACCTGGTGTCTTTTCGAAAGGTTTTTCAGACGGCGGCCGACTGCATTGGCTGTTTTTCCGCCGATTCCTGCATCCACCTCGTCAAAGACCAGGATAGGCGTCATGTTGCCCATTATGCTCTTGATGGCCAGCATAACACGGGACAATTCCCCTCCGGATGCTATGCGGGCAAGAGGTTTGGGCTGTTCACCCGGGTTGGCGCTTATCATAAAACATACCCTGTCACGCCCCTTTTCCCCGTCCCTCTCCGGCTCCAACAGGATTTTAAAGCCTGCTTGCGGCATATCAAGCTCTGAAAGCTCGTTCTGAATACTCTTTTCAATTTCGGAAGCCGCCGCCTTACGGCCCCTGGTAAGCTTTTCAGCCGCAACCCCATATGCCGTCTCGATCGACCGAATCTCAGCAACCAGTTGATCGCGGTTTCGCTCTGCGTTATCAATACGCTCCAGATCCTGCTTGGCCCTCTCGAAGTGCTCAAGTATCTCCTCTATGGTCTGCCCATACTTGCGCTTAAGTTTTTTAAGAAGTTCCAGGCGCCCTATTACTCTATCCAGCCTCTCGGGCTCTGCCTGCAGGGAGTCGCGGTAGTCACGCACGAACCTGGCTGCATCTTCAACATAAGGCATTGCCTCACGAAGCGCATCAGCAACATTTTTGACGGATTCGTCATAACGCAGAATTTCCTCAAGGTCTGCAAGGGCTCCGGCCAGGCCGCCAAGGCAGGCTGTGTCAGCCCCGTAGAGGGTATCGTATGCACGCCCTGCATGATGGCTCAGCTTCTCAGTGTTCGAAAGCCTGACCCTTTCCTCCTCGAGCGTTTTATCTTCACCGGGCTGCAGAGCCGCCTCTTCGATTTCTTCCACCTGGAAGCGAAGCAGATCTTCCCTCTGCGCCCTGTCACGCTCAAGCGCCTCCTGGCTGTGTAACCGTTTCATGGCATCTGCCAGTTTTCGATAGAGGGTTTCTACTTCCATTCGGAGGCCAAGAAGGTCGCCGCTTTTATCCAGAAGATCCATTTGGCGGTCTTCCAAAAGCAGAGACTGATGCTCAAACTGGCCGTGGATATCAACCGCCTCTGCGCCAAAGCTGCTTAAAGTACGAAGACTGGAGAGAGTATTATTTATGTATATTCTGTTTTTGCCTGCCACACTTATCAGGCGGCGCAGAATCACACCTTCTTCTTCCTGCTCAATTCCCACAGCTTTCAGGGCCGATGAGGAATCTATGCTCAACAGCCCCTGCACCTCCGCCTCGCCACAGCCTGAACGAATCATATCAGAGGCAGCTCTGTCTCCAAGCAGTAGGCCAAGCGCCTCAAGAATCACTGATTTGCCTGAGCCGGTTTCACCGGTTATCACGTTCAACCCGGAAGAAAACTCCAGGTCCAGCGAGTCGATAATGGCGAAGTTTTTGATCTTTAGCTCAGAAATCATCAACGATTAAAAAAAATCAGGCAAAAAATCAGGCAAACGGTGAATGGCTAAGGAATTTGGATTGCCTTTTTTGCCCGTCGCCCTTTGCCTTTCAGCATTACTCCAAATAGGTAACCAGCTCATCCAGAGGCTTACGGCGTTTTTCTTTAGGTTCGATATCCGGGTATCCCACGGGTGTAAACACAACAGGCTCCATATCTTCCGGCAATTCAAGAAACTCCCTGGCAGCCTCTGGGTCAAAAGCTCCTATCCAGCAGGTCCCAAGGCCTTCATCAGTCGCTGCAAGAATCAGGTGATCCATAACTATGGCGGTGTCGATACCACCAAAATCCTTGCCGTCTTTTCGAGCCCAGCCTTTTCCTCTAAGGTAGCATATGCCTATTATAACGGGCGCATTAACAAACCAGTCCTTGTTATAAATCCTTCGCAGCTCTTCCTGCCTTCCAGAAGTTTTTATCACGAAAAGCCTGAACGGCTGCCTGTTGACTGCTGTAGGCGCAAGCCTGGCAGCTTCGAGAATTCTATCAAGTTTTTGAGCTTCTACCGGAGTATTTTTATAAGCCCTGACGCTGTAACGTTGCCTTATAAGCTTCTGAAATTCCATACCTAATCCTCCTTCCAGCATTTATCATTCTGACTTTTTATCATCCTTGGCCTTCTGTAAGGCTTTAACCGCACTTTTGCACAATTCAGCAGCTGTCTGACCGTCTTCTGGAAATGAGGCTGCTCCTATACTAACGGTTACGCGGATCGGCTCTTGAGACTCACCGGTTGCGAATTCATGCCTGCTGATATTGTCCAGTATTCGTGCCGGCACCGGTGTACCTGATACTCCTTCTTTGTCTTCCACCAGTACTATTGCGAACTCGTCTCCGCCGTAACGGCAGAGCACGTCGGTCTCCCTGATAGACTTGGAAAACAACCGGGCGATGCCCCTCAGCATTGTATCTCCGGATAGACGGCCGTAGGTTTCGTTTATGGTGTTGAAATTATCAATATTTATTAACAGCAGGGCTACCCTGTGTTTATAGCGCTTGGAACGCAGGATTTCATTCTCCAGAAACTCCTTGAAGTACTTGCGGTTGTACAAGCCGGTAAGGGGATCCGTGACAGTCCTCTGGTAATTCTTGCTGTGCGTAACAACATTGTCTATAGCCAGCCCTATATGCATACAGAATGTGAGGCATAAATCCTCTTCACCATTACTAAAAGAGATACCACCGGGTTTATTGACTATGAAGAGCCCTCCAAGCGTCTGTTCACCGGCAATAAACGGAGAGGCCAGAATCGAGTCCACTTTTTTTCTTTGCCCATCCGGAAGCTCCACGTAGAGGTCTTTATCAAGGCCCGGGCCTTCTTTGATTACTGCTGCATCTTCAATCACCCTGTAGATATACTCAGACCAAGCCTCGCTCTGGACGATTTTGATATCCGTGTCTGGGAAAAAAACAGTCTGTTGGGGATATTCACCGGTTTTTTTAAGAAAAACAAAGCCCATTTCGCTTTTTATCAGGTTGCTGGCTGAAAACGCCACTTTACCAAGCAGAGTGTCTAGGTCAAGCTCGGTTACCGTGGACATGATTGATTCGTTCATAACCCACAACTTTCTTATAATCACGTCTTTTTCATCCTGAAACGCAGCGTCTGTTTCTTTCATACCGGTTCTCCTTATATTCTCTTCTAAGGGTAAGTAAAAATTATACAATATTCACAACCGCTTTTAGGTGCTTACATCATATTTGAAGGATCAATATCCAGATCCATCTTTATAGCTGCTATATTTTTTGCCTTGGCTAAGAAACTTTCAACCGCCTGGTGCAACACCTGCGAGCTTTTGCTTTTTAAAAGCAGGTGCCACCGGTACCTGCCTTTTAAGCGTTCCAGAGGGCATGGCCCTGGTCCGAGCAGGGTTACACCATTTACCCTGAAACCGCGGCACAGGTCGGCGACCTCATCCATGGCAGACTCAAAGCTGTTCTTCACCCTGCCATGAAACACGATCCGGGCCAGGCGCGAAAACGGAGGGTAGCCCAACTCCCGCCGCAATTTCAACTCATGACTTAAAAAACCTTCGTAATCATGCTTGCAGACGTACCGGAAAACATAGTGCTCCGGATCAAAGGTCTGGATAAGCACACGTCCCTCCTGGTCGCCACGGCCGGCACGGCCGGCAAGTTGTGTAAAGAGCTGAAATCCTTTTTCGGCTGACCTGAAGTCCGGAAGTCCCAGAAGTACGTCGGCCGAAATAACAGCGGCCAGAACAACACCCGGAAGGTCGTGTCCCTTGGCCACCATCTGGGTGCCCAGGATCATCTGGTTTTCAGAAGTCTCCATGGACCGGATTATCCGGTCGTGAGAAAACTTCCGCCTCGTGGTATCGTGATCCATTCTGACAGACTTTATATCAGGAAATAACTCGGCAAGTTCTTCTTCGGCCCGCTGGGTTCCCTGTCCGATATAAGATATCTTTGCTCCTCCACACTCGGGACAGAAATCAAGTGGATTCAGCACTCCGCCGCAATGATGACACCTTAGGTTTCTGTCACGCTTGTGCCATGTAAGGGCTATGTTGCATAAATCGCATTTTCTGACATGGCCGCAGTCCTCGCATAAAACCATTGGAGAGTATCCTCGTCTGTTTAGAAGCATCAGAATCTGTGCCTTCTCCCCTGTCTTTTTCCGGCCTTTTTTGTTGACTGCCTGCTTTACGGCGTCAGCCAGCTCTCCAGATATGGATAACGAGACCTTTGGTGCGGTCTTCATATCGATCAGACCGACCCTGGGCATAGGTCGTTTTGCGATTCTCTCCGGCATTTCCAGTAGTTTGTACTTACCCTGGAGTGCATTGTAACTGCTCTCTACCGACGGCGTGGCAGAACCCAGTATCACTTTTGCCGACTGCAGGCCTCCTCTGACAACCGCCAGGTCCCGCGCGCTGTATTTCAAACCGTCAGATTGTTTGTATGTGGAGGAATGTTCCTCGTCGACAATAATCATACCGAGGCGTTCAAACGGCAAAAAAATACCGGAACGTACTGCAAGCGCCACTTTTGAAGAGCCGGTCCTGGCTCTTCTCCAGGCACTGACTCTTTCTCCTTCTGACAAACCGCTGTGAAAAACATCCAGTTTTTTGCCGAAGCGCGTTCGGAAACGCTCCACCATCTGGCTGGTAAGGGCTATCTCCGGCACAAGAACAATCGCCGCCATGCCTTCAGGAAGCGATTCTATCGCTCTTATATAAACCTCTGTCTTTCCGCTTCCTGTTACACCTCGAAGAAGAAATATTTCTTTGCAGCCCGAATTTTTTATTTCGGAAAGAACCTTGCTCTGCTGCGGCGCAAGCCTAGGACGAAGACCTGAAGACCTGGATTGATCCGCTTGTAAAGGTATGGCTTTTACAGCTCGCTGTTTTACTCCTTTCCAGACACCTGCCGGCACGGCATACTTAAGTACAGACCCGCTCGGACTCATGTAGTATCTTGCGGTCCAGCTGATAAGACTCAACAGCGACTCCGGAATAAACGGAAGATCCCCGTCGTCTTCGATCTTCAGAATACTTCGCATCCGGCTTTGAATACGGGGGGGAACATCAGGCGCAGGGCCAAGCAGAACACCGCTGTTTTTTCTGTTTTTAAAAGGCACAAGCACACGGCTTCCGGAAGTGGGTTCCGGCATATCCTTACCAAGGCTGTAAGTGAACGGGCCGGAAGCGATCGGCATCAATACATCAAAAAACAACTTCGATTTTGTTGATTTGTTCATTGACATGGTCTTAAGACGGGGTCTCTTGAAATCCATGACGGCCAAGAAGAGGAACAAACACGCACGGCGTGGACAATTTCCGCTCAAAATCATCACCGTGCCGTATAACAAGCACCAGACTTTGTGTATAACGCGGACCAACAGGAACAACCAGGCGTCCACCTTCGGCCAGCTGTTCCATAAGGGGGCGTGGAACCTCTGGAGCCGCTGCTGTAACTATTACGGCATCAAAGGGTGCTTCTTCCGGAAGCCCCAGTGACCCGTCGCCCAGCCTTGTATGCACGTTTAGGTAACCGCACAGTTCCAGTGCCTTCCTGGCCCGCAGGTAAAGGGAGTTAATCCTCTCCACGGTAAATACCTCGCGGCATAAAAGAGAAAGCACGGCGGCTTGATATCCGGAGCCGGTTCCGATTTCAAGAACCTTGTCGGATTTTTTAAGTTCCAGCAGTTCCGTCATTGCCGCCACCATGTACGGCTGTGAAATCGTTTGGTCTTCACCTATGGAAATTGCACGGTCTTCGTAAGCCTCAAGCCCGATATTCTCCGGCACAAACCTGTCCCTGGGAACCTCTTGCATGGCCGCAAGCACCCGTTCGTCACGGATTCCCCTGGCCCGCAGTTGCTCTTCCACCATCAGGCGTCTTCTATAAAAAGCTATATCGCCTGGTACAGCCGACAATACTTTTTCCCTCCTGATTTAGGATTATCCCTTAAATCCCTTTTTCCCATACACTCAATCTACCTTATCTTTCCACTCTTCAAGGCGCGAGGCTATAAAATCTATCACAGCTTTATGCTCTGTCGCGCCTTTTCCTTCGATACTAAGCGGCTTGCCAAAAGCAACTTTTACAGGTTTTTCCGGAATAATCGGTCCAAGGTCACGTATAAGCCTGCCATTTTCCCAGGCATCGGTCTTAACAGCAACCGGCACCACCGGAGTTCCGGCCCTGGATGCAAGCTTGACGCCAAGGGTATTGAAACCATCCGGATCGAAGCTGTGAGACCTGGTGCTCTGGGGGAAAAGCATCAGAGAAATGCCTCTGCCGAGCCTTTCTGTTCCCTCTTTAAGAACCGTTGTCAGGTCGCTTCTGGCGTTGTTGCGATCAACCACGATAGGATCTATAGATTGTAGTATAGGTCCCATAAGCGGGTACTTAAGAAGGGAACGTTTCGCCACAAAAGTCAGGGACTTTATCGGGCCGATAATTGCGGGCAGAATCAGTGTCTCAAGGGTGCTCATGTGGTTAGACGTAAAAACCACAGGTCCGTCAATGTTTCGGAGGTGATCGAGTCCTGAAATTTCTATACTCATGCCAACTCTCTCGCAGGCACGTAAAACCTGGCATGAAGATTTTTGCCATGCTTCCCGGCTGTAACGGCCCAATCCTACGCGTATCCTCGAACAGAAAAATATAGCGGCTATCTGTGGATAAAAAAACACCGGGTGTGAAAGCATAATCGTCGAAAGCATGCTTCTTCGGCGTTGTTTATCCGTGCGGTAGAGGTCTCCTTCGGCAAGTGGTTCCATCAAAATCCGGTTGATAATCGGGATATGAAAAGTTTAAGACACCCGATAAGGGATTGCAAGCAAAATATAGTTTTCTTCCTGCTGTTTTGCATAAAAAAGCGCGGTTAGAACACTTGATTTTTCGTCTTGTCTTGCCTATTGTTTAACTTATGGGCATATAATTATAAACAGATACGAAGGTAGACGGTTAGGGCCACAGTTATTCGAAGCCAATGTTATACTTTATAGTATTATAAATACAACCGGATCTGCTCTTGATCCTTGCAGAAAATACTCTGGAAACCTAAATTGTGCCTAAGTGATAAACATAAAGGAAGAATAAAAAAAATTAGGGTGAAAGTGTTATGAACCCATGCCAATTTAAAATATCTTTTGCATTTCCCTGTACCTTCCGTTTGCTGTTTTGCGTTTTACTGTTTTTTTCATGTGTATATCCGGTATTGGAAGTTCAGGCCGGCAGTATGGATCTTGACAGGTCAAGAATCCTGGAGTTTAAAGATGCACTTAATAAAAACGATCAAAAGCGTATAGAAATCCTCTCTTCCAGGCTTAGAAAGATAGGAGGCAACTGGCCCTCCAGGTTGAATTTTGTTGCCGGCCGCTATCACCTGCGTGAAAGGTCTGATTTTCAAGCCGCTGTAATACACCTGGAGAAAGCCGTTGAAAGCTACCCGCTTCTTGGTGACCATGCACTTTTTCTTCTTTCTGAAGCATATGCAGGCATAGATTTTCACGACAAAGCGATCGAATCTCTTGAACGATTGATAAACGGGTACCCCAAAAGTCCTCTGATTCAGGATGCAATGATCCTTAAAGCAAAAGAACACCTGAAGATATACGAACCTCATGAAGCTATTTTGACGGTTGAACCGCTCCTTGGAAACAGCTACACTCCGAGGGAAAACCTTATCAGGTTTCTAATGATCCGCAGCATGCTCGACCTTGGACAGTCCGATCGCGCAATACCGTACCTGAAAAACATATATATCGAAAGCCCGGATACTCCTGAGTCGGAAGAAGCGTTGGAGATGCTTATAGCCCTGGGCGCAAACAGTTTTACATTCGACCAACGGCTCAGGCGGGCCAACGTGCTTAGAAGGCAGAAAAAATTCGAGCGGGCAGAGCGGATATACCAGGCTCTTCTTAAAAAATCTCCGAAGAATCCAATACTGCTAAAAGCGCTCGGTAAATCCCTGTTTGGGGCACGAAAGTATGATAAGGCTGCATCTGTTTTCCAGAAGACCGATAGCGCAGAAACGTCTTTTATGGAAACACGTGCTCTATACCGCAGCGGTAAGCAGCAAGAGTTTATGACCAGGCTTCGTAGTGCCGAGCAACGCTACCCGGAACTCAAACCACGTTTTTACAACCTACAGCTCGTAATAGCCCTTGACCTTCGCCGCAAAGGACGATACGAGGAAGCAGGCGCAAAGCTGGTCAGTCTGCTTCACGACTATCCCTCAAAAAAAAGACAGACCCTCTGGGCAATAGGCTGGAACCACTATGCAAGAAGAAATTTCAAGAAAGCCGCCGGTGTATTTGAGAAACTGGCCGGAGGTGATGCTGCAAACTATCCCCGTGAAGTATACTGGCAGGCAAGAAGCCTGGAAAGAGTGGGACTGCCTGAACAATCAATTGAACTGCTAAAACTTCTTTCAAAGAAATCTCCGCACTCATTCTATGGCTACCTGGCCTCGTGTATGCTGCCGGAGCAACCGGTGCGCCTATCACGCTGGATACCTCCGCCTGCTCCGGATTCAAAAAACTTCAGACGTATTACAGAGCTGAGAATACTGGGAATGGATGAAGAGGCCAGGCTGGATCTCCCTGGCCTTGCCGGCCAGGTCAATGGCATTGGAGAGGCTCTTTATCTGGGCTACCTGGCAGTAGAGCTTGGAGATTACCGCAGGGCCATCAGAATGGCAGCCCCGCTTGCACGTATTAATCCATTTTTCGACCACCTGGCTTATCCAAGGGGTTTCTGGGAACTTATAGAAGAAACCGCGCGTCGCGAAAGAATCGAGCCGCACCTGGTGGCGGCGATAATACGTGAAGAGAGCAGGTTCGATCCAAAGGCCTACTCCAGGGCCGGCGCAATGGGTCTTATGCAGCTTATGCCGAAAACAGCACAGAGGATTGAGTCATCAGCGCAGGTGGATTTAAGCAGGGAGGACGACCTGTTTATGCCGGAAAAAAATATTCCTTTAGGTTCTCACTACCTAGGCAGGCTTGTACGGCAGTTTGAGGGTAACCTGGTATTTGCAATTGCCGCTTACAACGGCGGAGAAAACGCTGTCCGGAGATGGATAAACCGTACCGGCGATATCCCGATGGATGAATTCATAGAAGAAATTCCTTACACAGAAACTAGAAACTATGTGAAAAAAGTGCTTAAAAGTTACATGGAATATAACAGGCTTTGGGGATTGACTCCCCCAAATTTATCTGTTATCTTAAGGTCCGGTGAACCAAGAAAGTTTTAAATGGGAGGGAGAACAGCCTTTGAGCAACGAAGCTACTACGTTAGAGCAGGATATAATAGATAAAGTAAGACTGCTCGAAAACAAAATTGTCAAAGCAGTCAATATGATTAAGCATCTGCGTGAAGAAAACAATGATTTTCGGGCAAAGATCATTGAACTGGAAGACCAAGTCAAAACCAGGGACGACGAGATTCTGCAACTCCAGCTGCAAGAGAAGGAGTTAGAAAACATAAAACAGGATATGGACTATATGATGGAGGAACGAAACACGGTTCGTGCACAGGTAGAGGAGCTTCTAAAAGAACTGGACAGTATCGAACTGAGCTGAGGGTTTTTGTTATGGCGCCGAAAACCATCGAAGTCACTATCATGGGACAATCCTACACCATCAAGGGTGACGCGGATGAGGAATATATTCGGACACTTGCCCGCACTGTAGACTCCCGCATGAAGGAACTATTCGAAAAAAATCCTGCCATTAATCCTTTTAAAGCCGCAATCATTGTTTCGATCAATCTTGCGGATCAGCTTTTTCAGTGCCGGAAACAAAACGACAACACCAATCAATTTCTTGACAAAAAAGTCGATGCCTTGAGCAACCTGCTCAAGTTCTGAGAGTTTTGTCACTCCTTTCTCTTCACTCTCTTAAAGTAAGTATTCCGGTAAAGGGCGATTTCGTCCTTCGGGCTATTGACGACCTGAGTTTTGATATTCAGCGGGGTGAGGTGTTCGGCCTGGTGGGGGAGTCGGGCTGCGGTAAATCGATGACCGCTTTGTCCATAATGGGTCTTCTTGGAGATGCTGTGGGTAAGCCTGACGGCGAGATTTTTTTTGAGGGAGAAGATCTTCTTTGTAAGTCTGACAGCCAAATGCGCCGCATTCGCGGCAACAGGATCTCTATGGTTTTTCAGGAGCCCATGACCTCACTTAATCCCGTATTTACAGTGGGTTACCAGATAGCCGAGCTTCTTATCACTCACAAGGGTCTCTCGAAGAAAGAGGCGCTAGAACGCGCAGTAGAACTGCTGAAAAGAGTAAAGGTTCCCTCGCCCGGGCTTCGTGTTAGGCAGTACCCGCATCAGATGAGTGGTGGTATGCGCCAAAGAATCATGATAGCCATGGCATTGGCCTGCGATCCTGCCCTTATAATAGCCGACGAACCAACAACCGCCCTGGATGTGACTATTCAGGCTCAGATCCTGGAGCTTCTGGAAGAACTGCGGCAAAGCACCGGTACATCCATGCTTTTTATTACGCATGACCTGGGTATTGTGGCCGAGATATCACAGAGAGTTATGGTTATGTATGCTGGCGCAGCGATGGAGCAGGCTACGTCCACAAGCCTTTTCGGCAATCCTCTTCACCCTTACACGCAGGGCCTTTTGGATTCTCTGCCCGGCGAAAAAGATAAGCCTCTACAGCCAATTCCAGGCTCGGTTCCGGCGCCGGAGGATTTTCCTACTGGCTGCCGGTTTGAGCCCAGATGCAGGTACCGTGCCGGCGAATGCAGGCAAAGCGAGCCGGAATTGCGGGAACTTAAACCCGGCCACCTGGTGCGCTGCCTGAGGGCGGAGGATTTTCTCTAGTGGAAAAACTGCTGCAAGCAGAAGGGCTGAAAAAATACTTTGAAACCAGTGGCGGTATTTTCGGCCGAAAAGCGCTTGTACGTGCTGTTGACGGCGTATCAATTAGCGTTAAGCGCGGCGAAGTCTGCTCTATTGTCGGCGAATCGGGCTGCGGTAAATCTACATTTGCAAGGCTTGTTTTACGCCTTCTCGAGCCGACGGCAGGAACTGTCTGGTTTGCAGGAGAAAACCTTCATGAAGCCGACCGAGCTGGACTAAAGGCCATCCGCCGCCGCATGCAGGTGATATTTCAAGACCCTTTTGCCTCTTTGAACCCCAGGATGAAAGTAATGGATGCCGTGGGAGAACCTTTTGTCATCCATGGCCTGGCGCGTGGGGCCGAGCTGCGGAGCCGGGTGCTGGACTTGCTTGACCAGGTGGGATTGCCGGCTGCCGCTGCCGGACGTTATCCTCATGAGTTCAGCGGCGGACAGAAGCAGAGAATCTGTATTGCCAGGGCCTTAGCGCTGGAGCCGGAGATGATAGTGGCTGACGAGCCACTCTCGGCCCTGGATGTCTCTATACAGGCGCAGATCCTGAACCTGCTTGACGACCTGAAGAAAAAGAAAAATCTGTCTTACCTGTTAATAAGCCACGATCTGCATGTGGTTCATCACTTTTCCGACAGTGTAGCGGTTATGTACCTGGGTGTGATCGTAGAGCAAGCCAAGACCGAAGTTCTATTCAATCGACCGCTTCATCCATATACCGAAGCTCTTCTGTCCGCAGTGCCGGAGCCTGATCCGGGCAGAAGAAAAAAGCGTATAATTCTGGAAGGCGATGTTCCGAGCCCCTCGGATATTCCGGCCGGCTGCCGGTTTCATACCAGGTGCCTGAAGCGCTTTGAACCGTGTAATAAAGTCATGCCCGGTCTTACCGAAGTAGAACCAGGGCATTTTGTAGCATGTCATTTGCACTTGTGATATGCCTTGTATCGACTACGGGGTTATA
>JALUUO010000048.1 GCA_027021335.1 Nitrospirota bacterium
AGGCTGAACAATCTATCAGAAGCATGGTTATTTTTAGAAAGATTATCTTCGGTACTCGCTCGGCCACCGGACTGAGAACTCATAGTATCTTGCCAAGTCTTGTGCTCACTGCTCGCCGTCAGGGCAAGCATCCCAGAGAGTTCCTTCAAACTTTACTAACTGCTGATACCACTAATGCACAGGATGCTCTCTTTAATAATTCTTCCTGATTAATCGATTCTATCCGTAAAAAAAGAGACTAAACTGTTACGTACGAGATGTACCTTAAATTGCCCTTAAAAATTGAATGACAAACCTGTTATCAATGCTTCATTTTTTGAGTTACCCTTTGATTTCTCAACGTTTAGACCAATGTATGGTCTAATGTATATCTCCCCATCGGGATAGACGTTTTGGTTGTTCAACAGACTCTCTTCAGTATCTGCTTTTTTATTACCTGAACCTAACACCAGTATAAGTGTAATAAGGAGCACTCCTATCGATAATGCAATTGACATATTATTCAAAGATTCGTACTTTGAAACATCATCCGCGTATGCATTTGTTGGAATGATTAAGGTTGCCGACAGGAAAGCTACAATAATGATGAATACAACAATCCTTTTTGGTTTCGTAAACATTTACATCTCCCCTATTGATACGGTCTCGGAAAATAGCTATAGACAGGTTCACGGATATCCCCACCGCCGTAACAGCAAATACGACACCACCACCTATCCCTAATTGCAAAGCATAGGAAAAAGAGTTTTGCTATTCAAAAATTTGCTGACAAACCAACCATTAAGGTTACATTTTCAACATTGCTGCGCGACCTCTCATAGTTTAGACTTGGATAGACATTGTTTCTTAAGCTCAAAAACGGTTTAATAGATTTTTTCTTTACCCCGTGTCTTTTTGAAAATGCTGTCTCCAATTTGGCATAGCCTAAATCTTGTGATGTATTCATCAATGGCGAATAGCTTATTGACTCAGGCTCTAAGTCATTCCTTGATTGCTCCTTTTCTTGCACTTCTCCATCTTTTTGTTGGTTGACATTTGTTGATGCTTTTTGAGATTTGTATATCATTACGCCAATAATTATTACTCCTAATGCTGCTATGCCCACTATAACACCAGAGTCCACCATCCCTGGCAGTTCATCCGACTGACTTCTCCACTTTGCATTTGCTTCTAATGGGATAGCCGTAATCAAGAATACGGAAACAATCACAAGTATAACCCTTCTTATGTCTAAAAATAGCATTGTCTTCCCTCCTTTTGAAAGTTGTTTTTTTACTATTGAAATTACTCCCACCCATTGCAACTTTATAACTCACTACCTAATTATAGGCTCACCTCCTGTTTATTATGCGTCTATTTTACTTTAATCACAGGCTGAGTTGTGAGGTTGTCACTGGCCCTATAGTAGTAATTTTTATAATTAAAACACAGTATAGTATTATGTGTCAATATAAAATTCAGGATAACTTTATCCTTCCCCTCTAATCCAGTAATGAAACAAAGAAAAAGAAACTTTGGGGACATCCTATAGTCTCCTGTCAAGTGAAATTTTTTTGGTAAAGTTTTTCTTTTACAATCAAATAGTTGCAAACAATGGGGCCTGTCCTTGACATGGGACAATTTTCATCAATTGCCGCAACCCTTTTTCTGACCCTCCTGTTCCAGCTCATCTCCTTCTTTAATTTTTGTCTTATGTCAAGGGCTGATAATCATATAAAAGGTTTCAGCCGGCCACACTTTGTAAGTTTATCACAGCATTAGAGGCGCCTTCACTCATAATAGTTCGGAAAAGGCTGGAAGGGATCGTAGTAGAATCTACTTACAATTGGTATTGGCTGGTGGATGGATTAAACGATGCTGATTACAAAACACACCTTGCCAATCCTGCAGCGATCAAACAGTATGAGGGATTGAAGCACTCGGATGACAATAATGACGCTTTTTTTCTTGCACATCTTCTAAGATTGGGAATACTGCCTGTGGGATACATTGTATCCAAAAGAAGAACGACCAGTGAGGGATCTGCTTAGAAAGCGTCTATTTCTTGTTCGTCAACGGACCGCACAAGTATTGAGTTTTCAAAGTCTTGTAAGCAGATGTCTGGGCACTAATATGTCTTGCGCACAGATCAAAAATCTCCTGGAGAGTGATGTAGAGAATATTTTTGATGAGGAACATCTGATTCTCTCAGGAAAGGCGAGCATAGGAGCAATCATATTTTTCACACAAAAAATAAAGGAGATAGAAGCTTCGATTCTGAAGAAGGCAAAGCTGAAAGATGAATACAGATTGCTGCTTACCGTCCATGGAACAGGAAGGATACTTGCTCTGACCATTATGCTTGAAACAGGTAATATCAACAGATTTCCAGCTGTAGGCAACTATGCATCGTATGCTCGATGTGTAAACAGCAAGCGTATTTCAAACGGTAAGGTCAAGGGTGAAGGCAACAGGAAAAATGGCAACAAGTATCTGTCCTGGGCTTATGTTGAGGCAGCTAATTTTGCTATTCGGTCTTATCCGAATGTAAAGAAGTTTTATCAAAGAAAGATGTCAAAGACCAATAATATAGTTGCAATAAAAGCGGTGGCTAATAAACTTGCAAGGGCGTGTTATTACGTAATGAAAGATCAGGAGGCTTTTGATCCCAAAAAAGCTTTCTGTTAAAGGTTGGCTGCGGCAGGGAACCAGTAATGGGGTTGGATAAGAACCACATGGTATATAGATAGGCGAAGTATGGACAGAATGTATAAATAGCGCCGTGGGCGAAGTGGAAGAATTTTGTGGTGGAGTAAATGAGGGAGAAGCTGAGGGCGATGAGGGTGTAGGTGCTGCCCGCAATGATACTGTTTATGAGTAGCTGGTTGAACATTTATATTATTCGATAATTCTATTGAGTTCTTTCACTGATAATATAATAGTATTTTTACCTGAAGGATATGTTTCCTCTCCGGGATATACAATGAACGCCTTCCGGCACGACAAGTCTTCAAGGGCATTCCAGAATCCTCTTTCAGCCCTCGGACTTGCCGAATATTTGATTTCTACCGCTATCAGCCTATTCTTTTTGTCTATAAGCAATAAATCTATCTCCGCTCCTGCGCCTGTCCTATAGAAAAAATGCGACCAGCCATCCGGCAGCAGACCGATTATCTGTTCAATTACAAAACCCTCCCACGACCTGCCCAGTGATGGGTTGCCCATGAGATCATCGATCTCCCCTATCCTCAATAATGAGTGCAGGATTCCTGAATCCCGGACATAAACCTTCGGAGATTTGACCAGCCTTTTTTTAATGTTTGCAAAATAGGGCTGCAGCCGAGTTACGACAAATGTCTCCTCAAGAATATCAAGATAGCTTCTCACTGTCGGCGCCGACACTCCAAGACTGCCTGCTATCTGGCTTGCATTCCACAAATGTCCATGTGAATGTGCCAGCATAGTCCAGAACCTCCGGAGCTGAGCAGCAGGCACACGTATGCCGAGCTGTGGAATGTCCATCTCAAGGTAGGTCTTTATAAACGCGTCCCTCCATGCAAAACTGTCTTCAGCGCTCTCAGCAAGATAACTCAAAGGATAACCGCCCCTCAGCCATAACTGCTGAAAGTTCTTATGTCCTGTCTCGTGAATCGAAAAGGGAGAAAGCTCATGATAGATTATTCTGCCCGCAAGGCTTTCTGAAGAGTGCTTTATCAGCCCCGGCGATGCGGAACCAAGAAGAAGAAACCTTCCACCGGTCCTTTTTTTGTCAACCAGCGCCCGGATAAGCGGAAACAGGGAAGGCATACGCTGTATCTCATCAATAATCACAAGGGAGTCGGTAAATTGTACCAGGTACAGCTCCGGGTCATGGAGTTTATTCAGGTCGGAAGGCAGTTCAAGGTCAAGGTATATTACCTTTTTTGAAACCCTCCTCTGTATCATTTTTGCAAGAGTTGTCTTGCCTGCCTGACGCGAGCCGATAATCCCTACAACGGGATATTTTTTGAGAGATGTTTCAATAGAAGCCTGAATTCGCCTTTTTATCATTCTGGTATTATGAAAGATTGCCTTTCAATTTGCAAGGTTAAAATTAAATCCGGTCAATTATATCCCCTGATGATGTTAGAACATTGGCCTGCCGGAGAATCCCCTCAATTTCAAGAAAACAATTCCTCTATCTGTTCAAAATCCATACTCAGAAACTCATCTATTTCAATGCCGCCCCCGCCAACGAGCAGGAGTTTATTTGCACGAAACTTTTTTGAAAACGCTTCCATACCCGGCAGAGAAATTTTTGCCCTTCCGCTCTTTACTTCCAGTGCGATCAACGCTTTCCCCTTTTTGAGGATAAAATCCACTTCCCGGTTTCTGTCTCTCCAGTACAGAACGGCAATATTCGTTCCCTGCGTGATATTGACAAGGTGCGCTCCGATTGCGGACTCCACCAGTCGTCCCCACAGCTCACCGTCGAGTCTTGACTTTTTAAAAACCGTATCAATCTGTGCGCTAATCAATGCGGTATTCAGCACCTGCAGTTTCGGGATTGATGCCTTCTCCGCTATCTTCTTTGGCGAGTACTTCTGCAGCCCGGTGATCATTCCTGCACCTGAAAGCAGATTGAGGTAATGCGAAAGAGTTGTCACGTTTCCCGCATCATGCAGCTGTCCGAGCATCTTATTCAGGGAGACGATCTGTCCTGAATATGAACATCCCAGTTCAAAGAGGTTTCTCAGGAGCGCCGGTTTGTCCACCCTTGTCATCATAAAGATGTCTTTTGAAATGGTGGTTTCTATTAATGAGTCCCTGATATAGTACCTCCACCTGTTTTCATCCTTAATAAGTCCGGCAGCTCCGGGATAGCCCCCGAAATAAATAAACTGCTCGGGAGAAAAGCCGAAGGCCTCCTTTATTTCAGAATACGACCAATGAGGTATCCTAAACAGTTCGAATCTACCGGCAAGAGACTCGGTCAGTCCTTTTTGTACCAATAGTGGGGCTGAACCAAGAAGTACGACCTTGATATTGAGACGGTTTGCGGTGTCCCGGTCCCAGAGGAGTTTTACTGTTTCGCTCCAGGCGGGGATTTTCTGTATTTCATCTATTACGAGGATAAAGCCTTTTTTATGAGGGCCGGATTTGTGTTTGATTCTTGCTGTTTCCCATTGCTGCTGGAGCCAGACGGAAGAGGTCGCTGAGACCGCATCCGCAGAGACGTAATGGCCGGGGATGCCGATGTCATCCATCACCTGTTGTATCAGGGTGGTCTTTCCTACCTGTCTTGGGCCGGAAAGTGCCTGGATGAACCGTCTCGGCTCTTTGAGACGATCAATGATTTTCTTATATGCGTATCTTTTAAACATACGTTTTACTCAATGGCTTGAGTAATTTTACTCAGAATGGCGGGGAAATGTAAATGGGAAAGTAGATGAGGAAGACTTCGAATTTTTCCAGAACCCTGCCGTACAATATGTCAATGGCATTTACAATTTGTACTAAAAGTTCGATTTGCAAGGTTAACAAATAACCCGATAAATTATATCCTCCCTATACTTCTCCATGAAACCACATGCCCTTCCTGTTTCTCGTATGACTGCGCCCCTGCATAGACAAGCATCCCTTTTGACGCTGCACCACCGGCAAGATTTTGCCATTTGACCAGTCCCTTGAAAAAGTCCTGTGACACGGTCTGCCCTGCCTTTATTTCAACCGGGAGCAATGTTTGATCTTTTTCAATAATCAGATCAATCTCATCACCTGCATTGCTTCGCCAGAAAAATAGATTTGACGGGAGACCCTGGTTCAGCCTGCTCTTCATAAGCTCGCTGATAACGAAGGTTTCGAACAAAGGGCCGCGCATTGAGCTGACAGCTATCTGTTCAGCTGAGTGTATGCCGAGCAGATATGCCGCAAGCCCTGCGTCATAGAAATAGAGCTTGGGCATTTTGACAAGCCTTTTATTAAAGTTTTGATGGTGCGGCCTGAGCAGAAAAACTATATAGCTTGCCTCAAGAACAGATAACCACGCCTTTGCAGTATTATGAGATATGCCGCAGTCGGCCCCGAGAGCGCTCAGGTTCAGAAGCTGGCCTGTCCTTGAAGCGCACATCTTTAAAAATCGCTGAAATACGGACAAATCCTTTATGGAGAGTAATTGCCTTAAATCCCTCTCAACATAAGTCAAAACATAGTTGGCATACCACTTACGGGGTTCAACATCTCTGGTATGCAGGGGTGGATACATTCCCTTAATCAGGAGGTTTTCAATTTCAGAGGGCAGTTTTTTTACAGATTTGAGTTCACCTGTGCTGAACGGAAGAAGCTGGACAATTCCGGCGCGTCCGGCAAGAGACTGTGTTATTTGAGAAATAAGGTTAAACTGCTGGGAGCCGGTAAGAACAAACAACCCCATCCTGCCATCTTCATCAACGATGCCCTGCAAATATGAAAATAGTTCGGGACATCGCTGGATTTCATCAAGTACACCACCGTCAGGAAATCGTTTCAGAAAGCCCCGGGGGTCTGTGTCGGCAAACATCCGCTCGTCCGGATCTTCCAGAGACACATAAGCCTTTTTGGGAAAGGTCTTGCGGGCAAGCGTGGTTTTTCCTGATTGGCGAGGCCCGTTTATTACAATTACAGGAAAACCTCTGGCAAGCTCACGAACTGTTTGTTCCGCATCACGCCTGACAAGCATGGTTTAAGGATACCAGATTTTATGCTATTTGTAAATTCAACTTACAAATAGCAAGACGGCTTGCGGTGTCCTGATAGGAGTTTTACGGTTTCACTCCAGCCCCCTGTGTCAGAATAGATGTCCGGAAACTTTGGGGACGTTGTTGCATACTATGCAAAACTATTTACAGGCTAAGGATAAAGACATCACAAAAAGGAATTAAACCAGGCTGATTTAGGTTGCCCGCTCACAGAAAGTCAGCAAAACTCTTGATAGAAACTTTGGAAACGTTCTTTTCCAGGTTGACTTAGTCGAAGACCACGGGCTTCCGATGGCCGATGTAGCCCGTGCTGCCGGGGTGAATCCACATCAGCCATATCAAAAACGATCAGAAAGAGCGAATAAGTTGACTCAGAAAAGAACATCCCCTAACCTTAGTAAGGCCCCTAAAATTCCCGACTAGAAGTAGGCTTTCAATTAGTGATGTAAAAGCTTAAACCATACAGCTGCTACTGGATAACTCTCCAGATGAGCATGTCGGAACTATCAGGAATGATGTCTTTTGCCCCTGTCATGAGTATCCTGCCATTTGAGTCTATAGTGATGGAGTTTCCCTTATCATAATATCCACTCACGTAATCATGAGTTATAGTACCGCCACTGCCAAAAGTTGTATCCGGACTGCCATCAGTATTGTACCTCCAGATAACTATCCAACTTGTGTACAAGATTCTGTTCTCGCCAGTCACAAGTATTCTACCGCTTGCATCTGTGGTAATAGCCAGGCCGACATGAATAGACATTTCATCAGGGGCAGTATCATCGGTCACAATGCCGCCGTTACCAAAGGTAGAATCCAGGGTGCCGTCAGTGTTGTATCTCCAGATGGTCATTTCTAAATCAGCACTGCTTTCGCTAACTCCGGTCACTAGAATCCTACCGTTTGAATCTATTTTGATACAATTGCCGCTGTCATGACTATCTCCACCAGATGCACTGTCATAAACCACAATACCGTCGATTCCAAAAGTAGAATCCAGGGTGCCGTCAGTGTTGTATCTCCAGATGACCATATCGGAATCAGTGCTACTGTAGCTATAGCCGGCCACAAGTATCCTGCCGTTTGAGTCTATTGCTATGGAGTTGCCCCTATCAAAGCTATCTCCTTCTGCTGCACTGTTATGAACTACGACACCGCCATTGCCAAAGGTAGTATCCAAAGTGCCATCAGCGTTGTATCTCCAGATGACCATGTCGTAAGCAGCAGTATCGCTGCCGCTATCGCCTGTCACGAGAATTCTGCCACTTGAGTCTATTATTATGGAATTACCCCTGTCATCATCATTTCCGCCAGCTGCATTGTCATGAACCACAATACCGCCATTGCCAAAGGTAGTATCCAGAGTACCGTTATTGTTGTACCTCCAGATAACCATATCGGAATCAGTGCTACTGTCGCTATAACCAGTCACGAGTATTCTGCCGCTCGAGTCTACTGTGATGGAATTGCCTATGTCACTCCTCCCTCCGCCAGCTGCATTGTCATTGACCACAATACCGCCATTTCCAAAGGTAGTATCCAGAGTACCGTTATTGTTGTACCTCCAGATAACCATATCGGAATCAGTGCTACTGTCGCTATAACCAGTCACAAGTATTCTGCCGAATGAATCTGTTGTGATGGAATTGCCTCTGTCATTCCTGTCTCCACCGGCTGCACCGTTATGAAACACGGCACCATCATTGCCAAAAGTAGGGTCCAGCGTGCCTGAATTGTAGCAGCTTACCATAACATCGGTCACATGTTTATCGGATATCGTTCCGCTTCCGTTTGCTACTGAACAAGTTTGCCCTGCCGGCTGTGTCAATATTGTCACTGCATAGGTGCTGCCACCTGTAAAAGAGGCTGAAAAAGTGAACGTACCGTTTGATGTAATACTCAGATCATTCTCACCATTGTTCTGAAGTACAACAGTGCCTGAAAGACCACTTACCATGCCTCCGACATTGTAAGTCGAATCTTGGTTTTTGTCTTTTCCGCAGCCTGTAGAAACGAGTGTAAGAGAAAGAATAAACATGATTATCAGTGCGTTATTTCTCATAGTATCCTCCTTAACAGTGATCCGCATGACGACATCTTATCAATAAATTCCATGCCTGGTTTTAATAGACATATAACACTTTAATCGTATTCCTGGTTAATAAAGTCGTATTTTGGATAGATATTAATATCTAATTACATGTTTGACCCACTACCAAATGACTATATCAGTCTAACATTCGAAAAGCAATATCAAAAATAATGAGTATCAAGCCAAAATAGAAATGTCCTGTTTTTATGTTTGAATCCTCAACTCTTTATTTTTAATAAAGGAGATGAGCTGGAACAGGATGCTCAGAAAAAGGGTTGCGGCAATTGATGAAAATTGTACCATGTCAAGGACAGGCCCCATTGTTCCCTAAACTTTGCATTGGGCATCAAAATAAAAGTTGATAATAGCATGAATACCGTGCTATCATGAATATATGATTCGGTCATTTAGGAATAAAGGGACGGAAGATATTTTCAACGGCAAAAATTCTAAAGATGCAAGAAAAACATGTCCACAATCATTATGGGGGGTTACATCAAGGAAATTGGATCAACTTGATTCTATAACACATCTTAATGAACTACGTATTCCGCCAAACAATAAACTGGAGGCATTAACAAAAGATAGAAAAAGTCAATACAGCATAAGGATAAATGATCAGTATCGAATTTGCTTTATCTGGAGCGAATCTGGTCCGGACAAAGTAGAAATTACAGACTATCATTGATATAAGAAAAGGAGGCAAACAATGGTAAGGATACCAACACATAGAGAGCCGACACATCCGGGGGAAATGTTACTTGAGGAGTTTCTTAATCCTATGGGCATTACGCAGAGAGAACTGGCTGAAAAGATTCATGTGCCCTACCAGAGGATTAATGAAATTATTAACAAACGTCGTGGAGTGACACCCAGTACAGCATTACGACTTGCAAAGTTTTTTGGGGTTTCAGAAGATTTTTGGATGAATCTACAACTTAGATGGGATATATATAAAGCGAAATTAAATGAAGCAAAAGAATTAAAGACTATTAAACCATTAAGAATGAAAGAGTCATTAGTCCTAAAATAAGCGAGTTATATTTATGACTTTGATTTTGCCGGATTCAGCGTAAGATGAAACTTTGGGGACGTTGTTGCACACTATGCAAAACTATTGACAGGTAAGAAGAATCAATGGGGTCAGGTCTACACATTTGACATTACCGGGTTTGACAGATAAAATACGGCACTTGAGAGAAACATGGCACGACCATTGAGAATAGAATACCCTGGTGCGTTTTATCACGTTACGGCAAGAGGCAATGAACTCAGAAATATTTTTGAGAGCACAAAGGATCATGAAAAATTCCTTTCGTACATAGAGACAGCCACCTTACGTTACAAAGCAACAATACATGCCTACTGTCTTATGAGCAACCATTATCACCTCCTCATAGAGACCCCATTGGGCAACCTTTCCCAGATCATGCATCATATAAACGGAGCATACACAACATTCTTTAATACAGGGCATCAGAGAACCGGGCACCTCCTGCAGGGACGGTACAAAGCAATACTTGTAGATGCCGATGCATACACGGCAGAGCTTTCCCGCTATCTTCATCTGAACCCTGTCAGGGCAAACATGGTTAAAAAACCGGATGAATACCTGTGGACGAGTTACCAGTTCTACACCGGTCAAAAAAAGAAGCCAGGGTGGCTTAAAACAGATCTCGTTCTGAGTTATTTTGGCCGGAACATACGCGCTGCACAGAAGAGTTACAGGAAATTCGTACTTGCCGGGATTGATAAAGAATACGACAGTCCATTAAAAAAAACGGTTGCATCAACTATTCTCGGCAGCATTGATTTTGTGGACAGAGTAAAGGCCAAATACCTGAACGGGAAAAAAAAGGCTGATCGCAATCTGCCGGACTTAGCGAAACTCTCCCAAGCCCCCACAATCAAAGAGATACACAACGAGATAAAAAAAATATTAAATGATGACCCTACACTATCCAGGAAAGCAACAATCTATCTTTGCCATAGATACAGCAGGAGAACACTACAGGAAATCGGGGATCATTTTGGCATAGGTGAATCCGCTGTATCACAGGCAAGTCGCCGATTACAGGCCTCACTTGGCAAAGACAGAAAACTACGAAAAAAGATTGAGGGTATTGGCGACAGGTTGAATCTGTGCAATGTGTAGACCTGACCCTATGGTTGCTGTCAAACAAGTTATTTCTTGAGTAAATCGCTTAAATCAGGCTATACAACAGGTGCATGTGCGGCGGCAGCGGCTAAGGCTGCGACATTAGCACTTGTATCAGAACAGGCCGGTCCGGAAAGCGTAGAAATTCCGTTTCCTGACGGATCAAGAGTTAAATTTGACGTCAGCTCCGCAAATTATATATCCGGCCATGGCTCCGACAAGCAGTATACAGGCGTGGCTTCTGTCATAAAGGACGCCGGCGATGATCCTGACGTGACCAACAAGGCGGAGATAAGGGCCGAGGTTACGATGGAAACATCAAGCAACCCCTTTGCAATAAAAATCAAGGGCGGTGAGGGAGTCGGCGTGGTTACCAAACCCGGCCTTGCCCTGTCTGTGGGAGAACCTGCGATTAATCCGGTACCAAGGCGCATGATCGAAGAGGCGGTGAGAGAGGCTCTGGATGAAAGCTCGCCACTAACCCGCACTCGTATCGTAACCGTCATTATATCTGTTCCAAAGGGGAAGGAACTGGCAAAAAAAACCCTTAATGCACGTCTTGGAATCATGGACGGGATTTCGATTCTTGGCACTACCGGAGTTGTCAGACCGCTTTCGGCCGGTGCCTGGACCGCCACTATCACGGCATCCATGGATGTAGCCCTGGCTGCTGGACTTTCGGAAATAGTCATATGTACCGGGCGTACCTCGGAGAAGGCACTCCAGCGGCTGCTTCCAAGTCTACCGGATGAGGCTTATGTTATGATGGGAGATTATCTGGAGTTTTCCCTCAAAGAGGCTGCCGTCCACGGCTTTAAGAAAATCTACCTGGGAGCAATGTGGGCCAAGATGATCAAGGCCGCCCTGGAAACACGCCAGACCCATGTAAGGCATGGCGCTTTGGAGGTGGACCGGATTCTCTCGCTTCTTGCAGACCTGGGCGCAAAAAACGAACTGATAGAGAGTCTCAAAGGATCAAACACCGGCAGAGAGATTTACACAAGGCTTGTGGAGCTAAATCGTACGGATTTAATTCAGGCGGTCTGCCGTAAGGCCAAGGCCTACGCCGTGAAAGTCACAGGAGGTATTACAACACAGGTGTGTCTGGTACACCATACTGGAAAGGTGGTCGAAAGTGTATAAATTGTATCTGGTCGGTGTCGGCGCGAGCGAGTCCCTCTACGGCATGGATGAGCACCGGTCAGGCATACTTAAGGATTGCGGATGCATTATTACTTCCGGGCGGTACAGGCCTCTAGTAAGACATTGCATGGCCGAGGTTCTGCCCATATCTCCTGTCAAGGATGCCGTAGCTGCTATAAGAAACCGCCTTTTGACTATGGATGTGGCTGTGCTTGCAAGCGGCGACCCGCTGTTTTTCGGTATCGGAAGGATTCTCGTCAAGAAATTTGGCAGGGAGCAGGTGGAGCCTCTTCCGGCCGTGTCATATATGCAGACGGCCTTTGCAAAATTTAAAGAGCCATGGGATGAC
>JALUUO010000049.1 GCA_027021335.1 Nitrospirota bacterium
CAAGCCGTGAAAGAGTCCCACATTGAGTGCCACATGCGCGGGCAGGGAAAGCTGCAAAAATGACAGGCTGCCGAAACAGCCACAGGCCAAACCCTGAGAATCTGCATAGACAACAATCGCAATAAACACGAGGGGAACCAAAACAAGAGGCCACGGCACACGCCACCAGATTAAACAGGCGATCACAAGCTCAAACAAGATGACGCCCCAGGTGAATAATGATGCAACAAAACCAGGAGACAAAGCAAACAATGTTGCAAACATCTGTACAGTAGCTGACAGATCGAACAGCTTGGCTAAAGCAGAGAGAATAAAGACAAAGCTGATCAGCAGGCGGAGAAATTTGGGTAAATTAGTCATTGCAGCCCTTCTGGTTTGGATATTTTAAAAACCGTATTGTACGAACAAAATAAAACCATCTGACATGAGAATGCTTTACTATCGCACGGGATGCTCAATGTTGTCAAAGCAATACTGTCCGAAAGAGTTTAATATTTATCTGACACCGCCTTCTTCACCGAATTAATAAACTCTTCGGTTGGCATCGTATCCGAACCACGGATATCACCATCTTTATCAACGAGTAAATACCGATAAAACGGTTTGACGACATTAAAATCTCTCATGATCTTATTTTGCAAAACCCTGTCGGAAAGCACAACATGATGCCAGGGCATGCTTTCAATATCAAGAGTCTCCCTCATTCTGCTTCCTGTGCTCAAGGAATCAGACGAAACATCACTTACTGGAGGAAGAGCGATACTGATGATGAGCAAACCATGACGAGCATATTTTGTAAACAACCACTGCATTATACGTGCAGTCTCGATACAGTGGCTACATTCAGGTTCCCAAAAGTGCAGAATATAAGCTTTGCCATGTAAGCTTGCCTTACTAACTTCCCTGCCACCGCCATCCAAAAGCCTGAAAATAAAATCTGGTACAGGCTTACCGGGAGTTATATTAGAGGCTGGTGCATAATAATTCTCTAAAAGCATAGCCCCAATGCTGCCGGCATTTTCCTTCATGTACAAAGAATAGTATTTATCAAAAAGCTCTCGCTCATTAAAACGATGGGCAAGACGTATCATCGTTTGCAGCAAATAAGGTCTTATAGCCTTATCCTGATTACACTCGACGGCTTTTTCGGCGTAGGCTAAAAATGGTTGGCCGTATTCACTTACAAAAAAGACATTCGCTTTCTCGTTTTGGTCAGCCATGGGCTGTTTTATTTTACTGGCCCTGCTGAGCACAGTCAGAAAACCGTTCGGAGTAAAGCTCCAGAGCGGGGAACAGGGAGAAATCAGTTCAAGTGCCTGGGTTGCAATCTCCTGCTTTAATAGACTATCTTTGTCTATTGACCAGATAACATCAAGATCGATTAAAGATATAAGCCATAGTTTTTTCCTGAAAGGATCTTTTTCATTTTGTATCAGCTCTACAAGTTCTTCCAATTCTTTATTCGAATCATAGCTCTGTTTGTGCCCGGACTTCTTCATATCTTTCTGCTCCACATCCTGTGGGATAGTATTATCGAAATACTTTTTAAATCTCTTATTTGTGGCAGAATAAACTTCAAAAAAACTTTTTGCCTTCCGGGAAGCAGAAATAATTCTGAAATGTGGTGGGGGTACGGTTTTGGGTAATCCGGAAAGATCGAACTCAATTGAAACCGGCCGGGCTTTCGCAGTATCAAATTCAGAGGATGCTGGGGTCTTGATGACTGATATGTAGTGTCGTTTCCCGGTCAAACGGAAATCATCCGCCTGGAAACCGCTCACAAGTTTATCGTCCTTACAAATACCGCCAATTTGATAAGCGAACTCACTGCCATAAGCTTGAAAAGTAGCTCTATAAACTCCTGAAGGGTCTGGAGTCATCCACTTCGAAAAAGAAAATTTTTTACTATGACCGAGTAATCCCCAATGTATGTAGAGTGTATCCGGTTGATCTTTATAGTCGAGAGGAGATAGTCGAACAGAAACGATTATAGAGTCTTCCTCCTCAAAATAAAATGGCACCGACAGAGGCGTATGGCTAACGCCGGAAAACAAGAGCCTGTAAAGGCCCGGCCTGTCAAATTCAATTCTGAAGGTGCCATCATCCTGGACGTGAAAACGTTGTATCATTTCTCTGGGGAATCTATCAGCATTACTCAGCAAACTAATATCCGCTTTTCTCATCGGTTTCCGATCATAACCCAAAAGCGTACCAGAAGCCGAGAACTGACGAGCAGAAATATTTTGACCTGGCCAGGTCAAAAACAGAAGAGTACCCACAAGCCAAACGAAAGCATGACGTTTCACTGAGAAAAAAATTCTTTGCATCCTGATAAACTTTTTAACAGGCGATATAATCGACATTTAGTCTCCTGGGATTAAATATATGGTACAGGGAGAGGTTCCTGGTCTCATCTCCAAGTTTTGCTGATGTATTTCATATTTTTTGCAAGCCCTATAAACATCTCTCAACACGCCAGCGGTGTGCCTACGTCTGAATCGCCATTCCGGTTCCCTTCAGGGAAGACCGCCACCCGTACACTGCTATGTGCCCGAAAATATGAGATTACAGCGCACCGTTTCGTTTGGCTGGAATAACAGGTGTCGATACCTGAGCAGGCCCGAATTTGCTGAGCGAACTGGATAGCCTGACTACTGCACAGCCAACTGTCCC
>JALUUO010000050.1 GCA_027021335.1 Nitrospirota bacterium
CACGAAGAAAATTACGGGCCGGGCTGGCTTACAAAGGATATGATAGAAGCATATATCGAGCTTCACCGGCTAGGCCACGCACACAGCATTGAGGCATGGAGTGATGGCGAATTGGCCGGTGGACTTTACGGTGTCTGCATCGGCGGATTTTTTGCCGGTGAATCCATGTTCTACTGCAAACCTAACGCCTCAAAGGTGGCTTTGGCAGCCCTTGTTAAACATTTAAGAGCACGCGGTTTTGTATTGCTTGACTGCCAGGTGATCACAGAAACCACAGCCCGGATGGGCGCTGTTGAGGTCAGGAGAAAAGAGTACCTGGAACAACTTGCAGCCGCACTTGAGCTTAATTGTACTTTTTATCCGATACCTTGAAGAGACCTGAGACTATCCCAGAACCCTGGGTAGGATGTTGCTATACATCCGGCATTCTCAATTTTTGACTCGCCGTCGGCCTTAAGAGCAGCCACGGCCATCGCCATCGCAATGCGATGGTCACCACGGCTTTCAAACACGCCTGGTAAAAGACGCTCCTGTCCACTTATCACCATACCGTCCGGTGACTCATCCACATCCACACCCATTGAGCGCAGGCCCTCGGCCATTGAGGCTATCCTGTCCGACTCTTTAACCCGGAGTTCAGAAACTCCGGATATGCGGGTCTCTCCATCTGCAAGAGCCGCAGCCACGCATATGGCCGGAAACTCGTCAATCGCCCTCGGAACCAGATCACCCTCAATAGTCACACCTTTAAGCGGACTATGCCTGACATGTATATCAGCCACCGGCTCGCCGGAAACCTCACGCCTGTTTAATATGCCGACACTTCCTCCCATATTTTTAAGAATATCAAGAATTCCGGTTCTGGTCGGATTAACACCCACGTTTTCGATTAAAACCTCTGATCCCGGCAGAATAAGCGCGGCCACAATAAAGAAAGCGGCGCTAGAAATATCCCCGGGCACAGTAATATCCATACCTCGAAGCCCTTGCCTGCCGCTTAGACGAACAGACAAACCCTCAATCTCCAAGCCGGCACCATAGGCCGGAAGCATCCTCTCGGTATGATCGCGCGACTTACCCGGCTCGACAACCTCAGTGACTCCATCACAAAAGAGGCCGGCAAGCAGGACAGCAGTCTTAACCTGAGCGCTGGGCACAGGCGAGACATAGCGTATCGCCTTTAAAGAGGAGACTCCCTGCACAGCCATAGGCAGAAGTTTTCCTCTGTTTCGGCCGGAAAACTTGGCTCCCATGCTTGAAAGCGGAGCGGTAACCCTGTCCATAGGTCTTTGGCGCAGGGATGCATCACCGGTTAATACCGAAAAGAACGGCTGTCCTGAAAGCAACCCGCAAAGAAGCCTGGCAGTAGTACCGGAATTGCCGCAATCTATTACGTCCTCCGGCTCTTTAAGTCCTGCAAGCCCTGAGCCTTTAATAAGAATGTCTTTACCCGCATCCTCTACTTCAACACCCATAATACGAAATGCGCTAAGAGTTCTCATGCAGTCCTCGGCCCGAAGCGGATTTTTTACCCTGCTGTCACCCTCGGCAAGACTCGAAAATATAATAGCCCTGTGGGTTATCGACTTGTCGGCCGGCACAGTAATGGTACCCTGTAACGGGCCGGACCTGGAAACATTAACTATCTGCAAGACGATCTCTGGCCTCCTTGGCCTTGGTAAGCTCCGACTTGAGCGACTCAAAATCAGAACACTCAATCAGTGCTTTTAAGTCTGAAAGAGCTTCTTCAAAACGGCTTAGAGAATAAAGAACATTGTTTTTATTCATAGAGAATATATCACACCATATATCCGGAGGGCTGGAGGCGATCCTGGTAGTATCCAAAAAACCCCTCCCGGCATTTCTAATGACTTCGTCTCTGTCTGCTACTGTATTTACAAGGCAATAAGCCACAAGATGAGGCAGGTGGCTTACGGCGGCAAAAACCTTATCATGTTCATATGGATCCATAAGGCTCACCCGGCTTCCGAGCCTGCCCCAGAACTCCTGAAGACGCGATAACTCATCCCGTGGAGTCTGAGTGGTAGGAGTAAGAATAAATCTAGCCCCTTCAAAAAGATCCGCACGAGCAAACGCTGCCCCGGAAGAGGAGCCTCCGGCTATCGGATGACCGCCGATAAAAGAAACGCCTTCGGGCATAATTGACTCAAGCTTCAAGACAAGATCCCCTTTCACACTACCGACATCAGTCACAAGGCATCCCGCCTTCAGGTGTGGTCTTATCTCCACGGCGATTTTATTAAACATACCAACCGGACCGGCAAGCACCACAAGATCAGAGCCGGAAACTCCGGCAGCAGCATCTGTTTCAAAGCCGTCTATCGCACCCATATCAAGAGCTTGCTTGAGATTTTCTGAATTACGGCCCACACCGATAATTTTCGATACAACTCCTGAGGCTCTGGCGGCCAGGGCTAAAGAACCGCCGACCAGCCCGACACCTATTATGGTTATTTTTGAAAATATTGGAACTTTCAAAGCTTCTAACTCACAAACTCCGAATTTAATAAACCTCACCCATCCAACTTACTGAAAAACTCCTAAAATGTCTTCAAAAGCGTTTATAAACCGCCTGTTTTCCTCGGGCAGCCCGATGGTTACCCTGATGACGTCCGGTCCGGCGGGCCGTACAATCACACCTTTTCTCAGAAGACTGTTATAGAGGGTTTCGGATGAAAAACCATCTGGAAGATTGATGTAAATGAAATTAGCCTGTGTGGGCAAAAAAAACTGCCCGAGTCTATTAAGCTCAGCCTCCAGGTAACTCTTTCCTTTTTCATTTATTTCCAGAACTCTGTTTAGGTGTTCATTGTCTTTAAGTGCGGCACAGGCGGCAGCCTGGGCCGGGGCATTTGTGTTAAACGGTTGCCTGATCCTGTTCATCGTTTTAATAACCTGGCGGGGTCCGATGGCGTAACCTATTCTCAAGCCCGCAAGTCCATACGCTTTTGAAAAAGTTCTAAGTATAAGCAGGTCATGACCCTGCCGCAAAAACGATATAGAATCAGGGAAGTCCGGATCGGTCACATACTCAAAATAAGCCTCATCCATAACAAGAAGGCAGTTATCCGGCAGGCTCTCGAAAAGCAGTGAAACCTCTGCATGCGAAACGGTCGTGCCTGTAGGGTTGTTGGGATTGGCAATAAAGACAAGGCGGGTTTTTTCCGTAATCCTCTCTGCCATAGCCGAAAGATCATGCCTGCCGTCTTTTAGAGGGACATTACAGCTTATGCCTCCGGCCGCCCGTACAGTAGAGTCGTAAACCACAAAAGACGGTGTTGCCATAACCGTCTCGTCCCCGGGCATAAGATATGTCCGTATAACTATTTCAATAAGCTCGTTCGAGCCGTTGCCGAGAAGGATTTCTTCCGGCCTTACTTTCCACTTGGCGGCAATGGCGTTTTTAAGGTGATATCCTTCCCCGTCAGGATAGCGGTTTATACTGGAAAGCGCTTCACTTACGGCATCGAGCGCTTTGGGGGAAGGACCCAGTGGGTTTTCATTTGAAGCAAGCTTTACCGAGTGCTCTATACCCAGCTCACGCTCCAGCTCATCGATAGGTTTACCGGGGATATAAGGCCTAATAGCGGTTATATGTGCAGGAGTAATCATAATGTCAAGATATGTTTACCAGAATGCAGGGTACGGAATTTTATATTTACTGTGCAATATAAATAATTCACAGCGTTTCCTAACCCTCCTGAAAACTGCATACTGTAGTAAAAACTCTTATAAACTATTTAATTCAGCGGAAGGGTATGATCCCAAAATTTTCAGAAACAGGCATGCCTTACCAACTTCTTCAAGAGCTCTTGCAACAGGGGCATCCTCAACATGTCCTACAAGATCAATAAAGAATATATACTCCCAGGCGCGTTTTTTAGATGGCCTGGACTGTATACGGCTCAGGTTCAAGCCGTGAAGGGAAAAAGGAGCAAGGATATCAAGAAGCGCTCCTGCCCTGTCCTTAATGGATAAAAGCAGGGATGTTTTATCATGGCCGGTCCTGTGAGGAATATCTTTTGATATCACCAGAAATCTTGTAACGTTGTTCTGCCTGTCCTGAATCCTCCTATTGATAAAAGCCAGGTTGTACCTCCTGGCTGCATACTCGCTTGCTATAGCCGCTGAGTCCGGATCTGCAGCAGCCATTTCAGCCGCAATTGCCGTACTTGATACATCGACAACCGGAATTCCCTTCATATGCATTTCCAGCCAGTTTCTGCATTGAGCCGTCGGCTGGGGATGGGAATATATCTTCTTTACACGCTCCTTATCACCGGATACCGATAAAAGGTTGTTACTGACATCAAGTAGTATTTCCGAGGATATTCTAAGCTCGGAATCAATAAACAGGTCGATGGTATAAGTTACTATTCCTTCTGTTGAGTTCTCAACAGGTACCACACCATATTGGGCATCACCGCTCTCCACAGCCCTGAAAACATCTTTAAAACTGGATACCGGAATAAAATGTGTTGAAGACCCAAAAGCCCGAATAGCCGCCTGGTGGCTGAATGTGGCATCAGGCCCAAGGTAGGCAACCTGAAGTGGACGCTCAAGAGAGAGAGAGCCTGACAAAATCTCCCTGTAAACCATCTTAAGCGCATCTATCGGAAAAGGACCAGGGTTGATTTTCTCCAGCCGCTGGAATATAATGCGTTCCCTCTCAGGCGCATAGAACGAGTCCAGGCCGTTTTTCTCTTTTACTCTTCCTACTTCAACAGCAATCTCTGCCCGCTTGTTTATCAGGCGGACTATTTCGTTGTCTATCCTGTCTATTTCTGCTCTGAGCCCATTTAATTCATCCATAGAAAGCAAGGGTAACATCCTTAAAAAATTTGAGTAATCTTAACCCGCCTGGAGCTGGATTATTGCCTGATCGGCAGTAATGCCATTTGCGGCAAAACGATCATCTCAGGTTTAAATTAACCTATAACCAAAGATTGTTTCAAATTTTTAAGGAGTTATCCTAACTGGCATGTCAATATTAAACGGATATTAAGAGGAATTAATTAGAATTGGACGCTGTTTAATATTTCTCAAACTCATCATCCGACACATCTCCGCCGCCGTTGCCCATATCCAGAGCTATTCCGGCAGGCTTTGGGTCTTCTGCTCCTGCCTTATGTGCAATATTCAAAACTTTTGCCTGCGGCTCTATCTTCGGAACTATCTTGGGCTCTGGATCCCAATGACCGGATGCATCCATCCCAGAGACACCGCCACTGTTTTCAACTCTGAAAAAGCCAATGGTTCCCTGAAGCTGTTCCGCCTGGGCGGCCAGTTCTTCCGACGTCGATGCCATCTGCTCAGAAGCGCTGGCATTTTGCTGTATAACCTGATCCAGCTGCTGGATGGCTTTGTTAATCTGTTCAGCTCCTGAATTCTGCTCATTGCTCGAAACACTTATCTCCTGTACAAGTTCCGCTGTCCTTTGTATGTTAGGCACAAGTTCTTTCAGCATCTCACCAGCCTTTTCGGCAACCGCTACACTGGATGAAGACAGGTCGCTTATCTCTGCAGCAGCTTCCTGGCTGCGTTCGGCAAGTTTCCTTACCTCGGAGGCAACTACCGCAAAACCTTTACCATGCTCACCTGCCCGTGCAGCCTCTATAGCTGCGTTCAATGCCAAAAGGTTGGTCTGTCTGGCTATTTCTTCAATTATAGAAATCTTACCGGCAATGTCTTTCATGGCATTTACAGTCTGTAAAACAGCTTCGCCACCCTCCCTGGCGTCCGTAGCGGATTTAACCGCAATCTGCTCTGTCTGTTGGGCGTTGTCGGAGTTCTGCCTGATATTGGCAGTCATCTGTTCCATTGATGATGATGTCTCTTCTACGGAAGCTGCCTGCTCGGTTGCGCCTTCCGACATTTCTTCCGCACTGGCGCTCAACTGCTGGCTTCCTGACGACACGTTATCTGATGCTGACTTTACATCTGAAACTATCTCACGAAGTTTGAAAATCATACTTCTTAACGCATTTGAAAGAACTCCAATCTCATCATTCTGGTTAATATCTATATCGGCTGAAAGATCTCCCCCTGATACTGCTTTTGCAAAATCCACCCCTTTGGAAAGCGGACCTGTTATTCCCCTTGTTATTATTACTCCCAGAAATATACCAAGGAAAATTGATGAAGACGCCACCCCCAGGAGCATGTTTAAAGCACTCTTTTTAGAAGCATTGCCGTCTTTTATAGCATTGGCCATAGATTCTCCGGCAAGTTTCTCAACCTTGCTGAGCATTGCGGCGGCCTCTTGACCAAAGCTGTTCAACTTTTCCATGTCTTTCTGGCTAGTTATGGCCTTTTTAATGGTTACCCGGTGAGCAGCCATAACGGCATCTGCTTTATTTTTAAAAGCGGTATACTTTCTATCCATGTCCATAACAGCATCACGAATGCTTTCATTTTCTGTTTTAATAATTGTTTTTCCCTCCACTATACCGCCTTCCAAAATAGCCGAAACAGTTCGACTGAACTTAGAAGTCCACTCCTTATACTCTTTTTGAATTTCTTTCAGATCTTTTAAATTACGGACCTGAATGTATTTTTCCAAAGTAAAGCGGGTTTGTGCCATGACGATTTTGATATCTTTGGCCTGCTCAATCAGAGGCACTTCTTCACGCAAAATCTCCTTTGCCTGATCACCGATATTAGACTCTTTTGCCCTTTCAGTAATTTCATTAGCAATAGTTTCCTCTACTGCACCTGCCTCACTGTAAACTTCATTATAAATCCTCTCCATTTCCTTCATGGCCTTATAAGCTTTTGCCTTTTCTTTCAATGAATCCCTGCCTGCCTGCATCATCTCTGTTGCGGCAACCTTGAATTTATTGCTGTAGACTTCATCTGCTGCGCGAACCAAATTTGCCAGTTCTTCATTCTCTGTTTTTATGACCACTGTTCCATCTTCTAACGTAGCGCCTTCTAAAATAGCATTTGAAGACCGGTTAAAATCACTTAATGTCAGGTTGTAATTTTGCACAATTTCATCAAGAAGGCTTTCATCATCCGTGGCAAGCACGGAAGTTGCACTTTTAAATTCCTCCATAGCATTTCTTGCCGATATAAGTGCTTTCTCCATCTCATTGGCCATATCAACCAATGGAGCCTCCTCATTACCCACAACAAAAAGGTCGTGTCCTACTTTCTGAATGCCGTTAAAGCCGACTATGCTTGCAATTAGCATTAAAAGCAGCATGCTTCCAAAACCTATTGCTAATTTACTCCCGATTTTTAGATTCTTCCACTTCATTTTTGCCCTCCGATGAAGCCGAGATTGTTTTTTGACAAGCAAATATTATATTGGTGATGATCTCTTTTCGTTTTTTAAAAAAAGTTCTATAGAGGGGAAAGCATGTTTTTGTGTAAAGGAAAACCCCTATAGCTGTCATAGGGAGATTCCCTGCACGCTTAAGAAGTCTCAACAACAAGCCGCTGATTGCAGAATTAAGAAAAGTTCAGAATTTAGATTGCTTTCTATTTTTATAAACCGTTCAAATCAGGTGATATATTCACACGCAGGCAATTACTGCTTGAGTCTTCACCCAGGTTCCAGTGCACTACGGCATTTAAAAACAGATTGCGGGAGTCTTTAAAACCCATTTTTTTCTTTATATGGCCTATATAAGTTTCGATGGTCTTTACACTGAGATTTAATTGTGCAGCGATGTCTCGGGTTTTCATACCTTGCCCTATTAGCCGAAACACCTCTAGTTCACGATCACTAAGCCTTTCAATAGGAGAACTGCAAACCCCGGTTCCGGTCCGACGGCCGGCAACGAATTTACGTAATAATTTAGATGTCAAATTATCACTTACAAAAATATCTCCGTCAATAACCCTCTTTATCGCTAACAGCACGTTCTCAGGCCGTTCTTTTTTCATAATATAACCTTTTGCTCCTGCCCTGAGACAGCGTTCAGCATATATAGATTCGTCGTGCATGGAAAGAACCAGAATCGATATATCAGGATACTTCTGAGAAAAATTCTCTATCACCCTTATAGCACTATTATGGCCAAAAGAAATATCAATAATTGCAAGGGCAGGTATACAGGCGGATATACATTTCAGAGCATCGGAAATATTCTTTGCTTCACAGCAGACTTCAAGGCCGGGTTCTTCATTAATAAGCCTAGAAAGCCCATAGCGAACAATAGGGTGCTCATCCACTATAAGAATTTTATGTCTTAATCCCTTAATGTCAAACATTAAAATTGAATGATTTAATCCTGATTTTCTGTAGGTTAAAGACAGGCTTTAGTTTTGTAAAACAGGAGCAATACACCTTTCTTAATTAAGTGCTGTTGGTTAGTTCAATATTAAAAATGCAATAATTATACCACTACAAAATAGCCTTATAATACAATAGGTTGTATGCAGCTATGGAAATAAACAGAGTATGGAGTTGATTCCATAATTTATGGAATCAGCTCCATAGAGATAGATATGAGATGATTCACCGGATGGTCAGGAGTCAGAAGTGGGAATAAACCTGATTATTAAATGCTCACATTTCCTGCTTCGCAGGCTCTGCCTTTTAAATGAAAGAAAAATTTCAACGCTTTCTTAACCTTATCAGAGAAAATTTTGCCCGAAAAAAAAGTTCCGACAACCCTTTTGTTTATCTCGCCTATGGTGGGATAAGGGTGTACCGCTGAAGCCAGGGTCGAAAGCTTAATCCCTCCATTCATGACAGCCACCCACTCGTTGATCAACTCTCCTGCCTGCGGCCCGAGAATCTGGATGCCGATAGGCTTTTCTTTTTCATCAAGAAGCATTTTTATTTTTCCGATTTCTTCGGCTTCCGCAAGACTTCTGTCATTAGCCTTAAACTCCTCTGTCCAGACAGAATACTTTATACCTGCCGCTTCAGCCCGTTTTTCATTCATTCCGATACTTGCAAGTTCAGGGTCCGCATATGTGCACCATGGAAGATTGGTGTAATCCGTCTTTCTGGGCAGATGAAGGATGGCATTACTAAGTACGATACCTCCCTCGTATCCGGCTGCATGAGTAAATTGGTAGTCTCCAATGACATCACCTGCAGCAAAGATATGCTTATGGTTTGTTCTCAGCCTGCTGTCAACTTTTAGACCTTTTTTATCGAAATCCAATGAGATCCCTTCAAGACCCAATCCGACAAAGTTCGGCTGTCTTCCAAGCGCAACCAGTATGGTTTCGGCACGCAGGTTTAATGTTTTACTATCGCCGTTTTTGATAACAACCTCTTTTTCGCCACCAAGATCCTTTGCGCCCAGGACAGCAGAGTTAAGTTGAAAGGTTACACCCTCGGAAATCATAACATTCATGACTTGGTCTGCCATATCTTTGTCTTCTTTACTTAAAATCTGGCCACTGCGCTGAATTACCGTTACATTCGTACCCAGGCGGCTGAATGCCTGAGCCATCTCGATAGCTATCGGACCGGCACCGATGACAATCATGGATACCGGGAGTTTTTCAAGAGAGAAAATTTCCTTGTTGGTAATATATGGAACCTTATCCATACCCTCCACTGGCGGAATAGCTGGTGACGAGCCCGTCGCTATAAGCCATTTTTTTGCCGAATAGGTTTTTCCGTTTAACCTGACAGCATACTCGTCTGTAAAGGCGGCATCCCCGAATTCCACCTTTACACCGAGCTTGCAAAATCTTTCTACTGAATCGTGCTTTTGTATAACACCTATAACCGACTGTATTCTTTTTGCTACATCTTTAAAGTTCACCGGTTTAAGCTCAACGTTGGGAAGACCAAACTTTTCAGCATTGCGTATCAGGTGGTAAACATGGGCAGTCTTAATAAGTGTTTTACTCGGAACACAGCCAAAGTGCAGGCAATCTCCGCCCAGAGCTGTCTCTTTTTCGATGAGAAGGGTTTTAGCGCCGAACTGACTTGCACCTGCCGCAACCGTAAGCCCTGCCGCTCCCCCACCCAGAATTCCTATATCAAAATCATAATTCGGCATGACGGCCTCCTTGGGTAAAATTATCTCCTGGATTTTTCCTTTTTAGCCCTATACAAAACCAGCATTTTCTTCGTCGTGATCGGAAGCAACCCAAGCAGCACAAAAGACAGGATCAGCCCTGGCGAAAGTATACCTGAAAGGGAATCAATCTTTGCCAGTTCTTTTCCGGCATTTACGTAAACCAGGGTTCCGGCCAGCATGCCGACCTGTGACACCCAGAAAAAAGTCTTAAGCGGTATCCTCGTAAGTCCCATAACCAGGTTTATCAGCCAAAACGGGAAAACCGGTATCAACCGTAGCGTGAACAAGTAAAACGCACCCTCTCTCTCAATCCCCTGGTTAATGGTTTCAAGCTTGTCGCCGAACTTACTCTGGATCCAATCCCTTAAGATAAATCTTGAGACAAAACATGCCAGGGTTGCGCCAACAGTGCTTGCAAAAGAGACAATCAACGTGCCCATCCAGAGTCCGAAGATCGCCCCGCCTGCAAGGGTCATAACCACAGCTCCGGGCAAAGACAATGATGTCACAAGTATGTAAATCAGAATATATACGGCAATTACAGGAGTCCGGTGTTCAACATACATGAGTTCAAATTTTTGCTTTGACTCTTTTATATAAGAAAGGGAGAGGTAATCCCCGAGATTGAAAACTTTGAAAATTATTATTACGCCTATTACAACTCCAACAATTACCAATTTCTTAAGGATGTTTTTATTCATTACTATTATTCCCCCATTGGAAATGAACCATAATAGTCATATCCTTACGCCTCTAATTAGTCGTCCCTGAAAAAAACGTCTATGCGTGGTTCGGTGAAATTACCGGCAAAGTTATTTTCGGATTCATACGCCACCGCCTTCTTCTGAACCGTCGTATCAACGTTCACATGCCCAAGATGACTCTTCTTTTGAGAAGCTTTGCTTCCTTCCCCCTGTGTCAGTGTACTGGGGGGCACTCCACGACGTTTGTTAAAGGGACAATGGGGCCTGTCCTTGACATGGTACAATTTTCATCAATTGCCGCAACCCTTTTTCTGAGCCTCCTGTTCCAGCTCACCTCCTTCTTGAATTTTTGTCTTATGTCAAGGGCAGGCCCCATCATTTTCTTGTCTTTCTACACCATTTATCAAGAAATTGTCCCGCCCAATAGGGAGACTTGTATGTCCAGAAGAACTGGAAATCCTCCCTTAGCAGGTAGCTTCTTACTGACTTAAGGTTGTATCGAAGAAGATCAGCCAGCTTAATCTCCTGCTTTTTACTCAGGTTTTCCGGTCTCTTAAGCAAAAGCCAGCGGGTCTTCGTTAGAACCGGCTCATATCCCTTGGCTTTCAGTTCTCTCGCCTCCGTGGCACGAACTTCATCAATCGCCTTGCTCATATGTGCCATAATGTGAAAGCGGTCCAGCACATGTACTGCCTGCCCCGCTTTTTTGGCAATCACTTTCAGGTAATGCCAATCGCTTTTATATTTGACATCTCCATATGTTTGCGCCCCCACTGCACTGCCATCTCCACTGAATGAAACACATGGTCCCAAGTGGTACAAAAGACCTCGGCAACTTCTTTCCAGCTAAGA
>JALUUO010000051.1 GCA_027021335.1 Nitrospirota bacterium
ATTAGTAACCTTTCGTCTTTCTATGCCCCTGTGCTACCATTAATACCTTACACTATGGGGTTTTGGTCAGAGATAAAAGAGGATTACAAGGCGGTTTTCGAGCGGGATCCTGCGGCCCGAAGCCCTCTTGAGGTTATTTTTTCCTACTCAGGGTTTCATGCGGTGTTGGTCTACCGTATAAATCATCGTCTTTTGCGCCGGGGTATACCGTTTTTTCCACGTTTTATTTCTCAGGTTGCAAAGTTCCTGACCGGTATTGAGATCCACCCCGGGGCTAAAATTGCTCCTGGAGTTTTCATAGATCACGGAGCCGGCGTGGTTATCGGAGAGACCACTGAAATAGGTAAAAAATGCCTGTTATACCAAGGCGTGACACTTGGAGGCACCGGCAAAGAGCAGGGAAAACGTCATCCGACCCTTGGCGATTACGTTGTGGTCGGTGCCGGAGCTAAGGTGCTTGGCGCTATAAGGATCGGGGATTTCGTTAAAATAGGCGCCAATGCTGTTGTTCTGGAACATGTGCCTTCGCACTCAATAGTTGTTGGAGTTCCGGGTAAAGTAATAAAAAAGAAGGTGCTTCGCATAGAAGAGGGTGGGCCGGTCGAAATCCTGGACCATGTGCATCTGCCCGACCCCATGGAAGACAGGCTCAGGAGGATGGAAACACGTATAGTCGAACTCGAAGAAAGGTTGGAACGTATGATGGAAGGCGGAGAAAAAACTAAGATGAAAATTTACAATACGTTGACAAGAAGAAAAGATTCATTTGTTCCCTTGCAGGATGGAAAGGTAGGCATGTATGTCTGCGGCATTACTGTCTACGACCACTGTCACATAGGCCATGCAAGAAGCGCAATCGTATTTGATGTAATGCGTCGATACCTGGATTATAAGGGATTTGATGTTAAGTATGTCCGGAATTTTACGGATATAGACGACAAAATAATCAATCGTGCCAAAAATGACGGTATAGCCTGGGATTTAGTCGCAAAGAAGTATACCGAAGAATTCCATAAAGACATGCAAAGGCTGGGTGTCAGGCCGGCGGATGTGGAGCCCAAGGCCACGGAACATATGACCGAGATTATAGAGTTAATCCAGGGGCTTGTTGATAAAGAGTATGCCTATGTCTCTGGTGGCGATGTTTTCTTTGCGACCCGCAGGTTTGAAGGATATGGAAAACTCTCGAAGCGGGACATTGATGAGCTTATGTCCGGCGCCAGGGTTGAGGTGAACGATGCCAAGCGGGATCCACTGGATTTTGCTCTCTGGAAAGCCTCTAAGGAAGGTGAGCCTGCGTGGGAAAGTCCATGGGGCCCCGGCAGGCCGGGGTGGCATATCGAGTGTTCCGCAATGTCCCGGAAGCATCTGGGCGAGAGCTTTGATATCCATGGCGGGGGTGCGGACCTGATATTTCCGCATCACGAGAATGAGATCGCCCAGTCTGAGGCGTTCAGTGGGAAACCCTTTGTGCGCTACTGGGTTCATAACGGCTTTATAACCGTGGATAAGGAAAAGATGTCCAAGTCTCTGGGAAATTTTTTTACAATTAAAGAAATTCTTGAAAAGTACGATCCGGAGGTGGTCCGGTTTTTTCTGCTTTCGACGCATTACCGTAGCCCTATAGAGTTTTCAGATGAACAACTGGTTGAAGTCGAGGTCTCTTTGGACCGGTATTACACGACCTTGGACCGTATTTTGGAGTATCTTGCTTCTGAATCAGGACCTGTTTCAAAAAAAGATTCGATTCCTGGTGAGAAAGTTTTTAGTACGTTTCTTGATGGGTTTAAGGACAGGTTTACCTCCGCTATGGATGACGATTTTAATACAGCCCATGCTATTGGTCTGCTTTTTGAACTTGTGCGTGAAGTAAACCGCTATCTTGATGGAAAACCCCTGGGCGAATCTGCAAAAGAGCCGGTAGCTTACGCCAGGCGGCTTATGGCTGAGTGTGGCGAGACGTTAGGGCTTTTTGAGCGGACTCCGGCCGAGTGGAACTTGGCTCTTCTTGCATCCAGGGCGATACCGCTGGATGAAGATAGCATTTTGGACAAGGTAGAACAGAGACAGGAAGCCAGGGCTAATAAGGATTGGGACCTGGCCGATCGAATACGTAATGAGCTCTCCGAAGCCGGAATCCTTCTTGAGGACCGGAAGGACCGGACTGTCTGGAAGGTTAAGGTTTGATCTGATTTCCGCCGCGGCTTTTTGCGCGTATTAGCGTTGTTTTTTTTAAACTCCAACCCGGAATGCCGAAGATCACTATCAACAGAACATGGCAGGGAAGCATTATTGCACTTTTAATCCTCGTCATAATATCCATTGGAATTCTGGGAGTTTACTCGCTCCATACCTCTTCCATTCTGGTTTTTGATTCAGAATCCCATTTTCACACTGCGGAAGACGAACTAAGCAAGATAGGAAGTATGGAACTGGATTCAAGCTTCTTTTTGAGGCTTCCTGAGTTTACCACCCGAAAAGAAGAGGCCGACTGGTGGCAGGCACATAAGGAAATATACGGTCTTCTTACGAAAAAAGAATTTATAAATGTTGAGTTTAGCAGTAAAAGCGGAAAAAACATAGCTGTTGAAAAAGCCGCGATAGACTTTATGCCGCTGGATGACGTTCTGAAACGGACTTCCCTAATTTACCTCGTGGCGCTCATATACGTTATAAGTGCTGTTTTGGTTTTCAAAAAACATCATTCAACAGCCGGTTTGATTCTTACTTTTTTTCTCCTGTCTGCCGCCCTGTACTTTATAAGTTCCGCTGCTGTCGTCAACAGGGCAATAACTCTTGATTCCCTTTATTTCAGGATACTTATATATTCCATTTACATCTCTGGAGGCGGCCTTATCACCATTGTCCACTTTGCTTTTGTCTTTCCGCGGGAGAAAAAGATACTAAAAAGATTCTCCTGGATTCCCTATATTTTATATATCTATTTTCTGGTTACTATTATTATTTATCTTTCCGGCATTACAGCCTTTGGAACTACGTTTCCTTTTTTCTGCCTAAGTATTTTTATTATGATATGGACCTTTACACACTCCTTTCTAAAGGAGAAGGATGTTTTCCTTAAAAAACAGATAACGTTAAGTTTTATTGCGCCGGTTATGGCAGCTTCTATTTTCGTATTGATCTATCTCCTTCCGGGTGTGCTTGGAATGACTTCATTTACCAGCTTCACATATTTCGCTCTCTTTTCACTTATAATTCCATTTGCTCTTCCGGCCGCAATGGATAACCTGAGTCTTTATGAGCAGCGTATAGAAATAGAAAAGGCATCCCATAAAGAAAAGGAGGATGTATGCCGGAATATCCATGATACCTTGATAAGCGATCTTACCCGAATCAAGTATTTAAGCGAGGTTGCGGCTAAAACCGTGCCTGAGCTGACCGACCCTATGAGAGAAATGTTAGAAACAATCAGACAGACCGCGGTTAATAATATGGAGCAGCTTAGGAACTTTATCTGGGCGATTAATCCTGAGGGAGATACCCTTGATGATTTCTACTCGCACTTTAAGTCTTACACCACAAGAATACTAACCCCTTTGGATATAGGTATTGAATTCAAACCGCTATCTTCAGACAAAATTTTGAAGCTCGAAACATCCTTCCGGTTCCATCTGTTCAATATATACAAAGAGGCAATCACCAATATTATCAAGCACTCAAGAGCGGAGAATGTAGAGGTTGAGTTAACCATTAATGATAAAGTTCTGGAGATGAAGGTGTTTGATGACGGAGTTGGATTTAACCGGGAAAGCAGGAAGTATGGTTCTTATGGAATCCAAAACATGAGAAAAAGGGCAAAGGATATTGGCGGTATACTTAGGATATCTTCAATAGAAGGGGAGGGGACAGAGGTTCATCTTATTTTGCCGCAAAATACATACTGAAGCTGTTTTTTAACAAAAAGCTGCACAGATCAAAACAAGTTAATAAGGAGCCCTGCAATTATATATGCTATGCAGACTTAAATCGTTCATTAAACAACCACTGCAGTCTTTTATTGTTTTTATTTTTTTTATATCAGCTTTCGGTTTATCAGCTTGCGGACAGTCTGGGGAGCCAGATGGTGCGGATAGTGGTAACGGTAATGGTTCCGTGACACCGCCGGTCTTGACGAAATCTATACCGATTGATGAGGGTGGCACGCAATGCCCTAACGGCGGTGAAAAGATTGAAGTGGGTGTTGATGACAATGGTGATGGTATCCTAGGTCCTAAGGAAGTTGATGATACCACTTACTCCTGTAATAGTAATAGTAGTAACGATGAAACAGGTGGTGACAACAATAAATCTTATTTCTTAGGTGTTACGGTGAGCGGCCTTTCCGGTGGCAGCCTTATATTGCGTCTTAATGAGGATGAACAACTGGATGTTACATCTGACGGCAATTTAACATTTTCCACGCCTCTTAATAATGCCTCAAGCTATAATGTTACTATCGCAACTCAGCCTGCTGGACAGACATGTGCTCTTATAAACGGTAAAGGTGTGATTTCAGAAGAAGCAGATGTAATGGATATACTTGTTTCCTGCTCTGTTAATACCTACACTGTCAGCGGCAATGTTAGTGGTCTCGATGAAGGTAAAACGCTTACACTGCAAAATAACGGCGGTGATGATCTTGAGATTATTACAAATGGGCCGTTTACATTTCATAAGCCTCTTGCAGGTGGATTAACTTACAACGTTACTGCCCTAGTCTATCCGGTATCTCAGGTCTGTAGTGTTACAGATGGTTTAGGTGCAATATCCACAGAAGATATCACTGATGTGATGGTCAAGTGTGTTGCCAAGACCATACCCTCCAACTTTATTCGCACTCCTTATCTTCAGAATGTCACAAAAAACAGTGTTGACGTCATGTGGGGCACTGATGAAAGTATAAGCAGCGGCATGCTTTACTGGGGTAGTTCACCTGGAAATTACACTAACAGCGTCAGCAGCACTGCTTTTTATGCCGCTAAAGATAATGCCGATTGCGGCGGCAATAAAATGCCCACTTACCGCAATATAGTACATAGCGCAACTATAAGTGGCCTGACCGCCGGGCAGACTGTTTACTACTATGTGAGTTCTGAAGACGGAAATGTGGGTTTTAATGACCCTTCTTACAAAGCCACTGCCGCTTCACCTGATAATGCTTCCTTTCGCTTTATTGCCTACGGCGATAGCCGTCCGACATGTGCTAATCCTTATCCTGTCGACAATGCTCGTAGCCGCCTGATTAATACAATGCTTTTGCACGGCCCGGATCTTATCCTTCATACAGGTGATATCGCTATAAATGGGCGGCTCAAACAGTTTGACGATTTTTATTTCGCCCCTACAGCTCAGATCGCAAAGAGCACGCCTGTTTTTACAACCATAGGTAATCACGATATACGCTGGAACGGAACAGTACAGGCCTACCGTGATCTTTACAGCCTTCCGACAAACAGCATTGATGGAACTGAAGACTACTACTCGTTTGACTATGGAAGCGTTCACTTTGTCAGCCTAAATACTGCGTTGCTACCGGATGGTTACAGGAATGGGTATAAAAACTCCGAACGTGCCGCTGAGATGAAAGACTGGTTCGAAAGCGACCTCGACTCCACCACAAAAACATGGAAGATTATTTTCTTTCATAGACAGTATTACCTAAACGATGTCGATACCGCATGGCGCAGTATTTTTGAAGACAATGAGGTCAGTCTTGTTCTTTCCGGCCATGCTCATCACTTTGATTCACATAGCCGTAACGGTGTTACATACATTGTTACAGGCGGCGGAGGATCACCCTTGGCCGGTGCTGGTATGGCTTGGCCTGATTACCGTATAGATACATTTTCTGCCTATAACTTTGTCAGGATAGATGTTACTCAAAACAGTCTTTATATAAATGTTTTTGATATCGGCAATACCCTTCGGAAAAGGATTGTGCTAAATAAATAATGGTAGTGGGTCGAACCCGTAATTAGAGCCTGTTCATAAAGATATCGGTCAACAGTGTTTTTACTCATTCCAAGCTGTGTAGCAAGTTCATTATAAGAGACCTCTTTCCCGGTCTGAAAGGCTATAAGCCGAAAGAGTTTTATAGGTTTATTCTAATGCCTGATTTCCTGAATTTATTCAGCACGGAAATTCATATTATTTTGCCAAAAGACAATCATACATAGCGAACCTGTTTTTTAGCCACATAATTTTTAGCCGGTAGAGCCGTTTTACCTGAAACATACCTAATTTAAGGTATTGCAGGGTTTAATATGATTATGCATAATTAACCTATAGATTATGTTTGTCACGATAGCTATAGTTGAAGACGATGAACACACCTTAAACAACATGTCTAAGCTTCTAAACGGGGCGGAAACATTGGAGTTGGTGGGCAGTTTTATTACAGGTGAGGAAGCCCTGGACAAGATACCAAGTATTAATCCTGATGTTGTCATTGTAGATATTGGTCTGCCTTTTATTTCAGGACTTGAGGTTGTAAAGGAATTAAAAAGAATAAAGCCGTCTATAAATACACTTGTACACACAGTTTGTGAAGACAGAAAAAATCTTTTCACCGCTTTAAAGGCAGGTGCATCAGGGTATCTTCTTAAGGATTCACGCCCGGGGGAGATGATACAGGCAATAGAAGAGGTACACAACGGTTGCTCTTTCATGTCACCCAAGGTTGCAAAGTATGTGACAGAGTATTTTTATAAAATGAGACCGGATGAATATAGTGAAGATTTTTCCCTCACAGAAAGGGAGAAGGAGATAATAAGAGGCGTAGCCGATGGCCTGACGGATAAAAAACTGGCTGACAGGCTTTTTATAAGTCCCCATACGGTGCGGTCACACATAAGGAAAATTTACGAAAAACTGCATGTTCATTCAGGGCCTGAGGCAGTGTCAAAGGCGATAAGAACGGGAATATTGTAGGTGCGGCTTTAAATCCCGTCCATGACACACTCATCCGTATTACGTTATTTCGTCTAGAAATATAAATAAATCACGGGGGGAAGTGGCGATGAAAACAGATTCCAGTGGCTGTTCCGGCAAAACAAAAAACTATTTTAACGTAATCACAACCAGAGGAAAACAAAAGGCAGGCAGATCATCCGTCTTACACTCTTCCAAAACTCTTTTAGTACTTATTCTTTTCTTGTTCTCCCTTACCATCACAGCATGCGGGTCAAAGGATTCCAAATCCAATTCCCCTGAAGTTCAGCCAAAGCCATCTGTGACAATGAAGGTTTCACAAAAAGGTTCGACTGAAGAATGTCCCAATGGTGGTATCTCAATAGATACCGGAATAGACGATAACGGTAATGGTATTCTTGATCCTGACGAGGTTGATGATACACAGTTTGTCTGTAACGGCACAGATGGCAAACCTGGAGCAGGTGGAGGCATGACAACTTTAATCTTGATAACTGATGAAGTCCCGGGAGATAACTGCGCCGACGGCGGCAAAAAGATTGAGACCGGCGTTGATGATGATGGCAACGGCGAGCTTGATTCTGATGAGGTTGATGAAATCCATTATGTATGTAATGGCGAAGATGGAGCGGACGGCCAAAATGGTCAAGACGGTCAAGATGGTCAAGACGGCTCGGACGGAGCAGATGGTTTAACGGCTTTAATTTCGATAACCGATGAGGCTCCAGGCGACAACTGCCCCAATGGCGGTATAAAGGTTGATGTCGGCCTGGATGATGACGGTAATGGTATTCTTGATCCTGACGAGGTTGATGATACCGCATACGTCTGTGATGGTAACGACGCTCCTGCCACTCTTATCTCAGTAAGTGATGCAGGTGAAAACTGCACCAACGGCGGTAAAAAGGTTGAAGTTGGTGTTGATGATGACAAATCCGGAAGCCTCGCTCCGGAGGAAGTCGATGATACCTGGTATGTTTGCAATGGTCAGGACGGAGCGGATGGACAAGATGGCCAAAATGGTCAAGACGGCCAGGATGGAGCTGATGGTCAGGACGGACTGACTTCTCTCATTTCCATAACCGATGAAGGCCCGGGAAGCAATTGCTCCAATGGCGGTAAAAAGATCGAAGTTGGCCTTGACGGTAACGCCAATGGAACGCTTGATTCAGGTGAAGTCGATGCTACGCATTATGTTTGTAATGGCGAAGATGGCCTTCCTGATGGTCTGAGCTCTCTTGTATCCATTACCGAGGAACTTGCAGGCGACAATTGCCCCAGTGGTGGCATCAAGATTGATGTAGGCCTGGACGATAACCGCAATGGAACTCTCGATTCCAGTCCCGATGAAGTTGATGATACCGCTTACGTTTGTAACGGCGTTGGTGGTGGTGGCGACGGCCCTTATAGCATCGGCGGCACAGTAAATGGTCTCGGTGCCGGTGATACGGTTACATTGCAGAATAACGAAGGCGATGATCTTACTATTCCGGTAAATGGTCGATTCACCTTTCCTGCAAAATTTGATGGCGGCATGAGCTATAACGTAACGATTTCTGCAACTCAGCCCGATACGCTGACCTGCACAGTTGTGTACGGCAGCGGCTCAGTTCCTGGGGCCAACGTTACCGGCGTGATGGTTTTCTGCTCTGTTGATACCTACACCGTCGGCGGCACAGTAAGCGGTCTCGACTCCGGCAACACGGTTATATTGCAAAATAACGGCAGCGATGATCTTGACGTAACAGCAAATGAAGGATTTACCTTCGCAACTGAGCTTGCCGTTGGATCGCCTTACAACGTTACTGTTTTAACCCATCCGGTTGCTCAGATGTGTAGTGTGACAAGCGGTATCGGCACAATCTCTACCGCAAATATTGCTGATGTAACAGTAGAATGCATTCCCGATATTATAGCGCCCACTATTGATTCTACATTCCCGGCAAACGGAGTAACCGATGTCACATTGGATGTAACTCTTGCCGCTACGTTCAGTGAGGCGATGGCACCAACCACGATTACAACGGATACGTTTACGTTGTATGACGTGACTACATCTTCTAACGTGAACGGAACAGTTACCTACGACGACAACGCAAAAATCGCCACATTTGATCCAGACGAGGATCTTACTGTTGGGCATGAATACACTGCAACAATAACTACCGGCGCAACAGACCTGGCGCATAACGCGCTTGCAGTTGATGAAGTGTGGAGCTTTACAACCATCACGCCGCCGGTGAATACAACCTCGATGAATAAAATAAGTGGCTGCGAGTTTATTGATATCGGCGCGGCGGCTACCACGTCGGATAGTGTAACACTAAGTATTTCGGCCACGGATGACGTGGGCGTTGCCGCCTATTACGTCACCGATAACAGTACCGGCGTAATACCTGTTGCGCCAACCCCAGGAGATGCGGACTGGATCGATATTACACCGACCACAGAGTACAGCGCTGATATTAATTACAGTTTTGTGAACAGTTACACAGAGGGAGACAGGGCTTTTGTCTATGTCTGGTTCAAGGATGAAACCGGTAACGTCTCCGGCGTTGCCAGCGATGCAATCAGGAAGAACACCATAATTTTCTTTGACGATTTTGAGGATGGTTGGGGCAACTGGTATGCTTCAAACGGCGTATGGGAGGTTGGAACACCCACCTCAGGGCCAGGTGAGGCCCATTCGGGTGGTAATCTTGCGGCTACCATACTGGCCGGGAATACTACGGAAACCGATAGTTATTTGGTAAGTCCATCCATTGTATTGCCTGCCATTGGAACCGGTGAGGAGATCCACTTGAGGTTCTGGCACTGGTTTTACTTTTATGGTTCTCAAGGACGGGTTCGGATATCCGAGGAAACGGACCCGGGTGTTTGGAGCGATTGGAGCGAGCTTACAAGTTACGGGGGCAACTCCGGGGAATGGACTTATCCTATGGTGGATTTGTCGGCTTATGCCGGGAAGAAGATTCGTATCGGTTTCTTATATTACGACTCTCCGTGGAGAGGTACGGGTTCCGGTTGGTATTTTGATGACATTATGATTACAACGCCATAAAGGCATCAAGGCAGTAAAACCAAGTTTACCAACCACTGACAGATAGCCGGCCGTTGTGGCCGGCTATCTTCTGCCCGCAGGGAAAAGTCCGTGTCTGTTCGTGTGGGTCTGTGGTTCATCGATAAAACCTGTTATTTGCTAACAGGGTAAATCTTTTTCGACGTTGCACTTAGGGAGGGGCAATGATGAAAAAAGCAACAACTTTCTCGCTGCAAGCAGTCAAATCATTCACTTGGTTGGTAATTTTGATATTAGGCCTCATAACGTTATCAGCACAAACGTTGTCAGCACAAACGGCATTTGTATTTGAGGAGGATTTTGAACTGGGGCAAGGCGAATGGACTATTGACAACGGAGTTTGGGAAGTAGGTACTCCGACTGCTGGTCCTGCGAGTTGTTATAGCGGTAGCCAATGTGCTGGTACGGTTTTGGGTGGGAATTATCCTGCTTATACTGATAGTCGTTTGATCAGTCCCGCTATAGATCTATCTGAGCTTGTGGGTGGGGAAGAGCTTCACCTTCGCTTTCAGCAGTGGTTTTCTTATTCTACTCATGATTCTGGTCAGGTGCAGATTTCTGTATGGGATTCTGCAACGGAGCTATGGGGGGCTTGGCAGAATGTTGGCACGAGTGTTGTTGATACCTCTGGCTGGTCGTTGAAAGATGTTGATTTGACTTCTTATTCTGGCCAGACTGTTCGTCTTGGTTTTTACCATACTGCCACTAGATCACCTTCCTATAGCGCTTCCGAAAGCACCGGTTGGTATATTGATGATATTGAGATAGTTGCCAAAGTTCCTGAGTTTACCGGAGACTTTGAAACTGGTTGGGGTGACTGGGGAGCAGGTCGTGGTTTGTGGGAGGTAGGCACACCTAGTGCAGGTCCTGGTGGTTGCTACAGTGGTACACAATGTGTCGGTACTATACTAAATGGTAATTATGGTATTTATACTGACAGTCGTCTTATCAGTGCAAGGTTCCAGTTACCTGTTGTTAGTGGTTCAGAAGAAGTTCACCTTCGCTTTCAGCAGTGGTTTTCTTATTCTACTCATGATTCTGGTCAGGTGCAGATTTCTGTATGGGATTCTGCAACGGAGCTATGGGGGGCTTGGCAGAATGTTGGCACGAGTGTTGTTGATACCTCTGGCTGGTCGTTGAAAGATGTTGATTTGACTTCTTACTCTGGCCAGACTGTTCGTCTTGGTTTTTACCATACTGCCACTAGATCACCTTCCTATAGCGCTTCCGAAAGCACCGGTTGGTATATTGATGATATCACCGTTGAATCAGGTGAAGGCATTAACGACCCGCCTGAAGTTACAGCCATCAGTGATGTTGGAGTTAATGAAAACGATA
>JALUUO010000052.1 GCA_027021335.1 Nitrospirota bacterium
ATCTGCTATGTCCTTGAAAAAGCCATTTTCCTGTCTGAAAACCACAATCCGTCCGGCGAGCACCTCGCCGATGCCTTCCAGGGTCATAAGCTCCTCCACAGCAGCCGTGTTGATATCAACCTTCCCATCCTCGGCAAAGCCCAGATAAGGGCTAAGGGACAACAGTACTGTTAATGTGGCGACTATGAATGTCCTCACTGCAATTGAGCTTTTAAGCATTTTTTTTCTCCCTCTTTATTTTGGTTCCGGCCCAGACGGATCAAAATTTATTGTAACACAACATGAAGTGCTTTTTGGCCGCAATAGACCGGTATCCGGGCAGGCTACCGCCGTTTACGTTCTGTACAGCAAAACGCACAAAAACCGCATAATAAGTGTTGTTTTTCAAATCAAACACAGACAGGCAAAAACATTTTCCACGGCTGGCTACTTATCTGTGTGCGCTTGTGATTATTCAAGGTACTCATTCCGGAAAGACGCTCAATGTGAAACAGTAGAAGCATCTCTGGCACCAAAGCGTATAGCTTAAGCCGACAAAAGTCGGCCAAACTCCATATGTTAACACACAGAGGGATAAGAACCTATATTTTCTGCTGCTTGATGCAAAAAAAGGTGTTTTGACAAACTCAACTATTTTGATATAAGATTTAAATCTCGAGCCGCTAGCTCAGTTGGTAGAGCATCGCCCTTTTAAGGCGGGTGTCCTGGGTTCGACCCCCAGGCGGCTCACCACCTGAAAAAAACCCGTCCCTATCGTCTAGTCTGGCCTAGGACACCGCCCTTTCACGGCGGTAACAGGGGTTCAAATCCCCTTGGGGACGCCATTTATAAACTACGTGTCCGAAATTCAAAGCCACAAAGGCCGACACGCTGCTCAAGCAAATAGGGCTGTTTTGCGCTTAACATTCCGTATTATGTATCTCCTCTTTTTAAATCTCTTTTCATTATGAAAAAAATCATTTTCATCCTTTTTTTGGTTCTTCTTTCATCAGGCATAGGCGCGGCTGTGGGCGGCTACATGGCTGTAATAAAGGGTTTGCCTCAGGTGGAAGAACTCAGGGCCTACAGGCCCTCAAACGGCACAAAGGTTTATGCTGACGATGACCGTTTTATAGCAGAGTTTAATATCGAAAAGGGAATTTTTGTTCCCTACTCACGCTTTCCGGAATCACTCAAGCAAGCGGTAACAGCCACGGAAGACGAGCAGTTCTGGACACACAGCGGAATAGATATTTTTGCAATAGGACGAGCACTGGTAAAAGACATCATAGCCAGAAGAATCAAGGAGGGCGGAAGCACTATAACCCAGCAACTCGCAAAAGTGCTTTTTCTCAGCCCGGAGAAAAAGTTTAAGCGTAAGCTTCAAGAAATAATACTTGCGTTCCAGATAGAGATGAACCTATCAAAAGAAGAGATTCTAGAACTCTACCTGAACAAAATCTATTTCGGACGCGGAGCTTACGGAATCGAGATGGCCTCACGTACCTACTTCGGAAAATCCGTGAATGAACTGAGTCTGGCTGAAAGCGCAATGATCGCCGGCCTGATAAAGGCTCCGAACCGTTATTCGCCTTACAACAACCTGGCCAGGGCAAAGTCCAGGCAGAAAATTGTACTACAACGTATGGCTCAGGTAGGACACCTTACAACTACTGAAATGGAGAAAACATTTAATGTTCCACTGGTTCTTAGAAACACAGCTCGAAGACAAGAGGGGCATAACTATTTTCTTGAAGCGCTAAGAAAACATCTTGAAGACAAGTACGGTACTGAAACGCTTTACAAGGGCGGGCTTCAGGTGTATGCCACAATTAACCTGGATATGCAGACGGCAGCCAAGGAGTCATTAAAATGGGGACTGAGAAGATTTGACAAACGCCTTGGGTGGCGTGGTCCGATTGATCACAGAGACATAAGTGATCAATTTAACATATCAAAAAAAACAGGCCTTAGCACCGGCATGACCGAAATAGGGGAAATAGTATCCGGAGTAGTGCTCAGCGTTGACGATAAATCGGCCGAAATTCTTACAGGCGGACGGATTGGAATATTAAACAAAAAAGACGCCTCGTGGGCGGCTCTTGTAGCTTCCGGACCAGGTAAAACTGAAAAAAAAGTTCCATTCCGCTTGGATAAAACCCTGAGCCCCGGAGACGTTGTTTATGTCTCTTTCAAAAAGGAAGATGGGGATAAAAATATTTTACGTCTCAAACTGGAACAACTACCCGAAATCGAAGGAGCCATAGTTTCCATTGAGCCCTCTACAGGCTATATTAAAACTCTCGTGGGTGGATACGACTTTTCCCTAAGTGAATTCAACCGCGCCATCTCTGCCAGACGTCAACCAGGGTCAGCCTTCAAACCGGTCATATACACTGCCGCCATGGATAGAGGGTTTACTCCGGCTGATATGCTAATGGATGAAAAAATCGAATACAGCCAACCTGAAACCGGTGTATGGCAACCTGGAAACTATAGCAGAAAGTATTATGGTCCAACGCGTTTGCGTGACGCGCTGGCCTACTCCAGAAATATTATTACGGTTAAACTGCTGGACTTGATAGGCATCCCAAGCGCTATCAAAACAGCCAGACGACTGGGAGTTGAGGGAGAACTGCCTGAAGACCTAACACTTGGCCTGGGTTCTCTAAGTATTACTCCTCTTCAACTCACATCAGTTTTTTCTGTACTTGCCAATGGCGGTGTTAAGGTAGCGCCGACCATGGTGCGCTACATACTGGATGCAAAAGGAAACCTGGTCGAAAATAACGTACCTGAGAGACAAACAGCCATAAGCCCTGAAACAGCTTATCTTGTCACATCAATGCTGGAAGACGTGGTCAGGTACGGCACCGGCCGTCGTGCCAGGGTTTTAAAGCGGCCTGTTGCCGGAAAGACAGGCACAACAAACGAGCATCGTGATGCGTGGTTCCTGGGTTTTACGCCCGACCTTGTAGCCGGAGTATGGGTAGGCTACGACAACATGCAAAGCATGGGGAAAAGAGCTACGGGAAGCAGCGTGGCCGCACCAATCTGGGTCCGCTACATGAAGGAAGCACTAAAGGATAGCGAGCCAAGGGAGTTTTCTATACCTGAGGGGATCGTAACAGCCATAATCGACGCAGATACCGGGCTGCTGGCAACAACCGATACCCCGAAACGAACAATAGAATTTTTCAAGAAAGAAACCGTCCCTGAGCGCTACTCTTCGGCCGAAATCCGCTTCGAAATAGGTTCTCTGCGTTAATGTTTCTGTCCCGTAAAACTACCGGAATATCAAAAACATTTTATAATTCTAATCCGGCATACCGGCCGCCGGCGTACCGAAAAATTTTTCGCTTTATTTTAGGACAGTTTTACAGAATGTCTTTAGGGTTGAACAAAAACAACGAAATTCTTTCTCTGCCAGAAACCCCGTACCCACAAAAGTATGCAATAAAGACAGCGCCGAACAATAACCAAAACCAAGCCACCTGGATCGGACATTCAACCCTGCTTTGCCTGCAGGCCGACGTTTATTACATAACAGACCCGATATTCTCACAACGGGCTTCACCCTTTTCTTTCATAGGTCCACGCCGATACTCCCCACCCGGCCTGAGTATAGACGATCTTCCTAAGATAAGTTTTGTGCTGATCTCACACAACCATTACGATCATCTGGATCTTGCCTCTGTAAAAAAAATTTATAATAAACACAGACCCGTTTTTCTAGTTCCTGAGGGATTGTCTGGGTGGTTTGAGTCGCACGGAATAGACAATTCGGTAGAGCTTCCGTGGTGGTCTGTGTTCCGTGTCCGTGGGCTTAAAATCACTTCTGTTCCTGCACAACATTTCAGCGGTAGATCATTTTGGAACCGTAACAGTTCCCACTGGTGTGGCTGGGTTGTAAGCGGCACTAGTAATTTCTACTACTCCGGTGATACCGGCTATTTTGATGGGTTCAGAGAAATAGGGTTAAAATTAGGACCAATGGACCTTGCCGCGCTGCCGATCGGTTCATACTGCCCGCAATGGATGATGAAACGGGAACACCTAAACCCTGAGGAAGCCCTTGATGTCTTCGAAGAAGTTTACGGCAGCAAGTTCTTAGCTATGCACTGGGGCACTTTCAATCTCACCTATGAACCGTACAACGAACCTGTGGAACGCCTTAAAACAGAAGCACACGCCAGAGGCTACAATCTAGACAAAATAAATATATTAAAAGTAGGCCAGACAATTTCTTGGTAAAGAGTTTACCCTTCACTTGTCTCAACACAAGCGATCGTTTTTTTAGGAATACCGGCAAGCATTATTCCACCCAATATAAAAAAAAGCGCCACTGACAAAATAGCCGGCCTCTGGCTCCCTGTCCAGGAAGAGACAAATCCAAACACCAACGGACCAAGCACAGCTGATGTTTTTCCGACCAGCGAGTATACACCGAAATAGCCTGCCTCCTTGCCATGAGGAATAAACCCGGCATAAAGAGCGCGGCTTGCCGCCTGGATGGTTCCAAGTCCAATGCCTGCAATAACAGCCACAGCCCAGAATGCAGCCTTTGTCTCTGTAAAATACGCAACAACAGTTACAGCTATCCATAAAACAAGCGACAGGTCTATAACCCGCCGTGCACCCCAGATATCGATCGGAGCAGCCAGTACTGCAGAACCGGTCAGAGCTGAGAATTGGACCACCATATATAAAAAAACGAGCTCTTCGGGTTGGAATCCCAGTGTTACAGAGGCGAATATGCTCGAAAACACTATCACAGTATTGACCCCATCCTGATAGATGAAGAATGCAGCAAGAAAGCGCCGCCGGCCCTTGTTTCTCCATATTTCACGCAAGGTGGCAAATGTCTCTTTAAGACCGGTAACTGCTGCTTTAGATATTCCCATCGATCCGCCCCCGCCATTACCGCACCAAACAAAAAGAGGCATTGAAAAAGCGAAGAAAAAAGCAGCCACCATCAGCCAAACATTTCCATACATGCCGGCGCGGACAAGAGGCAGGGCGACTAGCAGGGAAATCATGGATCCGGCATACCCAAGCGCAAATCCCCAGGCTGAAACTCTGCCGAAATAATCTTTGGACGTTATATCCGGCAGATAAGCATTATAAAAGACGAGACCGCCTTCCATACCTATATTGGCCACTACCATAAGAAAAAAACCTGTCAACACCATACCCGGCCCAACAGTAGACAGGGCCGCCACCGACAAAACACAACCCAGTGTGTAGACCATGAGAAACCGCCTTCTGGCGCTTGCATAATCCGCGATACCGCCCAGGAAGGGTGATGTAAGCGCCACTACGGCCATGCTTAGTGAAATCGCCCTTCCCCACCAAAGGTCTCCAAGGCCAGCCTCTCCCCCTACAACAACCTTTGCATAGTAGACAGGAAAAACCACAGCGGCAATCACCGCCGAGTAGCTGGAATTCGCAAAATCAAACAGGCACCAACTTACAATGGACTTTATGCCATCTGTTTTTACCGCAGTTCTCAAGATCGCTCTATATTGTTATGTTATTCCGGCTGACTCTGACAGTCTGATACACTATTTATTTTTTAGTTTGTTTTGCTCTTGAAGGGATAAAATATAATTCACAAGGTGCCAACGCCCGATTATATCAATATCCTTGGAAAAGGCAGGCATCCCGGTCTCCTGCGAGCCGTTGGTTATGATCCAGAACTTATCTCCCGGCCCGTACATATTACTGTGAGCCATATCAAGAAAATTCGCAGGAGGTGTCCTCATTCCTGCTGCTACCAAACCCTTACCGTTGCCGTTTTCTCCGTGGCAAACAGAGCAGTGTTCCAAGTACAAGCTCTTACCCTCAGACAGGGATTGACCGGTCGGAATAACCGGCGTACGGTTCATAATTTTGTAATCCTCAGGGACTTGCTCTTTAAGGCGGAACATATCTTCCATGTGGTCATGCTTAGCTGCTTTTATTTTATGTTTTTCTCCATGTCCATTACTGCCTTGATTAGCAAAGGCCGGCATATACGCAACAAATATTATCAGCTCTATGACAATAAAGGTTATTACATTCATGAATTTGTTGAGAAACATGTATTTATTCATGCTTAAGCTTTTCCTCCCAAAAGGGTTCGTTTTTAGTTTTATCTATGGATAATACAATACTTTGACACTCAAGGTAAATGTCAGGAACAAAAAACATAGGTCATGTTATAACAGTGGCGCAAAAAACAAATTTACGATAAAATAGAAACAATATTATTAACCTGCCACGGCTGGACCGAAACCGACTTAAAGCTCATCCGGCTGCTCAAGAAATAGTACCACTAATAAAAATAGGGTTAACCATGAAAACAATAATATCGGGTTTCGTCTTTTTTTTCTTTTTTGTTAATATCTCGCCTGCTGAAGATACCCGGCCCTTCTGGACTGAACAATCAGCCTATGTTGAAGGCGATTCTCTTTATGTTGTAGGGGTTGCAAGCAACGTGAAAACAATAGAAGAAGGCAGAATAAAGGCTTTTGACCACGGCAAAAAAGAACTTACCAATTATCTTCTGCTGAATAATTTAGAAGGATCCGGAATCAAGTTAGAGACACAAATGACTTATGAAGAAAAAAACTCAAATGGAACCTATAATATTTTCAGATTAATGTTCACCGATTTAAAAAAGTTAACTCTTATTCAAAATAAGATAATAAAAAAAAGAGAAGATCAAAGCAGGCAACCTGGTACAGCAATTAATATTAATAAACCTATTACTGAAAAAAAAGACAAGCAAAAACAGTTTGTATCTAAAGATAAAGTCTCCGATTCATCTTTAGAAAGTGGATCCATTTCAATTGATATTAAAACGAATAACAGCTATGTCTTATCTACCAAAGAAAAAAAAGTATTTCTATATTTGAAACTGGATATCCATGGCGTTAAAACTATGAGATTTCTCAGATTGCCACTGAATATCAGTCTGGTCATAGATCGAAGCGCGTCAATGGAAGAAGAAGATAAAATTGAATACACTAAAAAAGCAGCGTTATTCTTAATTGACAACCTTACTCAAAGAGATTTCCTATCCATTGTTGCATATGGCAATGTTGTTGACATAATCAGCCCTGCAGCTCCTGTCACAGGAAAAAATTTCCTCAAGCATAAAGTAAAACAAATTCTTCCAGGCGGAACAACGAACTTAAGCGGCGGATTATCTGAAGGATACGAACAGGTCCTGAAACGATACAAAAAGAACTTTATCAACCGCGTTATCATTATCTCCGATGGCTTAGCCAATGTTGGCATCACAGATGAAAGCGTATTATTGTCTCTAGCAAAAAGCTACCGTAAATATGGAATATCTACAAGCAGTTTAGGAGTAGGAACGGATTTCGATGAGGAATTGATGCTTGGCTTTGCAGAATACGGGGGCGGCAATTATTATTTCATTCAAAACCCGGAAAAGGTTCCTGAAATATTTAGACAGGAATTAAAACAATTACTGACGGTTATTGCTCAAAACATCACAATAGAAGTCTATCCAAATCCTGGTGTAGAGGTGGTTAACACCTTTAATAGCGGGTATGATCCAGAAAAAATTACTGAAGGAGGCCTGAGATTTAATCTTCAGGACATCTCATTTGGAGAACAGAAAGTTATTTTAATTGAATTAAAACTACCTGAGCGTAAAGCAGGCAAACTGGATGTGGCAAAAGTAAAAATACAATATGATGATATTGCTGCCGGCCTTGGCAGAGTGAAAAAAGAAGAGTCTATTTCAGTAGTTTATACAAATAGCACTCAGTTAGTAGAAAACTCGGAAGATAAAGAAGTAAATAGTTATGTAAGGTGGAGTTGCGCGACCGAAACAATGCATGAGGCAATGAAAACACTTGATGCTGGATTATACAATGAAACTATAGATATACTGATGAAGGAGTATAATTCCATGATTGAATATGCTGATTCATATTCTGATCCATGGTTAATCGAAAAAGCAAAAATATTTAAACACTGCGCAGATCAATTAGCAAAGATGAAAGAAGCAGGCAAGTTACACAATCATGATAATATGAAAAACATGCAGAAAGAGCTTCACTATCAAAAGCACAAAATGATGATACGGCATCATAATAAGTAGCTACACCTTAATTTTTATGACTTATAACTTCGATACCATCATCATAGGATCAGGTCTTGCCGGACTAAGAGCTGCGATTGAAGCGTCAAAGCAAGGGTCAGTAGCCGTCTTGACCAAGCTTTATCCTACCAGATCTCATTCCACTGCCGCACAGGGCGGCATAAGTGGAGCCCTGGGAAACGAAGAGCCGGATTCTCCAATGTGGCATTTCTACGATACCGTCAAGGGAAGCGATTTCCTTGGTGACCAGGACGCTATCGAGGTAATGTGTAATGATGCCATAAGGACTATTATCGAGCTGGAACATCTTGGGGTTCCCTTCTCAAGAACCACTGAAGGTAAAATCGCTCAGCGACGTTTCGGCGGACACACCAGAGATTTTGGCGCAGCACCGGTACAAAGGGCTTGTTTCTGCGCCGACAGGACCGGACATGTGATACTTTTTGCTCTGTTCGAGCAGAGTCAGACTCAGGGTGTTAAGTTCTTTCCGGAGTTTCATGTTCTTGATATTCCTATAATCGACGGTAAATGCATGGGTGTTATCGCCATGGAAATACAGACCGGCGATATACATGTCTTTAATGCCAAAACAACTCTTGTGGCTTCCGGCGGCTACGGCAGGGTATTTAAAACCACGTCAAACGCAATTGCAAGCACGGGTGATTGCCTGAGTATTCTTTTCAACGCCGGAGTTCCTCTTGAAGACATGGAGTTCTTTCAATTTCACCCTACCGGCCTATACGGTCTCGGCATACTTGTCACAGAAGGAGCCAGGGGAGAGGGGGGGGTTCTGATAAACGGCAAAGGCGAGCGATTTATGGAAAAATACGCACCCACCATTAAAGACCTTGCCCCAAGGGACATGGTTTCAAGAAGCATCATGACTGAAATCAAAGAAGGAAGGGGTGTTGACGGTAAGGATTACGTGCATCTAGATCTAAGAGGCATCGGTAGAAAAACAATAGAGGAAAGACTGCCTGAAATCGCATCATTCTGCAGAATATATATCGGTATAGATCCTGTCGAGGCACCTATACCTGTTCTTCCTACCGCTCATTACGCTATGGGCGGAATTCCAACTGATGTTAACGGACGGGTTTTACACAATGAAAAAGGTACTGCTGTAGAAGGACTCTTCGCTGCAGGAGAGTGTGCCTGCGTGTCGGTTCACGGTGCAAACAGGCTGGGTTGCAACTCGTTGTTGGATACAGTGGTATTTGGAAGGCGGGCCGGAATGGAGATTAACCTAGCCAATAAAAACATTAAGACCGGCCGTATACATTCTGAAGTGGTGGAAAAAGTATTGAAAAAGTTAAAACAATTACTTGAAAAAACAGAAGGCACACAGCGTGCAGGTGAATTAAGGGATAAGCTTCAAACCCTTATGATGAACCACTGCTCTGTATTTAGAAATAAGGATGACCTCAACCGCATTCCGAATCAACTTGATAAAATAAAGGAACAACTTAAAGACGTTAACATTAAAGACAAAGGTAAAAAATTCAATACGGAACTTCTTGAAGTCATAGAACTGAGACACCTTGTCAACCTGGCAGAAGCCATATCCAGTTCGGCACTTAACAGAACTGAAAGCCGTGGTGCACACTCAAGGGAAGATTTTCCGGGCAGAAATGATACCGAATGGATGAAACATACCTTTGCTTTAAAGAAGGATTCGAATATCGAGTTCAGATATAAACCGGTTACTGTCACAAAGTTTCAGCCAGAGGATAGGAAGTATTAGTAATTGCCAAGGAGTCAGAAGTGGCTGTTAAACAATACAAGTTAAAGATAAAAAGGTTCGATCCGGAGCGGAATGCCCATTCGCGGTGGGAAGAGTTTTCATTAAGCATGAAGCCTTCCCATAGGCTTCTTGACGCTCTGGCAAAAATAAAGGACGAGATTGACGGCAGCCTGACATACCGCCGTTCATGTGCCCATGGCGTCTGTGGCTCTTGCGCAATGAAAATAAACGGCAAAAACGGGCTGGCCTGCCAAAGTCTTTTTAAGGATATGCCTGAATTCATAGTAATCGAGCCGCTGCATGGTTTTCCTGTTGTAAAGGATCTTGTGGTTGATATAAAACCTTTCTTAGAGAAAAACGAGGAGATATTGCCCTTCCTTATAAACAACACGCCTCCTCCAGAGCGGGAAAGGAAACAGACACCTCAAGAACAAAATAAAATACTGCAGGCTATAACATGCATAATGTGCGGCTCCTGCACCTCAGCCTGCCCGAGTTACCAGAGAAACAATAGCTACCTTGGCCCATCAGCTCTTGTCAAGGCAGCAAGATTCATATTTGACTCAAGAGACTCCGCTGAGGAGGAAAGACTTGATAAGGTAACTCAAAGCAACGGGCTCTGGATGTGTCATTCTATATATAACTGCGTTGAAGTCTGCCCTAAAAATGTCGACATCCCAGCCCACATAATAAAGCTGAAACAACTGGCGGTAAAACGAAAGATTTTGAAACAAAAATAAAACTATTCACCTTAGCACCAACCAGAGACAATCAACACATCTATATTAAAAAAACACTAAAATCACTGTCTCGAATTTTATTTTTAAAAGATAGTTTAGGAGGTAATGCAGCCTTTACAAGATACATAAATGTCACCAAGCAACCAATATTGTGGGACAGTTCTTTTAGTTAAAAGCCAGATATTTAACAACAAAACAATATTTATTCATCTAAAGTAAAAGCATTTATCCATAATTAATCACTATATTTTCCTCTTGGCATTTATTTTCAAAACATCGGTAAAGTCCAATCATTACCCAGGGTTCACCAGAAAAAACCGTTATTTTAAACCATACAGCCTTATGCGTTAAAAATATAGGTGTGAAACCACCCAACCCCTAAGGCATTATCAGTAAATTAATGGCATGACCCTTGCTACTTCAAAAATTAAAAAGTTGTTCCAAAACAATCTTCAATCCTGTCTTTTAGATTTGTATAGCAATCTAAAAACAGAAGTTACCTTGGGCAACTTATAAGTACAAATTCAGTTTCTGAAACAGGGGGGATAAGTTATGTCAAAAGTTGTTAGCTACACAAGATCTGGAAAACCATGGACACCAAATTTTATTGAATCAATTGATCCCGATAGATGTTTGGGATGTGGACGGTGTTATAAAGTTTGCGGCAGAGATGTTCTTGCCCTGATAGACAAACCCTTTGAAGGGGATGATGATTATGGTGACGATATGG
>JALUUO010000053.1 GCA_027021335.1 Nitrospirota bacterium
GTCACCTTCACATACGACATTGGCCTTCAGCACCTCATGTACTGACTGTCACAATAACAATGCCTGGTCTCCGGCTAATTACACTCACCAGAGTTTCAATGCAACAGGTATTCATGCAACTCTGGCCTGTACTGCATGTCACCAGAGCGGCTATCCCGGCCAGTATGTCGGCGTAACTGATAATGATTGTTACGCATGTCATGAAAGTGATTATACGTCTGCAGCGAATCATAGTAGGTTCAACTATCCACAAGACTGTACAGTATGTCATTCGCAAAATACATGGTTAGGAGCAAGCTTTACACACCAGAATTTTCAGCTCAGAGGCATCCACGCTTCGACGGATTGTGTCCAATGTCATAAGACTGGTTACCCCGGAGAGTATGCTGGAGTAACAGATGACAACTGTTTTGCATGTCATGAAGCTGATTATTACGAGGAACACGAAACATGCTCATACGACTGCACGCTCTGTCACAATTTATTTAACTGGGATGATGCCGGCAACAAAAATGGATGCAAGTAAACTTAATAACTAATGAAATTTCTAGATAAAAAGATAATGAAAAAACCTCTCTCTAAACTGAAGAAAATACTTGGAAAGAGAAAACAGCTTAATAAGACAGGAACTATGCTTATTCTCTTTTCAATATTAATACTCACTCCTCTCTGCCTTCAGGCAAGTAAAATTAAGGGGAGGTTTTATATTAGTGATTACTACTCATCTGATAGTGGTAATAACGACTTTAATGTTCTCACATCCAAGCTTAAAATATATAAGAGAGAGGATGATGAGTCCTTCCTATCTTTCAACCTAAACGGGCGGAGTAGGACCAAAATATCTGATAGGGACGTTCATAATAAGGTTCCTGAATACAGGTTTCAGGATTTATGGATAGGGTACAAATTACCCAAAAAAAATCTTAAGATCACATTAGGAAGACAATTGATTGGGGAGATGTATAACACAAGCATTGATGGAATCAATGTGAAGTATTTTATAAATGATAGAAAAGGATTTGGTATTTTTGGAGGTCTTGCTCCAGACAAGTATGATAACTCCTTTAATACAGAGTTCAGGTCTCTTGGACTTTACGGTTTTTTCGAGCAAAATAAGTTCAAACTCAACTTTGGTTACGAGAACCTTAACTATAACGGAAAGACGGACAGAGAGTACTTCTCGGCAAGACTTCATTCAGACCTGGGGAGTAAGGTGCGTTTATATGCATCCTCATCGATCAGTGTTGACCAGATATCAGACAGCTTTGATGTAGAGCGTGTTAGTACAAGCCTTCAATACACCTTGTCTAAACCCCTCCGTTTCAATATATTTTATAATTACTACCGTGCAATAAAGTACTTCGAGTCCTCAAAACAGTTTTTTGACCGGATCGATCGCTTGGACAGCTATTACCTGGACACCAACTCTCTGACCAGAGTTGGAATGAGGGTAGACTACAAGCTGTCAAGGCTACTTAGATTGTATACAGCAGTAGCATATCAGCAAAGAGAGGTATATAATGAAGATGCCTTCAGGTTTACACTGGGGATAAAAAGGCTTGATTTCTATGGTTTTGACATCTCAACTCGCTATAGACATATCAGCAACTACACTTCAACTGATGATGAATTTAACGTTAATATATCCAGAATGATAATGAACAGGCTTGATATTTCGGTATATGCAAGTCATGAAGAGGAAGAGCTTGAGATCGAAGGAGGTTTTACCTCTAGAATTCTTACTTACGGAACATCTCTTTACTGGCAGATCAATAAACACTTTTTTGCCATGCTCTTCGTCGAACGTTACGATGAAGAAGATTATGATAATACAAGTGTATTTACACAGGTTGGATACAGGCTTTAAGTGATAGTAATTACTTCTAACCAGGAGAATCAGTGATTCCCTATACAGAGGAGAAGATGTTGGTACCGGAAGCGATCACAAAGAAGATCAGAATTGTGGACTTAAGCCGTTGCCTGCTCTGTAACACATGCGAAAAGTCATGCAAATCCAGGCATGGTTTTGAGAGGAATGTCAGAAACGGGGTCAGGATCGGGCATGTAGTCATGCCTTATGCATGCAAGGGGTGTGATGACCCGCTCTGCATGAGCAGTTGCAGAAAGGGAGCGATCAAGAGGGATGAGGAGACAGGCTGTTTGTACCTTGAAAAAGAGTCCTGTATAGGCTGCGGTCAGTGTGCCAGGAAATGTCCATTCGGTTCCATACTTATGGAGGAAACGGGGAGGTTTAGGGAGACAAAGGACAAAGAAGGTAATGTGAAAAAGTTGCCTGTAAAGTATGCCAACAGGTGTGACCGGTGCAGGGGGTACAGAAAAAAAGGATGTTTTTCAAACTGTCCCGGAGGTGTTCTCAAAGTGATGCCTTTTAATGAAGTGTTGAAAAGTCTTCCACCAATACATCAGGAGAAGCTGAAGAAGCTATTTCTTAATGGATCCTGGATGAAGGATGAAGAGGAGGTTGAGAGTCATTGATAAGGGATTTCAGGGACGTTGCGGTCACGCCACTTATGTTTTCTTTTTTCCATGATCACGCTATGACCGCAATAGGCATACCTGTCAAGCTCTGAAAGGGTTTTACCTGCCCAGCCCGCAATGGATTTAGCGGATATGGGCATCAAAAAACGCCTGCTGACTCTCACAAGGGTAGGCTCGAACAAAATGCGAAAATGTTAAGTTGTTTTTAAACGAGTTCTTAACCCTAACAAACTGCGGATATCCTCCAGTACCAGATAAAGAGCAGGAATCAGAAGAAGAGTTATGCCTGTGGCAAAGAGAATACCAAAGGCAAGGCTGATAGCCATAGGGATAAGGAACTGGGCTTGCACACTTGTTTCCATAATCATGGGCATTAGGCCGAAAAAGGTTGTAAGTGAGGTCAGAAGGATCGGTCTGAACCGCCGTGTGCCTCCATCGACAACCGCCTGAAAAAGTTCAGTGCCTCCACGCTGGTTTCGGTTAATCTTATCTATAAGAAGAAGAGAGTCGTTTACTACCACGCCTGAGAGTGCCACGATTCCAAAGATGCTGAGCATACTCAGCTTAAATCCCATTATAAGATGTCCTGCGATTGCACCTACCAGGCCGAAAGGTATGGCTGCCATAATCAACAGAGGCTGGCTATAGCTTCTAAATGGAATTGCAAGCAGAGCAAACATAGCTATCATGGCCAAAATAAATCCTTGAGCCATACTGCCCATCGATTCTGCACGTTCCTTTTCCTCGCCTTCCATATTAAATGTCAAACCGGGATAATCATCGGTCAATTTTTTAAGCACTGTTTTTTTTAGATCAAAAAGTATTTCTTCGGCATTAGCCACTTTATCATTCACGGTTGCCGTTACATTGATAACCCTTTTTCTGTCTGTACGATTGATCTCACTGAAACCACGTCCCTCTGTAATCTCGGCGGCTTTGGTTATGGGAAGTTCTCCGCCTCCGGGATAACGAATTCGCATGGTTTCGAGATTCCAGAGATTTTTGCGGTCTTTCTCCGGATACCTGACCATGACCTTAACCTCGTTTCTTCCACGTTGGAGCCTGAGCGCTTCGGCTCCGTAAAAAGCAGAACGGATCTGTCTGCCAAGATCCTCTTCAGTAATTCCAAGGGTATCGGCCTCCTCTGTAAGACGAAACTTGATTTCCTGTTTTCCCTTTGAGTAATTGTTTTGAATATCTCCAACCCCTGGATACTCGGCAAGGGCATCTTGGATCTGTTTTGAAGCCAGAGCAAGGATTTTGAAGTCTTCATGTGCAAGTTGTATGTCGATATTGGCACCCATTCGAATTACGTTTGACATAAACACAAGTGATTCTATCCCGGGAAGCTCTCCAACTTTGGCACGCCAGCGGTTCTCGATCTCGACCGCCGGAATTCCACGCTCTTCACTCTCTTTTAAAAAGATGGCCATATCAGAAAGATGTGATCTGGAATCAACTGTTGCTCCCATCTGCCCGGTTTCGATCATAGTGCCTCCGATCACGGCATAAACATCGCGCAGAATTGAACTTCCATCAGCGCGTGCCTTATCGTATTGGGCAACAACTTCCATCGCCTTTTCTTCAATGATTTTTTGGATCTTGCCGGTCTCTTCAACTGGTGTTCCAGGCGGCATTTTAAGTGAGGCAGTGATCACATCGCCGTCAACCACCGGCATAAAATGAAATTTTAAAATTCCCCCCTTTACAGTTCCTAGCGCTAGAAACAGCATTGCAATACCCACTGCTATTGTGGCGTATCGGTTTCTTAAGCAGAATTTCAAAAAATTCTGATATGGTCCGTAAATGAAGCTGTTAAGCCTTTTCCCAAACCCGGTTCGAACCCGGTCAATAGCTCCTATCAAACCACGGGATGCAGGCCTGGGGCCTCCAAAGGCCAGATGGGCCGGCAGCACAAATATGGATTCAATAAGTGATACAGCCAAAAGAGATACAACCACCAGCGGAATAACCCTTATAAACTTACCGATCATACCGCTTACAAAAATCAGGGGAAGAAAAGCGGTGATCGTTGTCAGAATAGAAAAAGTCACCGGTACAGCTACTTCCAAAGCTCCATCTACGGCGGCCTTTAAATAAGAATCTCCCTTTTGTCGATGAGCGTATATGTTTTCTCCAACCACTATGGCATCATCGACCAGGATTCCAAGGGCCAGGATAAAAGCAAAAAGAGAGATCATATTGATAGAAACATCAAGGGCCGGCAGCAGCAGCATGGCTCCCAAAAACGAGATAGGAATGCCGAGCATAACCCATAAAGCCAGCCGGATTTCGAGAAAAAGCCCGAGAATTATAATAACCAGGCTTAGACCTAAAACCGCGTTTTTCTCTAGAAGCGACATACGGCTGTGTAAGAGTTCAGCAGTATCATTCCATGTGGCAATGCTTAGTGAATCCGGCAGGCTGGGCCGTTTTCGTTCTACATATTTCTTTACAGTATCTGAAATTTCGAGCGGCTTTTGATCGCCTACGCGATAAACCTTGACCATAGCAGCCGGCTTTCCGTCAAAACGGGCTGATAAACCGGTATCTGCAAAAGTATCTTTGATCCAGGCGATATCTCCAAGTTTAACCTTTGTGCCGTCGGGGTTTGTAAGTACCGAAATATCGTAATATTCCGGCCCGATGTAGCGCCGTTCTTTGGTACGTAGAAGTATTTCCGCACCCTTGGTCTTTATTGTACCGCCCGGCAGATCAAGAGAGGCTCTTTTTATCCTATCGGCTACCCGGCTTAAGGTCAGGTTATACCTGCGAAGATTTTCTTCCGGTATTTCTATTGATATCTCATAGGGCCGAACTCCGCTTAAATCGGCCTGGGATATGTTTGGGTAATTAAGCAGCTCCTCCCGGATTCTCTCGGCCTGCTCCCTCAGAGTCAGGGCTGAGGCATCGCCATATATCACCAGGGATATCACCTCGTAGCGGTTTAACAGCTTAGTAATCACCGGTTTTTCCGCGTTCTCAGGAAATGTAATGATCCGGTCCACCTCGCTTTTTACCTCCTGGAGTTTCAGGTCAGGATCTTCCCCGGGCAGAAGTTCGGCGTTCACCGTACCCAGGCCCTCCATGGCTATGGACTTTATCCGCTTGATTCCTTCCACGCCGGTCAGGTTTTCTTCTATCTGAAGCAGTATTCCTTCTTCCACCTCTTCAGGGCCGGCGCCAGGGTAGGCTACAGTAACCTGAATCATGTCCAGGCTGATCTCCGGAAAAACCTCCTGTTTTATCATTGGCATTCTTACCAATCCGCCAATAACCAGCACAACCATCAGAAGGTTGGCAACCACATGGTTATGGGTCATCCACCTGACTGCACTTTTCACTGTTTTACCGCGCTCCCTGCTCAAAAGGTCTTAGCTTCATACCGTCAGCCGCACCCGGCAGCCTGGTAAGGACCAGAAGTTCTCCGGGCTTCAAACCTTCCTTAATCAGGACGATTTCACGCTGCCTCCATACAACCTTCACATTCCGGACACGAAGTTTATTCTGCTCATCCGCGATCCATACAGTACTGTCATGACGCAAGGCGCGCCTGGGAATAGGGATTACGTTTGTAAGAGTATTCCCATCGATTACAACCTCTACAAACATCTCGATCTCCAGGTCTGGTTTTTTCTTTATAATGCTCTCTTTGCTTAGCTGGTAAGGATCATTTACAGCCACAACCACTCTTGCCATACGGCTTTTAGGGTCGAACTCTCCTATAGAACGAACCACACGGCCGTGCCATCTGAAAATTCGGTTTCCGGCATTAACACTCAACATAGCGGGAGAGCCGGCTTTTTTTGCCCCCTGCCTGGGAATATCAATCCACTGCAGCTTTTCAACCGGAAGCGGAACTTCAACTTCGGCTATGTCGGTTCCAGCAACCGTACCAACACTTAGCCCAGAGCCTACGTATTGGCCCAAATCGATGTTTTCCTGCCTTATCCGGCAGTTAAAAGGTGCCTTAACAAGTGTACGCTGCAGGTTTAACTCGGCCTGCTTTAACTCGGCCTCGGCCGATAACAGGTTGGCCCGTGCTTTTTTCAACTGCGGCTCATAAAGCACCAAGGGGTTTGGCAGGTCGTTGTTGTTTTTTGCCATCTGCCGCCACTCGATACCTGCCACCCGCGCATTACTTTCCTCTTTTGCAAGCTCGAATTCCGCTTGTGCAACCGCGGCCCTGGCACGATCAACGGCGAGCTTATAATCCAGGCTTTCTACTTTAAAAAGCGGCTCTCCTTGTTTGAAAAAGCCACCCGCAATAAAATTTGGAGACAGATATGTGATTACACCACTAACCTGAGGGGTTATAGTGGCCTCACGACGGGCTTTGACAGTGCCTGTACCAAAGATCTTGATCCTGTGGTTCTCCATGCTGAGCCTTGTTACCTCTGCCAGCAGGCCCGGGTGATCTTTTACCTCTTTCTGCGGAGCCGGCCTGCGCAGAACCATTATCTGCATAACTGCAAAACCGGCAAGAACGATCACAACCGGAAGGACTATTTTCATAGCTTTGTTTTTATCAAAACTCATGACTTTCGCCCTTTTTTCTTTTTCTGCTTTTCTTGCATAACATTCTTAAGTTCCTGTTTCATCCAATCTCCTCCAAGAGCCCGAGCCAGGCTTATCCTGTCTGAAATCAGCTGCCGCCGGGCTGCTAAAACCCCTCTTTGGGCATCAAGGTGTACGGTTTTGGCGGCCAGTACCGGAAGGTAATCGGTAAGGCCCTGAAGATACTGTTGAAATGTTTGATGAAACGCAGCACCGGTTGCCTCGACCCTCTTTTGCAAACTTGCTATCCGCTCTTCAGTAGTGCGGTTGCTGACCAAGGCATCTTCCACCTCCTTAAAAGCGTCAAGAACGGTTTTGTGGTAAAAGGCCAGGTTTTCCCGGAAAACAGCCTTTGTTCTTGCCACTTCGGCCTTTCTTTTGCCCCCGTCTAAAATCGGAAATGCTGTATCGACCAGCACCTTCCAAAACAAGCCCTTAATGTCTCCAGTGCTAAAAACAATGCTCATTGTGCCGTAGTTGCCCAGCAGGTTAAAAGAAGGGAAACGCTCGGCAATAGCCACTGCAATTCGCGCGTCACTAGCTTTAAGGCGAAAAAGAGCAGCCTCAACATCGGGTCTCCTTGCCAATAGCTCCGACGGAAGGCCTGCTGGAAAGGCCGCAGGAGCCTTTGGAAGTTTAAGCAGGTCCCCTGCCATATTACTATTATGTTTTGGATAATGCCCCAGGAGAATGGCCAAGGCATGTTCGGCCTGGGCCAGGGATAACTCGAAAGCAGGCCGCTGCGATTTAGCAATGGCCAGATTTTGCTCCGCCTGGTATACATCCAGAGCAGAAACCAGGCCTTCACGGTAGCGCTGCTCCACCCGTGCCAGAGTATCGGCAAATGAGTCAATAGTCTTGTCTATAAGTTCCAGCTGCGCACGCTGTTCCACGGCCAGGTAATAGTTGTCAGCCAACTGGGCGGAGATCGTTAGATAAATAACCATTATTTCTTCCTGCGATGCCGCCATCTCCAGGTTGGCTGCTTGCGTTCTGGACTTCAACTTCTGCCATAAGTCCAGTTCATAGCCAGCGGCCAGAGAGAATATGTGGCTGTTGCCGGTATTGTTGCCGAAAAAACTCGGGGTATTTTCCTTGCTCCACTGCCCTTCTATGCCAAGTGACGGGAGTTGTGCCGACCTGGTGGTCCGGTATACAGCCTCAAGCTGATCAAGCCGTGCGTAAGCCTGGGCCAGGTCGAGGTTTTTTGAAAAGGCTTCTTTCATCAGGGCATTAAGTTTTGGGTCGTTAAAGGATTTCCACCATCGTGCAATAGGGATCTTATGCTCAACTGCCTGCTTACTAACCATTTTAGACGGCTCAGTAAAAGACTCGGGAACAGGTACCGGCAGATCAATGGGCTGCGGCTGATGCATTGCACAGCCTACAAGTGCCGGCAGTAAAAAAAGTACATAAAAGAAAGGTGAAAGAACTGTCACCTTGTTCCGGTCTTTGAGTTTCATGTCGTCTCCATGCCTGCCGTAACAAACTGTACCAGCATTTGGGTTAAAGAATTCGTGTCAGGGCCTGGAGTCAGACCCTCGGAAAGAAACTGCAACCTGTCGACTTTGCACATGGTATGACCCAGAGCTCCAAAGGTGAATTGCAGCCGCCAGAATAAATGATCCTTGGGTATATCAGGAAGCGCCTCCTGAAGGATCTCGAAAATCAGGTTAAAAAGCGGGTCAACGTGACTAAGGAAAATTTTGAGCACCGTGTTATCAGGTTCGTGAATAGTCCTGCCCACAAGAACAATAAAATCTTCTGCGCCCTGACCGGAGTTTCGAAAACAAAGCGTCGGCTCAATAAAGGCGCGCAGGACATCTTCCACCCCTGGCCTGCGGCCTTGTTTCTTGGCAGAATTTCGAACATCTTCCAGCTTATCCTGGCGAATCTTGTTCAGAGGCAGAAGACGCCTCTCAAATACCTTATCGAGAAGGGCCCCCTTGGAGCCGAAGTGGTAATTCACTGCTGCCAGATTTACCCCCGCCTTGCTGGTAATGGAGCGAAGTGATGTATTATGAAAGCCATTTCTGGCAAAAAGCCGCTCCGCTGCATCAAGAATGAGTTGTTTTGTGTCTTGTTTAGTGTCTGCTTGACTCATATATGTTTTTTCTCGGGTGTTTTCCGGATGCCGCCTTGTTTTAACACCCCTTATCATTCATACGTTTGATTTAAACACATGTTTGAATACCTGTCAACTTTATAAAATGATGAAGTTGAATTTATTTAATTAAAACCCGGACACTAGTAACTAATGCTATGAAAAAAACTACGGATGAATACCCGCCCTACGAAGGTGATCGGATATCCCTGCAAGAGGCAGTATCCAAAGGCGGAGGTCCTGTAGCCGGAAGATGGTGCGGTAAAGGCTTGGGTGACTTCTCTTTAAAAATATCCCTTAGCGGCGTTCTTGGCTGCAATCCTTCAGACGGCGACTGGATATCAGGCATCTTAAGCCGCAGAGACAACGGCTGGATACTTGAGGAAGCCAGGATTCACTCACCCAGAAAGTCTGATCCCACCGAGTCAGATATGCCGGACATGGATTTGGCCGGCCGCCGCCGCATACTTAAGTTGCGGGCGGATATTTTATTTCAGATTCGTTCTTTCTTCAGGGAAAGTGGGTTTCTCGAGGTTGAAACTCCTGCCCGGGTTTGTTGTCCGGCTGTTGAACCCTATCTAAACTCTGTTTCCGTTCAAGGAGGTTTCTTTCTGATAACCAGCCCTGAACTTCACCTAAAAAGGCTGCTTGCAGCAGGCTATGAACGTATTTTCGAGATAGCCCGGGTTTTTCGTTTGGAAGAAAACAGCTCCCTGCATCTCTGCGAGTTCTCTATGCTCGAGTGGTACAGAGCATGGGCCGGAATCTCCGACATTATGACCGATTGTGAGGATTTAGTTATATCTCTGTCACTCAAAACCGGCAGAATACCTCCAAAGAAGCCGTTTCCCCGCATTACATACAGAGAAGTGTTCAGGCGTTACACCGGCCTTGACCCTGCTGAGTCAGACATAAAAGAACTGCATAGAGCAGCCGATCGGATGGGAGTCGTCCATAGTCTGCCGGATAGCCCGGCGGATATTATTGCCGGAATTTTTGCCGGATGCGTGGAACCAAGGTTTGGAGAACTTGGAGCAGTGTTTATTACGGATTTTCCTGCATCAAGCGCTGCTTTTGCCCGTACACGTCCAGATCCTGTTTTTCCGGTCGCCGAAAGATTCGAGTTGTACCTGGACGGATTCGAGATAGCAAACGCTTTCCACGAACTTACCGATCCTGACGAACACCGTAAAAGAATTGCAAAGTGGCAGAGCAAGAGGCAGCGGCCAGACGGCCAGGCTTATCAGGTAGATGAAGCGTTTCTTAAAGCCCTGGATTCGGGCATGCCTCCGGCCTCAGGAATAGCCCTTGGCATTGACCGGTTACTTATGTGGCTGCTTGGCACAAAGAATATACAGTCGGTGGTGGCATTTCCAGATGACCAGGCATAAAACATTGGATCCGGATACCCGGCTGATGGTAAGGTTTCGCAAGGGAGACAAAGACGCATTCAAAGCGCTCTTTGAGAAATACAACCGTCCTGTTTTCCAGTTCTGCTTTCGGTTTCTCGGTAATTCCCATGATGCCGAAGACATTACCCAGGATACCTTTATCCAGGTTTTTCAGGCTGCTCCGCAGTATGAGCCCCGAAGTAAATTCTCCACCTGGCTTTACACCATCGCCAAAAACCTCTGTCTCAACAGGCTGAGAGCCGGCCGGCGGGAGACACCCGATAACACATGTGCAACACAGGACGAAGAATCTTCCAGGCTTAAAGATAAATTAAACTCCGGCAATCCTGGCCCTGACCGGCAACTGGAGCAGAAAGAGCTTTCAAAAATTGTTCAGGAGGCTGTCCAGGCTCTTCCGGAATCAATCAGGCTGCCATTAATTCTGAGAAGGTACCAGGATCTTTCATATAATGAAATTGCAGCAATTATGGAGATTTCGGTAACGGCTGTAAAACTGCGTCTGCACCGGGCAAAATCTATGTTGGCATCAAAGCTGTCGAGCTATGC
>JALUUO010000054.1 GCA_027021335.1 Nitrospirota bacterium
GAGACAGTCGAAGAGATCATCGAAAGGATGCGAGAGGATGTTAATCTGGAGATTCTCAGTTCGGATGTCATTGATCCGCGAAGCGGCAGGCCTACCCAGGCCACAATTGCCTTCTCTCTTTCCTATGACAGCCGGGATCCCAATATGGCTCAGCGTGTCACCGGTGAGTTAGTTTCCCTGTACCTGACTGAAAACATCAAGAATCGCACTAAGAAAGCGGAAGAAACATCTGAGTTTTTAAGCGAAGAAGCTGAGAGGCTGTCGAATAAATTGGCTGATTTGGAATTACGAATGGCACGTTTCAAGGAGCTGAATGCCGGTAAGCTGCCTCAATTGATGGAACTCAATCTTCAGTTGCTGGACAGGACAGAGCGAGATATCCGGGAGCTGAAAAACCAGATCATTTCCTTAGAAGAACGAAAGATTTATCTTGAGGGACAGTTAGCACAGATTGATCCCGCGTTGCCCATTATATCTTCGACGGGGGAGCGTGTTATGGATCCGGAAACCAAGCTCAAGATATTGGAGATTCAATATATCAGTGAGAGTTCCAGGTACGCGCCGGAGCATCCCAACGTGGTCAAGTTGCAAATGGAAATTGCTGCACTCAAGCGTCAGATTGGTAACGTAAGCACCACTGACGAGCGCATGAAAGAACTGACCAATTTAAGGACCGAAATTATCCTTCTGCGAGAAAAATATTCTCCAGAACATCCAGATGTGGTGCGACTTTCCAAGGCCATCTCCGCCCTTGAGCAGGAACTCATTGGTCAGACTTTAGATGGACCTGCGCAGGAGCAGGAGGTGGTACCCGAGAATCCCGCCTACATAAATCTTCAAGCTCAACTCCAGGCAGTGGAAGCACAGCTACGTGCCCAAAAGTCCCAGCTACGGCAATTAAAGGACAAGCAAGCGGTATATGAAGAGCGTTTGATGGAGGCGCCTCAGGTGGAAATGGAATTCTTTGCTCTATCACGTGAAAAGCAAAATACCCAACAGCGTTATAACGAGATCAAGGCCAAGCAGATGGAGGCTCAGGTCGCACAGGAGTTGGAGCAGGAAAGCAAGGGTGAGCGTTTTACCCTAATCGATCCACCCCAGCTGCCTGAAACGCCGGTCAAACCAAATCGGGTAGCGATTTTGTTTCTTGGGCTGGTTTTGTCTCTTGGCGGTGGGTTTGGCTATGCAGCCATGTCTGAAAATCTTGACACAACAATCCGTGACGCGCGTACCATGCGCATGTTGACAGGTATGGCGCCTATCGCTTCCATCGCTTTTATCGAAACCAATGCAGATATTAGGAAACAGCATACTCGTTTGATCTTTTTTCTAACCATTATCTTTGCCTCTTTTGCCTTATTGCTTATAGTCGTCCATGTTTACGTGAAACCACTTGATGTGATCTGGTTTTCCATGAGCCGATACTTAAACGATATTTTTCTTTGGTAAAAAGGCTGAAAGGGGATATTAAGGGAAATCATTTTGATAGACCGAGTGGAAAAATTAAATCGTGCGCGTCTAAAGCAGCAGACCAAGGTAGAGGAGGATGCCGCGCCGGCGCCAGGGCATCATCCAGTAGTAGGTGCCGATGGCATCAACTACCAGCAAACAAGGACCGTCTCAGTTTCCAAAGATTTTTTGCGCGAGAATCGTATTGTTTGTGATTATGATCAGAGTAATCACCTCAGTGCCTATAAGTTCTTGCGAACCAAGGTGTTACGCGTACTTAACGCGAACAATTGGAATACCTTGGGGATCACCAGTCCCGGCCCTGAAGTGGGCAAGACGGTAACAGCAATCAACTTGGCTATAAATTTTGCCATGGAGATCTCAAAGACAGCTTTACTGGTGGATGCGGATCTGCGCCGCCCAACAGTTCATAAGTACCTTGGCCTGCCAGCTGGAGGAGGGCTTAGTGCGTATCTTGCTGATGGTGGGCCTCTTTGTGAGTTATTGATTCATCCGAATATCGGTGATCTGGTTGTGTTGCCTGGGGGGCGTCCGCTGCTCAATTCCTCGGAAATGTTGGCTTCACCTCAGATGACTCAGTTGGTTGAGGAATTGAAGAATCGGTATCCCTCTCGCTTGGTGTTGTTCGACTTGCCGCCAGTGCTTGCCGTTGATGATGTCATGGCTTTTGCTCCTAGTCTTGATGCTATATTGATGGTGGCTGAGGCGGGCAAGACCAAAAAGGAAGAGTTAATGGAAGCATGCGCCGCGCTAGAGAACTCTACCTACATTATTGGAACAGTACTTAATAAGGCTGATCATAATGCCCAATCATACCCCTATTACTACTAGTTCGTTTCTATGCCGGCTGTTGGAAAAATTTCTCGCAAGTAGTGAGAGACGGGGCAACGAGTGGCGAGAAAACACAATTCACAGCCCTGTGAATCAGTCTGTTGAATCGGTTTTCAGTGCCAGGCCCCCACTCCAGAGAAATCTCCAACAGCATG
>JALUUO010000055.1 GCA_027021335.1 Nitrospirota bacterium
CCCGCTTCTTGCCAGAGTCAGCGCTTACTATCACGACATAGGCAAGGTTAAAACACCGGACTATTTCATAGAAAACCAGCAGTCTATGACCAGCCGTCATGAAAAACTCTCCACCACAATGAGCGGCTTGATAATAGCATCGCATGTAAAAGAGGGGGTTGAATTGGCCCGCGCTCATAATATTCCGGAACCTATAGTAGACATAATCAGCGAACACCATGGCACAAGCCTGATGACATACTTTTACGAAAAGGCCAAAAATCTTCACGAGCCCGGCACCCCACCCGTAAATGAAAACGACTACCGATACCCCGGCCCTAAGCCCCAAACAAGGGTATCGGCTCTGGTAATGCTGGCCGATGGTGTAGAGGCCGCTTCCAGGGTGTTGACAGATCCAACACCGGCCCGTATTGCCGCCCTGGTTAACAAGGTTACCAACAAGGTGTTTTTGGACAATCAGCTCGATGAATGCGAGCTTACACTTAAGGATCTTCAGAGGATCAAGAATCATTTTACATTTATACTCACAAGCATATTCCACAAGCGGGTAAATTACCCGGGAATGGGGTTGGATGATAAGAGTAACCGATACCCAGAGAAAAGCCGACAGGATAGATACGAAACAACTAGCACTGAGAACGCAAAAGGCACTGAGTCTGTTAAAATTGTCAAGGGCGGAGGTTAGCCTTCTGCTTTGCGGCGATCGCCGCATGCGCAGTTTGAATAAGCGCTATCGCGGTATTGATAGAACAACAGACGTGCTCTCATTTCCAATGCTGCCTGCCGGCAGCACACCGGCATCCGCCAGGGATGCCTACTTGAAGTCCGGCCGAAAGTTTCTACTTCTAGGCGACATAGTTATTTCCATACCTACGGCATACAGACAGGCTAAGCAGAACTGTCATTCTTTTAAGTATGAACTGGACCGGCTTATGGTTCACGGACTTCTGCACCTGCTTGGATACGACCACGAGAAAAACGCTTATCAGGCACGGAAGATGTATAGTAAAGAGAAAGAGCTGCTGGGGGCGCTTAGTGCCGGTTAAAAGATGGATTGAAAGCGCCGGTCATGCCATTGAAGGAATTCTCCATGCCGCTAAAACCCAGCGCCATGTACGCTATCACTTTTATGCCGCTGTAGTCGTCCTTCTTGCAAGCACTATCCTTGGTGTTTCACGAAGCGAGTTTATCGCCATATCTATAGTGGTAATCGTGGTTCTTGCCACCGAGCTGATCAATACAGCGCTGGAAGCTGCAATCGATTTATTCTCCCTGGATTTTCATCCAAAAGCCAAAGCAGCCAAAGATGTTGCAGCAGGAGCGGTGCTGATAACCGCCCTGGGCGCCCTGGTTGTCGGATACGTTATACTTTTCCCCCCGATTAAAAGGGCGCTCGAAGAAGGGTTGCCTGTGGTAAGCCACAACAAAACAGATATAGCTTTGATATCTCTCATTATTGTTCTAATACTGGTTGTGCTTATAAAGGCTATGACAGGCAAAGGCCATCCCCTAAGAGGCGGAATGCCAAGCGGTCACGCCGCCTTTTCATTCTCTGTCTGGGTATCTGCCACCTTTATGACCAAGGCCGTGGAACTCTCGATCATTCTGGCCCTGGCGGCGCTGGCAATATCGGCAAGCAGGGTTGTTCTTAAGATTCACTCTCTTAGGGAAGTAATACTGGGCTCGATTCTTGGCAGCAGTGTTACTTTTCTGTTATTCTTGATTTTCACCTGATTAAAAACTTCTTATTGACCACCTTAATTAGAGGTTTAATCCAAGTTCGGGGTTAAAAACAAAAAAGAGTTTTATATCAATGGGTTATTTTAGGTGCCGTATACATATATTCGAATGCCGACAATGTGATTGTCTTTCGCTATTTTTTAATGTTACGGAGGCTTGTAATTAAAGAGAAGGTAGCTACTATAGGCGTTCTCCTGTTCGTGATAACCCTGTTTCATTACTCGGCTCCCCACCAGTGGTACTTGTTTCATACGGTAATGGGGCATGCATATGTCATTCCGATAATTATAGCCTCATACTGGTTTGCCCTGAAAGGCGGACTGATAAGTTCCATTATCGCAGGCATATTGTTTTCCCCTCACATTCCTTTCCAGTTTAAAGAGGTGGAGGTGGACAAGTTTATAGGACTCTTCGTATACGCCGTTATAGGAGCTGTTACCGGGGTACTTTCAGGCAAACTGCAGAAGCAGGCGGAAGAAATCTACGATGCCGAGGAGCATCTACATGCAACAGCCCGTCTTTCATCGCTGGGTGAACTGGCAGCCAGTATGGCGCATGAAATACGTAATCCGCTAGGCGCTATAAAAGGTGCGGTGGAGATACTGGAGGATGATTTTCCAAAGGGACACGAAAAACACGAGTTTTTCGAAATAATAAGTAAAGAAGTAAAACGTCTTAACAAGATAGTAGAGGAATTTCTGGGCTTAGCCCGTCCCCGCCAGGCGGCACACCGTCCTCTCAGCTTGCTTGAGATTATACGCACGGTTTCATTCCTTGTTTTTTTCAAGGCAAAAAAGCGCAGAGTGCAGCTCGATATCGATATCCCTGCTCATATACAGATTACAGGAGATCCGGACCTGCTCAAACAGGCATTTCTGAATATATTTATTAACGCTGTTGAATCCATCGAAAACGGAGGCACGGTAAGTATCAGTTCCAGGGAGGATGAAACAGGAGTCGTTGTGGAAGTTGCAGATACGGGAGCCGGAATTTCCCCGGAAGTTATTGAGAAAATGTTTAAACCATTTTTTACAACAAAAGGTACAGGGACGGGACTCGGCCTATCCATCGCCAACAGAATATTTCGTGAGCACAACGGCTTGCTTAAAGCTGAAAACAGGGTAGGTAAGGGTACGGTAATGAGTATATATCTTCCAAAAGCATCCGAGAGAGAAATCTGATGGTCAGGGCTAATATACTTCTTATAGATGATGACGACAGCCTCAGGAAAGTAGTCGGGTACAACCTTGGAAAACATGGCTTTCGTGTTGTGGATAAACCCGACGGCGAAAGTGCAATGGAGGCGTTTAATGCCGAGATATTCGAAATAGTAATCACCGATATCAATATGCCTGGAATCACAGGAATGGAAATTCTAAGCAAGGTTAAAGAGATCCGGCCGGAAACGGAAGTGATACTGATTACGGCATATGCTACCGTGGAATCCGCAATTGATGCGATGAAAAAAGGAGCTTTCGATTATGTTACCAAACCCTTTGACAGGGAAGAACTGACAATTGTTATCGAAAGGGCCCTTAAAATAAAAGCACTCGAGCGTGAAAACCGCTCACTGAAAGACAGTCTAAGAAACAAGAACCAGTTAGATAATATCCTTGGTAAAAGTCCTGCCATGCAAAAGGTTCTCTCTATGGCTAGAAAAGTAGCCTCAAGCGATGCGAACATTCTCATTCTCGGCGAATCCGGAACAGGTAAGGAAGTTCTGGCCAAAGGAATTCATTTTGAGAGTGAGCGAAGAAATGGTCCTCTGATAATTCTCAACTGCGCTGCCATTCCAGAGACTTTAATAGAAAGTGAACTTTTTGGATACAAAAAAGGGGCCTTCACCGGAGCAGTTGCAGACAGAGCAGGAAAGTTCGAGGCTGCAAACGGCGGCACAATATTCCTTGATGAAATCGGAGAGCTGAAACCCGAGCTGCAAGCCAAGCTGCTAAGGGTTCTTCAAGAACGAGAAATAGAGCCGCTTGGTGATACCAAAAGCAGAGCGATCGACGTACGTGTCATTGCCGCCACCAATGTTGACATAACAGAGGCTGTAAAGCAGAAGAACTTCCGGCAGGATCTCTACTACAGGCTTTCGGTGATCACGTTATCTCTTCCAACACTTGCCGAGAGACGGGAAGACATTCCTATTCTTGTGAATCATTTCCTTAAAAAGTACTCAAAAGACGAAAAAATTAAGATAGACAACGAAGCCATGTCATTTATAAAAGCCTACTCATGGCCCGGCAATGTACGGGAACTGGAGAATGTTATCGAACATGTGACTATCCTTAGAGAATCTCCGTTGATTACCGCAAGGGATCTCCCTGATGTGTTGAAACAGCAAGGAGAAGCCTTCGGAGGCATGCGCCTCGATATACCGCCGGAAGGTATAGATATCGAAGCCCTTGAGAAAGATCTTGTAATCCATGCGCTTAAGGTTAACAGCGGTAATCAAACCCGTGCTGCCAAGTTTCTGCACATGAGCAGACCCACACTCATATACCGTATGGAAAAGTACGGACTGAAACCGGTCGATTCTTAGAGTTTTTAAGCTAAATAAATTCAGTAAAACAGTTCAAACCGTCTCATTTTCACATTAATAAGTATGGCTATAGCCAGGTAGTTGGTAACCAGAGCCGTACCCCCGTAACTCATGAAGGGCAACGGCACTCCCACCACTGGTGCCAATCCGAGCGTCATACCGATATTTACCGTAAAATAGAAAGCAAGCAGAAAAACTATACCGACCGAAAGAAAATATCCATATCGGTCCTTGGCTTTTACCGCCGTCTCAAGCCCTCTCATTAGAATAAGCAGAAAAAAACCTATAAAAATTACCGAGCCTATAAAACCCCATTCCTCGGCAAATATTGAGAAGACAAAATCCGTGTGTTTTTCCGGAAGAAATCGCAACACTCCCTGTGTTCCCTTTGTGTAACCTTTTCCAAGAAATCCGCCCGAACCTACCGTTATTTTCGACTGGGCTATTTGATAGCCGATGCCGGAGGGGTCCATCTCAGGTTTGACAAAAGCGACTATCCGGTTCTTTTGGTATTGCTTGAGGCCCGACCAGAAAACACTGCCAAGAAACGGCACAGCAAGGGCCACTGTCAGAACCAGCGCTATAAGCACCTGCCGCTTGACTCCTGCCACAAGAAGCATAGCGGTAAAAATAAAAACGAACATAAGCCCTGTGCCCAGGTCCGGCTGAGCCAGAAGTAACCCAAGAGGAACCGCCAGAAAGACCAGAAATATTCTGGCGACATCTCTCATGTTTAACAATTTACTTGTTTCAGCCAGGTGCCGTGAAAGCGCCATGATGAAAGAAATCTTCGTGATTTCTGACGGCTGAAAAGAAACCGGACCGATAGCCAGCCACCTCTGTGCCCCCATCCCTTTATGCCCTGCCACCAAAATTACTCCAAGCATAAAAACGCCAAGCGCAAAAAACGGGTATGAAAAACGATGAAACCAACGGTAATCCATACTGACCACAGAGATCAGCCCGACCAGGCTTATTCCCATCCAGACAGACTGTCTAAGGTAAAAAGTCGGATGAGGTGCCTCTCCTATGGGTCGTGTAGCACTGAATATTGTTGCAATTCCGACTATTGAGAGTGTAAGCACCAGGCCGAGCATAAGCCAGTCGAAGTTTGTAATAAGTCTTCTATCTAGTTTCACTGAAAGTTCCTGCCTCTTTATTTCGGTAAGCCTCTACCATCGCCTTTGCTATGGGGCCGGCTGCGCTGCCTCCATGCCCTCCATGTTCCACTATAACCGAAATAGCGATATCCGGGTGATCTACCGGGGAAAAGGCCACAAACCATGCATGGTCTTCCAGAAGCCCCTTATCGTCTTCTTTGATGGCTCTCCAGGATTCAAGGCTGCTGACCTGGGCTGTACCGGTTTTACCGGCTATAGTTGCAAGGGAAGACTGCACAGACCGTGCTGTGCCATGATCGTCTTCAACAACCCCTTGCAACGCGTCTTTAATTATAGCAATCAAGTCATCGTCAAGTTCGGTTTCCCAGAGCACTTCAACCGTAGAATCTTTTACCAGGCTGGGTTTAAATACTTTTCCTCCATTTGTAAGTGTGGCGATCATCTGTGCCATCTGAAACGGTGATGTCGAGACAAACCCTTGCCCTATTGAGGCATTAAGGGTTTCTCCGGGATACCACTGCTCATTCATCTTTTTGAGCTTCCACTGCTTTGTTGGTATGATACCGGAAGATTCCCGCACTAGACCAAGTCCTGGAACCGATCCAAGTCCTAGGGATTTAGCGTATTTGGCAATAGAGTCTATTCCAAGCCGCAGAGCCATATCATAGAAATATACATCACAAGACTCTACAAGAGCTTTACGAAGATTAACCTTGCCATGGCCGCCCCTCTTCCAGCAGCGAAAAGCTCTTCTGCCAAGATGTATCCTGCCGATGCAGGTGACATATTCTTCAGGAGTTACAACTTCTTCTTCAAGAGCCCCAAGTGCGACCACTATTTTAAAAGTGGAACCTGGCGGGTATTGTGACTGGAGAGCACGGTTATATAAAGGCTTTTGAGGATCATTAAGAAGTTCGTTCCATTTCTTAGAGGAGATACCTGTTGCAAAGAGATTAGGATCGAAGGAAGGACGGCTTACAAGGGCAAGAACTTCACCGCTGTGCGGGTCAATGGCAACTGCAGCGCCTGCCTTACCGCCAAAGCCGTTCTCTGCTGCCTTCTGCACGGCCAGGTCTATGGTCAGATAAAGGTCGGCGCCTTTTTCAGGCGGGCGTACGCCGACCTCCCGAATCTTTTGGCCCAGGGCGTTTACCTCAAAGATCCTGTCCCCAGGAATTCCACGAAGATACTTATCGTACTTGGCCTCGAGTCCCCACTGACCTACATAGGCATCGGCCGGAACGTGCTTGTACTCTTTTTTACCCGCCTGGCTGGAGCGCAGTCTGCCAAGATAGCCCAAAATATGGGCAGCAGTTGAACCATGCAGATATCTCCTGCTCACCTCTACATCTACACGAACACCCGGCAGCTCAAGCCTCCTTGCTTCCACCTTGGCCACGTCTTCCATAGATGCGTTTATTTTGACCTTAACCGGCTTGTGTGGATAACGACGTCCTGCCTCAAGCTTGCCTTTCAGTTCTTCGGAAGACATGGACAAAACATACGCCAGAAGAGTTCCCTTTTCCACCGGAAATTCATCAGGAATCACTGAGATATCAAAAGCCGGCACGTTTTTTACCAGAGGAATCCCGTTTCTGTCGTAAATAATTCCTCTTGGCGCGGGAACTTTCTCCGTTCGAATTCTGTTGTTTTTAGCCAGACGGCTGAACTTTTCACCTTCGACAACCTGTAGCTGCCAAAGCCTCAACAAAAATACAGTGAATACGCACAAAATAACGACAAGAATTCGACTGGCTCTGGTTATGTGTGTTGTTCTTCTATCAGTTCTCTGTTGCATATACGATCAATCAGTGTCCATAACAAGCCTACAATAACGGCTTGACGAAGGACCGATGACATATTGGGCCCTCCAAGTGGGGAGTAAGAATTGAAGACAGCCTCGAGGATGGCTCCGTCAAGGAGAGTAAGAAATATCATGCAAACAGTTATTATAAACCTGTTTTCTCTGAAAAAAATCCCGGGAAACCAGGCTGCACCATAGCCTGCTACGCCTTTGCTGAGAAAATGCGGACCGATAATGCTTCCAGAGTAAATATCAAGAATCAACCCGGATAAAGCTCCGAATATAAGACCCCGTGTTTCACCGAACTTAAATCCGAAAACAAAGACCAGCAGCAATATAAAATCAGGTTTGACCCCACGAAAAGCCGGTGTGATAACTTGAAAAATCAGCAGACCGGCAAACACGGCAACCCAACGAAGTATATTTGCGATACTCATGTCTTCTGACGCTTGATATCAATGCAGGTAGATCCGGATACAATTACAAGCACCTCTTCAAGGCTGTTTAAACGCTCACTCGGCATTAGAGTTACTTCCTGAAATATACCGTAATCCAGCTGCTTTACTTTTTGGACGATACCCACAGGAATACCCTCGGGAAATATCCCATCCAGGCCTGATGTGATTATACGCTCACCGGGCTGAATAAAGGAGTCCTTGTGAACATATTTGAGCTTACAGCTTTCACCGGCGCCGTCCATGATGGCCTCTTCCCTGGATGTCTGGAACCTTACAGCCACCGACGACTTAAAGTCCGTTATCAGCAGCACCTTTGCTGACTCCTGCGACACGGCGTATATACGACCTGCCAGACCGTGCGCCCCAATTACCGCCATGTTAACGGCTATACCGTCTTTTAAACCCTTATCTATTGTAAGAGTATGTGACCAGTCCGCCGAATTTCCGGCTATAACAGCGGCGGCTGTCATGCTGCAAGATGAGTTTCCTTTAAGTTCCAGCAGTTTGTGAAGCCTGCTATTTTCCGCAAGTATTTCGCGGAAACGATTGCGCTCCATATCGAATTTTTCGACCCTGAGCCGAAGCTCTCGATTTTCCGCTTCGGTTTCCACCAGGGCAAAGTAATCATCCCAGGTTTCCTGAATGCCGTTTAAAACAACGTTTATCGCTCTAAATACAGGAGATAAAAGACCGAATGCCGGGTGGCTTAATCTGCCGGAACGTACCTGGTAGGTCATCAATAAAAGGGATGCTACCACAAAAACCAGCAGTATGATTGGATATTTTTTACGGGGCGGCATAATCTACACGCAACTTCTCAGGTATTTAACAGGTTGAAGACTTAAGAATATTAATAATCGTAACAGCACTGAAGAACCGTTACAACCATTTTTTCTTAATAAATAGATACACGCTTAAGCAGATCAAGGTCATCCAAAGCCTTGCCGACTCCAACCACAACGGACGAAAGCGGGTCATCTGCTATTACCACAGGCAGGTCCGTTTCTTTTCTAAGCAGGTGATCAAGTCCTCTTAAAAGAGCGCCGCCGCCGGCAATTACTATGCCGCGGTCTACGATGTCTGATGCCAGTTCCGGAGGTGTATTTTCTAAGGTTATCTTTATTGTCTCCACAATAAGCGAGACAGACTCTGCAAGAGCATCTCTGACCTCGTCTTCGGTTATTGTTACTGTTTTTGGGATACCTGATATTAAGTCTCGCCCCTTAATCTCCATGGATAGATCGCTTTTATCAATCTCTATTGCTGAGCCTATTTCAATTTTGATCTGCTCAGCGGTTCGATCACCCACAAGAAGACTGTATGTTTTTTTTATGTAGTTGACTATAGCTTCATCCATCTTGTCACCGCCTACACGTACAGCCTTGCTGCAGACGATTCCTGAAAGCGAGATCACTGCGACATCAGAGGTCCCCCCGCCTATGTCCACTATCATATTGCCGTAAGGTTCATCGATTGGGAGCCCCACTCCCATTGCCGCAGCCATAGGTTCCTCTATTAAGAATATTTCCCTGGCTCCGGATGCCTCTGCCGCATCCCTTACGGCACGCCGTTCTACCTGTGTGATAGCCGACGGCACGCCTATTACAATACGTGGAGACACAAAGGCAGTGCGGTTATGCACCTTGGCGATAAAATACTTGAGCATTTCACCTGTTATATCAAAGTCGGCTATCACACCGTCTTTCATAGGCCGGACGGCTTGTATGTAGGAAGGAGTTTTTCCGAGCATTCGCTTGGCTTCGCTGCCTACAGCCAAAACACGATTTTTTCTTTTGTCCACCGCCACCACAGAGGGCTCGTCACACACAACACCCTTGTTTCTTAGGAAGACCAGCGTGTTAGCCGTGCCAAGGTCTATAGCCAAGTCATTAGAAAAGAAACCTAGAACTTTTTTAAAAAACATCAAACTGCCTCCACAATCTGAGTATCGGCAAGTTCATCGCCGAAGCGTTTACCGGCCAGACTTCCAACAACAAGCATACTTTCAAATAAAATCACTGCCCCGGCACACAGCCAACCGATGATAGGGACGATCCACAGTATTCTGGCTATCAGTAGTGGTGTGTTCCTTATTATAGATTCTCTAAAGCCTGCATCTTTATCGGTTGTAATCACCAGTGTCTTAATCCCAACCAGGCGTTTTCCAAGGCTCTGTCCACCTGAAAAACCGTCTTTGATCAACACGTACAACATGCTTGCCAAAAGCCCTATGTTAGGTATGCCGGACAGCGCTGCAACCACAATAAGGTCTATCATGCCTGCAACCGCCCGATTCAGCAAACCGGCCTTTGGATGATCTGGGTTCTCCAACACGAACCGCCTCGCTTATTAAGAGAAGTGTAACCTAAAGAAAATAAAGGTTAAAACGAATTCTACCAGAGGGCTAAATTATAATGCAAGCATTCTCGGAAAACAGTCTGCCTTGTATCATTTATACCAGTTGGAGTAGCCGGTATCTTCCGCCTAAATTGCTGCCTAAATTGAGTAGTTTGCCGTAAAGATTTAATGTGTTGATCCCCATTATGCAAAAAGTTTTTCACTTTTCACTCTTATCACTATAATTTCGAGTTGTAGTACCATCGAAGAGTCTGCTATTATATAAAGTTATTATTTACCAGGAGGTATTTACTGTGAAAAGCGACATACATCCAAAGTATGAGGAAGTTACCGCCAGCTGTGCATGCGGTGAAACATTCGTCACCAGGTCCACCGAGAAGAAAATACATACGGATATCTGTTCCAAGTGCCACCCTTTCTTTACAGGTCAGCAAAAACTGGTAGACACCGAAGGGCGTGTAGAACGTTTCAGGAAAAAATACGCAAAGCACGCAAATAAGTAACGCTGCTCTATTACGACAGGAAACCCGAATGCGCGGGTTTCCTGTTTTTTGTTTGCTATTCAACTGAAACAGTTTATCTCAAATTATTTTAGAGACCTAATAAAAATTTATGCAACAGTTCGGTGAAAAACTCTCAACTTGGATAGTTTACTGCTTGTGAAAGTCTAGGCATAGGACCCGACCAGCAGCCTTCAGTTTTCAACTCAACCATAATGTAGTTACTTGGTTTATTCAGCGATGTTAGAAAAACTAAGAGCAATAAAAGAAAAATACAATGAACTTACACGCCGCATGGTGGAGCCGGAGATTTTGGCCGATCC
>JALUUO010000056.1 GCA_027021335.1 Nitrospirota bacterium
CACCAGGTCCACCGAGAAGAAAATACATACGGATATCTGTTCCAAGTGCCACCCTTTCTTTACAGGTCAGCAAAAACTGGTAGACACCGAAGGGCGTGTAGAACGTTTCAGGAAAAAGTACGCAAAGCACGCAAATAAGTAACGCTGCTCTATTACGACAGGAAACCCGAATGCGCGGGTTTCCTGTTTTTTGTTTGCTATTCAACTGAAACAGTTTATCTCAAATTATTTTAGAGACCTAATAAAAATTTATGCAACAGTTGTGAAAGTCTAGGCATAGGACCCGACCAGCAGCCTTCAGTTTTCAACTCAACTATAATGTAGTTACTTGGTTTATTCAGCGATGTTAGAAAAACTAAGAGCAATAAAAGAAAAATACAATGAACTTACACGCCGCATGGTGGAGCCGGAGATTTTGGCCGATCCTGATGCATACCGGCGCATCTCCATAGAGCAGGCTGAGCTCTCAGTGTTGGTCGAAAAGATCAATGACTACGAAAAACTTCTGGCGGAGGCGGAAGAGGCGGAAGAGATTATCTGCGACTCCAATGATGCCGACTTCAAAGATATGGCACGTGCCGAGCTCCAGGATCTCCGTGCAAAACAACCAAAGATCGAATCTGAACTAAAGGCCCTGCTTGTTCCCAAAGACCCGCGTGATTCCAAAAGCGTTATCTTGGAAATCCGTGCCGGCACAGGCGGGGATGAAGCAGCTCTTTTTGGTGCAGACCTTTTTCGTATGTACTCCAAGTACGCTGATTCCAAGCGTTGGAAAGTGAATGTTATAGATATAAACGAGACCGGCATAGGAGGCATTAAAGAGGTGGTCGCTTCTGTGGAAGGGCGGGGCGTATTCAGCAGGTTGAAGTACGAAAGTGGTGTGCATCGTGTGCAGAGAGTACCGTTTACCGAGACTTCAGGAAGAATTCATACTTCCGCAGCCACCGTGGCTGTACTTCCCGAGGCAGAGGATGTAGATATCAAAATCGAAGAGAAAGACCTACGTATTGATACATTCTGCTCATCCGGAGCCGGCGGTCAAAGTGTGAACACCGCATACTCTGCGGTACGTATAGTTCACATTCCAACAGGAATTGTGGTTCAGTGCCAGGATGAACGTTCCCAACTTAAAAACCGTGACAAGGCAATGAAAGTACTTAGGGCCAAACTTTATGATGCGGAGATGAAACGGCTTGATGCAGAACGCTCAGAGGACCGTAAAACCCAGGTGGGCTCAGGCGACCGGAGCGAACGTATCCGAACCTATAACTTTCCGCAAAACAGGTTGACGGACCATCGGATCGGACTAACCTTACACAAACTAGACCAGGTTATGGAAGGAGATCTTGATGAAGTTCTGGACTCGCTTATAACACATTTTAATGCAGAAAAACTTAGGGCATATGAATAAAAAATCCTGAGTCAACTTAGTTTTTCCCTTTCCGGCACTAAAGAGCCGCTCGCTTTCCAGAACTCTCCAGTCGATCGACAGAAGAAGACAGACAGATTGCTCCGCACTGTTTGCCATGAAAAAGGCATCAGCCTTGCCGGACTCCAAAGCGGCAGCAGATGCCCCGGTATTTCTGCTGTTCTACAACGCATTTCAAAAGAACTTCTCGAAAACCACCGGCTTCCGATAGCCGATGTAGCCCGTGCCGCTTGGATATCTACAACAGCCATATCAAAAGCGATCAGAAAGGGGGAACTGAGTTTATTTAGAAAAGAACGTCTCCTGAAATTCCCGACTTGACAAAACATTCTAATACATGATAAAAAAGGTCCACTTTATTATGTATAGGCTTATCGACCATGAGGCGGTACTCGGCAGGAGATGTTGCTTTTTATAAATGACGCTGACTAGATTAGGAGACTATGCTGTAAGGGCGGTTATCCATCTTGCGATGAAAAACAATGGCGATCTTGCTACGCTGACGGATATTGCTTTACATGAAACTATTCCGCGGAGTTTTCTTGCCAAGGTGATGCAGGGGCTTTGTAAGGTAGGTTTTGTTAAGGCATACAGAGGAAAAAACGGAGGATTCGCTCTGGCGGTTAACGCGGCTGATATCACTATCAGAGATGTGGTTGAAGCTGTGGAAGGAGCAATCAGACTTAACATCTGCCTTACAAGAAAAGGTGAGTGTAAAAGGGATGTATTATGCGCTGCTCACCCGGTGTGGCAAGAGGCGCAAAATGCTCTTCTGGGTGTTCTTGATAAATACACAATCGAGGCGCTTGCTCAAAGACAAAAAAAGAACCTATCCAAGTTTCTGAATGTATAAAGGAGGTAGTAATGGAAGGAACACATGAGAAAGAGAGTTACAATTTTGAAATCGTTCAATGGTTTTCCGTTGCTGCAGTTATTTATCTTGTAGTGGGGGCTCTACTGGGGGTTATTATTGCGAGCCAGCTGTCCTGGCCTGCACTCAACTTAGATATCCCTTATCTTACTTTTGGAAGGCTAAGGCCGCTCCATACCAATGCGGTGATATTCGCCTTCGGCGGGTGTACCCTTATGGGGGCATCTTTTTATATTGTACAGCGTACCTGTTCGGTCCGGCTTTGGTCCGACAAACTCGCCTGGTTTACCTTTATCGGCTGGAACCTGGTTATTGTCAGCGCTGTTATTACTCTTCCCTTGGGATTCACCCAGGGCAAGGAATATGCGGAGCTTGAGTGGCCCATTGACATAGCAATAGCCCTTGTCTGGGTTGCGTATGCTTTTAATTTCATTATGACGATAGTCAAGCGTAGAAATTCGCACATCTATGTTGCTAACTGGTTTTTTATTGCAATGATGGTCATGATTACATACCTGCATGTGGTTAACAGCCTGGCTATCCCGGTGGAACTATTTAAATCCTACTCTATTTTTTCAGGGGTTCATGACGCCATGATTCAGTGGTGGTATGGTCACAATGCTGTCGGCTTTCTGCTTACAGCCGGATTTCTTGGAATTATGTACTATTTCGTTCCCAAGCAGTCTGATCGTCCTATCTATTCATACCGTCTTTCTGTGCTTCATTTCTGGGCTCTTGTTTTTGGTTACGTCTGGATAGGTGGACACCATCTTCTTTATACAGCGCTACCGGATTGGGTGGGCTCTCTGGGCGCTATAATATCAATAGGAATGATCATCCCGTCGTGGGGCGGGGCTGTTAACGGCATGATGACTTTGAGCGGGGCCTGGGATAAACTTCGCACCGACTATGTGCTGAGGTTTCTGATAGTATCACTTGCATTTTATGCCATGTCTACTTTTGAAGGCCCTATGATGTCTTTAAGAACAGTCAACTCTCTTTCCCATTATACTGACTGGACAATAGGCCATGTTCATTCAGGAGCGCTGGGCTGGGTGGTTATGGTTTCAACCGGGGCGATTTATCATATGTTGAGCCGTCTGTGGAACAAACAGATATATTCGGCCAGGCTGGTAAACTTTCATTTCTGGATACATACGATCGGTATTGTTATTTACATATGTGCCATGTGGGTTTCCGGAATCATGCAGGGTTTGATGTGGCGCACCTACGATGAATACGGTAATCTTGTCTACACGTTTGCAGAGTCTGTGGCTGCTATGCATCCCTATTATGTTTTGAGAACCTTAGGTGGTGTTTTGGTTCTTGCAGGTGCGTTGGTGATGCTGTACAACACTGTAATGACGATCAACAAATCAAAAGCTGTTGCCTGATAAAGAATTTCTTCAAGGAGGAGTTGCTCATGGCAGAAGACAAACCTAAAGGTTTGCAGGAAAAACTGGAGAAGAATGTTTTTGCCTTGTTGCTGATGGTGGCCTTTGTTCTTTCCATTGGCGGAATAGTGGAGATTGTTCCCCTGTTCTATCTCGAAAATGTCCTGGAGGATAACGCGCTGGCCTCGGACGGCTCACCCAGATTTCCCGAGCTGGCCGGAGTTCGCCCCTACACGCCCCTGGAGTTAGCGGGAAGGGATATCTATCTTCGTGAAGGATGCTACGCATGTCATTCCCAAATGGTCAGACCATTGCGTGATGAAAAGGAAAGATATGGACATTATTCACTGGCTGTAGAGTCAAAATACGATCATCCCTTTCAGTGGGGATCTAAGCGGACAGGACCGGATCTTGCCAGGGTAGGGGGAAAGTATTCGGATGAATGGCATGTGGCTCATCTTCTTGATCCGCGTTCGATGGTGCCGGAGTCGGTTATGCCGCGATACAGGTGGCTGAAAGACGCTCCCATTGACGTGGTAAGCCTAAAAAAGAGGGTAGGCGCCATGAAGGCCATAGGAGTTCCTTATTCTGAAAAAGAGATTGCAGACGTCTCAACTGCTGTCGCAGGCAAGACGGAAATGGATGCAATGGTTGCTTATCTTCAGTCACTGGGAACAATGGTGAAATTCCGGGAAGGCAGGGACTATCGTGAATAAAATAACAGAGTATTTCAGCACAGACTGGCATGCGTTAACAGGTACAGACTGGATTGGCCTTATCATCACTGTCAGCATTACCCTGCTTATGATCGGGCTTTATATTTACGTATTCAGGCCAAAAAACCGCGAGGCTCTTGAAGCACACCGGTATATTATCATGAAGGAGGATGATCCAGGTGGAAATAAATGACCGGCAAAACCCCTATAAGGCTAAGGACACAGGACATCAATGGGATGGAATCCGAGAACTTGAAAACCCGCCTCCAAAGTGGTGGCGGATAGGTTTTCATGCCAGTTGGATAGTAGTGCTTATTTACTGCGTTTTATATCCTTCCATCCCTCTTCTTCGTGGCTCGACCAGTGGTCTTCTTGGGTGGACTCAGGTTAAGGAGTACAAAGAAAGTATGGCTGAAATTGAAAAAATACGGTCGCCATATGAAGAAAAAATAAAGAATATGAGCGCAAGAGAAATTCTTAGTAATCCTGAACTTTCTAATTATACGCAGGTCTCGGCTAAGGTTTTGTTCGGAGATAACTGTGCTGCCTGTCACGGAGCAGGCGGCCAGGGAACTCCTGGTTTTCCGGTTCTTGCTGATGATGACTGGCTATACGGTGAAACTATAGAAGATATAGAAGAGGATATTACACTTGGCCGAACAGGAAACATGCCGGCTCATGGAAAGACCCTGAGCAAGCAGGAAATAGATGATGTTGTGAAGTACGTAATGCAGATCTCTTCAGGCGGTATTTATCAGCCGGGCCGTGACGTGTTTATGGGGATGACGGAAGGTGAAGCCATGTGTTTCGCATGTCATGGGGAAGACGCACGGGGTATAGAAGACATGGGTTCTGCCAACCTGGCCGATTCGATCTGGCGTTTTTCAGGGACCGAAGAAGGAATAAGGGATGTAATTATCCATGGTGTGAACGATACCAGTGATCCCAAAACTATAAAGGCCAGAATGCCTACATTTGGAGGAAAACTGACCCCGACGCAGATTAAAAAGCTTGCCGTTTACGTATACAGGCTTGGCAGTGTGCAGAATGAGTAACTTGCTAACAGTTTACATATAAGTTGAAGGCTGAAGGTTGAATACTTTTTCTCCCTCTACTTCTAAGCCTGATGATTACTGGCATGTAAATACCGGTTATGAAACGGTTTATGCCAAACGAATCAACAAAGGAAGATTTAGAACCTATAAGTGGTTTACGGCTTCTTTGTGGCTTATATATTTTTTCGCACCATATATAAGATGGAATGGGACGCAGGCAATACTTTTTGACATTCCCGGCAGAAAATTCCATCTTTTTTCGATAACTCTTTGGCCGCAGGATATTTGGGTCCTTTCACTTCTGCTGTTTTCTATGGCTTTTACCCTCTTTGCGGTAACAACGATTGCCGGAAGAGTTTTTTGCGGTTTCTTCTGCTTTCAAACGGTTTGGACGGATGTTTTTACTTTTATCGAAGACAAACTTGAAGGAGCACCTTCTAAACGCCGCAGGCTCGATAAAGCTCCCTGGAGTTTTCAGAAGATAAGAATCAAAACACTTAAACACCTGGTTTGGCTATTAATAGCAGTGCTTACGGGTGTTACATTTGCTGCGTATTTTACGGATGTGTTTTGGCTTTGGCGTGCCTACTTTAGATTTGAGGCGCCTGCGGCTGCATGGATTACCCTTGGCATATTTACCTCAGTAATATATTTATTCGCCGGATTCCTGCGGGAACAGGTCTGTTTCTGGCTATGTCCATACGCAAGGATTCAAGGTGTGATGTGTGACCGTGATACCATTATGCCTGCTTATGATACGAAAAGAGGGCTGTCGACTGCGGATAAGAAAGGTGATTGTATAAACTGTAAGCTTTGTGTGGCCGTATGCCCGACAGGTGTGGATATACGCAAAGGTCAGGCCGAGGGGTGTATCACTTGCGGACTCTGTATTGATGCATGTAATTCGGTCATGGATAGGCTGGGACGCCCTGAGGGCCTGATAAGATATGCATCATTGAGGGAACTTGAAGAAGGAGATAATCCCCGGATTTTCAAGAAAAATAAAATTTTACACAGGCCGCGGGTTCTTGTTTATTTATTAATCATTCTTGCATCGTTAAGTGGAATTGTATACGGCCTGACACATACGGCACCGGTTGACTTTAAGGTGCTTCATGAGCGTCAACCCCTGTTTGTGTTGCTTAGCAACGGTAACATTCAGAACAAATATATCCTGAAAATCATTAATAAAACCGGCAGAGAACTGGATGCGACTATTACGGTGTCAGGACCGGATGGAATCACTCTTGCCGGAGTCTCTAACCCCGAACGGATCATGGTTGGCAAGGTTATGCCGATACCGGTATTTGTGCGTATTGCGCCAGGGAATATCGAAAGAGAGAATACTCCTGTCAGATTCTTACTAAGTGCTGCTGGTGCAGATGGCCGTGAAATACGGAGCGAATATAACAGCATGTTTATCGCACCGGAAAAGGCAAAACAGAGAAAGGAGAAAAATTGAAAAACAGTTCCGCGCTGAAAAATCCATGGGTTATCGGTTGGGTGGGAATGATACTTATAGTATTGACTGCCAACGTGGTTATGATGACCATTGCTTATAAAACATCTCCGGGCCTGGTGACAGAGGACTATTATGACCGCGGAAAAAACTATGATAAGACGGTCGCCAAAAGAGCGGCTGAGACGGCGCTTAACTGGAAGACCGAACTCTTGGTTCCGGATGATATAAGGGTGAACAGTCCTGCCAGGTATCAGGTTCTTGCAGAAGATGATAAGGGAAGACCGCTTAGTGCAGAGAAAGTCAGTCTTTTTGCATTTCGTCCTTCTGATGCGAATGCCGATTTTTCGGTCACTATGAAAGAGGATGAGAGCGGAAATAGATACTCAGGAAGTGTGAGTTTTCCACTGCCTGGTGTTTGGGATATTATTGTCAGTATTCGGCGAGGAACCGAGCAGTTTGAGATTAGCAGGCGCATTTTTGCCTCAGCAGATAAAAAGTGAGTTCTATTTCTGAGCCGGCCTACTGCTTTCACTGCAACTTGCCGGTTCCTGCAAAGATTTCTTCTTGTTATACGGTAGAGATTGCCGGTAAGACGCGGAGTTTTTGCTGTAATGGATGCCTGTCTGTCTGCCGTACAATATATGAAGCAGGCCTGGATGATTTTTACCGCATAGCTCCTGACGGGATAAAACCGACTCCTCCAGAGCAATCTCCGATGCGGTCTCCAAAAGAAAATACTTTCTACGATCTTGACGAAATTCAGGAAGAATTTGTAAACGGCGGGCTGGGGGATATTCGAGAGATCAGTCTTCTTGTTGAAGGCATCCATTGCGCTGCCTGCGTCTGGTTGATCGAACGCAGACTCAGTAAGATTTCAGGAGTTGTAAAAGCGGCTGTCAACTTAACTGCACGGCGTTTGAGTCTGAGCTGGGATAACCGCCTGCTCAAGCTCTCTAAACTTATTGAGAGCCTATCGGAAATAGGCTATTCGGCGGTTCCATACAGCTTTCAAACAGCCGAAGAGGAGTTCAAGAAAAGGAAGAGAACTCTTTTGCTGCGCATGGGCTTTGCGGGTTTCGCCATGATGAACCTATTCTGGATATCTGTAGCTCTCTATGCCGGGGCGGACCAGGGTGAATACAGGTTGTTCTTTCACTGGATCGGTTTTGCCGTGGCTACGCCGACGATATTTTATTCCGGGCTCCCATTTTTTAAAGGGGCGTGGTTAGGCCTGAGAAGACTTCACCCTACAATGGATCTTCCCATAGCCATAGGAGCGGCAATGACTTTTCTTTATTCCGCCTATGTGACTTTAAGCGGGAGCGGTATTGGTGAAGTATATTTCGATACGCTTGTAACTTTTTTATTTGTCATTCTCATAGGGCGTTACCTTGAAATGCAGTCCAAGGACCAGGCCGCATCGGCAACAAGGCGGCTGATGGATTTACAGCCGAAAGTGGCTATCGTGCTTCGAGACGGCAAAGAAGGGATGAAAGAAGTTTTGGCTCCGGTTAGATCCATAGCAATCGGCGAAAAGGTTCTGGTAAGACCAGGCGATAAAATTCCTCTCGACGCTACGGTAACGGAAGGAGAAAGCAGTGTTGATGAGTCCATGCTTACAGGGGAATCGCTACCGGTGAATAAAAAGCCCGGATCCAAGGTATCGGCCGGAACTCTTAACACTCATGGAACTCTCTACGTAGAGGTCGAGCGTCTGCTCAAGGATTCGGCCCTTACACGTATAATACGACTTGTGGATGAAGCTCAGCAGTCAAAGGCTCCAAGTCAGCAAATAGCTGACCGCGTTGTACCGTGGTTTGTGACTGCAACCCTTTTTCTTAGCTTAATAACTTTTCTCATTTGGTACGAACAAGGAGCGGAAACCGCTCTTATTGCAGCAGTATCGGTTTTGATAATAACTTGCCCTTGCGCCCTTGGGCTGGCAACACCTATGGCGATCTCGGTTGCTTCGGGCTTAGGAGCGAATTACGGTGTGTTGATAAGGGATGGAAAGGCGCTTGAAACTCTGGCCGGTGTGACCCGCTTTGTTTTTGATAAAACAGGCACCCTGACAGAGGGGCGTATGTCTGTCAAAGAACTTGTTCCGCCTTCCGGTATGAACCGAGTGGAGTTTTTAAGGCTGGTCTCTGCGGTAGAGAGAAATTCAGAACATTTTATAGCAAAGGCTGTTTTAGAGGCGGCCGCAGCAGAGAATTTAAACCCATTTGAATCTTATGTTTCGGCATTTTATAACCACCCCGGACTTGGCGTGAAAGGTAAAGTAGACGGTACGGAAGTGGTTCTGGGTAATCTTGCTTTTATTGAAGGTTCGGGTATGAGAATCAGTGCGGAACTCAAGACTTACGGAGAACGGCTGGAGGAAAAAGGTGTTAGCTGTTGTTACTGTGCAATCGGTTCAAAGGGTGCGGGCCTGATAGGATTGACGGACAATTTAAGGGATGACGCATCTGACCTGATGGAAACACTTAGAAGCAGTGGAGCATCACTGACCATCCTGAGCGGTGACCGAAAGCGGGTGGTGGAGTCTGTCGCTTCAAAACTTGGAGGTTTTTTGGGTGTGGAAGCCGAGGTGCTTCCTGAAGACAAAGATAGAAAGATATTGTCATTTCAACAAAACGGAGATATTGTCGCCATGGTTGGTGACGGAGTAAACGACGCTCCTGCCCTGATTCGTTCTGATGTGGGAATTGCCATAGGTTACGGTACTGATGTTTCTATTGAAAGCTCTGATATTGTTCTGGTGAGCAGCAGCCTGGAAAAAGTTAAAGTAGCGGTTGAACTATCAAGGAAAACTCTTCGTACTATCCGGCAGAATATAGCTATTTCTTTGAGTTATAATCTTATTATGATTCCCTTGGCTATGACGGCAATGGTTACTCCGGTTCTGGCTGCCGTGGCTATGCCGGTGAGTTCTCTTCTGGTTATAGGCAATGCCGCAAGAATCAGTAACTTCTACAAAGTTTTTGACAACACCTTCCATAGAAAAAAGAGAGGGCAGAGATGGAAGTAATTTACGGTCTTATTCCTGGCATGATTCTACTTGGCCTGGTGATGTTAGGTATTCTTTTCTGGGCGGTTAGAAGCGGACAGTACGACGATCTCGAGGGGTCTGCAAATCGTATTTTGATGGATGATGACGACCCGCTTCTGCCATCTAAAGCATCTAAAAAATCAACGGGTAAAAAATGCAGTAACGGTTACTCCTGTTGCCGGGACTATGTTAAACAGAAGAAGAGATAAGTTGTCGCGGTGAGCTGGTAGAGCCGGTATTGACGGGCGATCAGCTCTTACCGAGCCATCGCACAGCCCGGAAGGCATTATGGTTCCCCTACCCAGGGGGCCTCAACTTCCGTCTCGACAATGTTCTCAGGGGCATTCACCAGAGCGAACCTGTAATCTTTTTCGGAGCTGCCCAGTAGAACGGCCAGCCCATCCCAGAGCTGTTGGGCCTTGTATACGGCCAACTCAGGAACGCTCCCGGCTCCGCTGCCCTACAAATCCGCCAACTAAAGCAGTTGCGTTTCTGGGCGCTCCTTTGGCCTATTTTTTCGGCATAAACGTTTTTTAAGAGGCTTTTAAATAGCCCAATTTCAAAGTATTACATAACGAGTTTTTTGTGTTCACAAATTTGATGCCCACGTAAAAAGTCAGCAAGCGATTTCCTTTGTCATCTGGGCAAAACCACAGATTCGGCCAAAAAACTTTCTGCAAGCGTCCAACAGGTGCTCAAGTTGCTCTTTGACAACTGAAATATA
>JALUUO010000057.1 GCA_027021335.1 Nitrospirota bacterium
TCTCAGGTCTCTTCAAGGTATCGGATAAAAAGTACAATTAAGATCAAGTGCGGCTGCAAGTTGTTCCAGGTACTCTTTTCTCCTGACCTCAACAGCGCCCATCCGGGCTGTGGTTTCTGTGATCACCTGGCAGTCAAGCAGTACAAAACCGCGTGCTCTTAAATGTTTAACAAGGGCTGCCAAAGCCACCTTTGAGGCGTTAGGTTTGCAGTAGAACATGGATTCACCGGCAAAAAATCCGCCGATGCAGACACCGTAAAGTCCACCGGCCAATTCACCATCACTCCATGCCTCAATGCTGTGTGCGTGGCCTAGCCGGTGAAGCTCGATATATGCTTCTATCATATCCTTTGTAAGCCAGCCCGGCCCGTAATTTTCTTCGTGCCTGGATGCGCACTGCTTTATGACTTTGCTGAAATCCGAATTGATACGTATCTCGAAAATATTTCTATTTATAATCTTCCGGAGTGTACGGCTGATCTGGAATGCCTCCAGCGGAATTACAGCACGTGGATCAGGCGACCACCACAGAATCGGTTGGCCAGGACCATACCAAGGAAAAATCCCGCTTCTGTAAGCCAGCATCAGGCGTTCGGGAGAAAGATCACCACCTACAGCAACGATTCCCTCATGCGTGGAAGTTTCAACGTCCGGAAACCAAAGTCCTGCACCTTTGGTGCTATGGTCTTTGAGACTCCCCTGGACAATCATAACCGCTCACTTTTTTCTTTGACGGTAAAGCTTTGGATCAATCACTGCTTCTGCCTTTTCAGAATCCAGTATACCGTCCAGAAATTTATTGATCATTTCAATATGAGGTTTTGGATCTTCGAGCAGCTCGTTGAAATTTATATCAAGACGCATTATGTTCGGCTGGCTGTTGACCCAAGCATCAACCTGCTGTAAGTGCTCCATATAAAGCCCGGCCATTTCCTCATCACTTGTATCGTCTGCGTCCTCTTTACGGCGAACCAGCATTTTTTTCTGAGAAGCCAGGATTTCCGGCATGGACCGCTTCATAAAGATGATGCGGTATGTATAGGCAGGAGGCAGGTACAATAGTAGAGCCGAAATCACCTTGACCACCTTCCCCTCGGCCTCGGCCAGCCAGGAATTGTCTCCATCAACAAGTTTTTTTACACGTTCAAACTCGTAGTAGCCTTTTGGATTGTCGTCATCCGCGGTTCTTAAGTTGTCGGTAAGAGGAAGCAAGCCGCCCGCCTCCAGCATTTTCATCATCATTGATGTGCCGGAACGGGGCAGGCCCGAAACAATTGTTATGTCACGGCTATGGTTCTTTTTTCGAAATACTTTAAGTAGGCGTTTCATGTTGTATTTAAATTATAATTACTTTCCTGGTCTTGTTAAAAAAACTTCACCGTTGATGTTGGCAGCAACCCAGTATCTTGCTACTTGCACTTAGTCGCATCTAATTAGCGGATAAAACGTGGTCATTGAACATATCCGAGGGCTTTCAGCCGGTTAAGTGTATCTTTACTTGGTTGATTGCGGGCAACATTAACTCTTTCAGGTTCGTTTTTCTCCTTTACAGCCAAAAGCCATTTGTTCAGTTTTGATTCGAGATTTTCTGATATGGCGTTATTTACCATGTCAATGTTCGTCTTTTCTCTGGGGTCTTTTGAAAGGTCATAAAGTTCAGACTTTCCTGAAGTCGAACTTATGAATTTCATGGAATTGGAAAATATTGCCCGTTCGATACGATGAAACCTCTTATGTAATCTGAGCTTTATACGATCCGGAAATGACTCGCTTATCACAGTTCTATTATTTAAATCTTCGGGTTTCAACAGGCTGAGACCCTGAACATTTCCGGGAATTTCATATCCCAATGTGTCCAGAACGGTAGGTAATATATCAACACCGCTGACATACTGTTCAATTACTGTTTTTTGGCTGCTGTTTGGGTACTTAATAATAAGGGGAACTTTAACCTGGTCTTGATAAACTGAGGTTCCGTGTTCAATATGCTTACGTTCCCCGAAGGCCTCACCATGGTCTGCAGTGACAATAATCAACGAGTTTTCATATAGATCGGCTTCTTTCAGCCGTGCAAACAGTTTTCCTATATGAAAATCTTCGTAAGCAATACCACCATCGTACTGGGATAATATATGTTGCCGTTCTTTAACAGTAATATCTCTTTCGAGTCTCAATACCTGATGTTCCAAGTCACGAAAGTGGCCCATTGTAAAAGTCTCATCTTTACCCGGGAAAAGCCTGTCATATGGTGCCGGCGGGGCATACTCTGTATGGGCATCCATGTAATTTAAAAAGAGGAAAAAACTGTTGTTATCTTTTTTTGCCTTATCTATAAGTGAAAAGGCAACCTTATTAATTTTATCAGCACGGCGATAGGTGTTATCACGATCGGATGCTGGTATCATCCAGGCCATGAAATTATGGATTGTTTGTCTTAGATAGAATGGGCGTACTTTGCTGACAATATTTCCAAGAAATATAACCGGCGATCTATAGTCATAAAAATTAAACCCCTGATCCAAATTATAATAATCATGGAGGTATCCTGGGTTTGCAACAACAGCCATTGTTGAGTAGCCTTTTTCAGAAAGTATTTCAGCAAGTGTATCGAATTTATCGTCCAGGGGCGGTGGACTTTTTGGCCAATCGGCAAATCCGCTTGTTAAATCATCCTCTGACGGTGTATTAAAAATATGATGGGCACCATGACTTGTTGGATAGAGCCCTGTAAATATTGATGCGTGTGAAGGCAATGTTATGTCAGAGGTTGAGACTGAATTGATGTATAGAGAGGACTCTTCCGCAAATTTTTTAAGATTGGGAGATGTATCTCTTTCATATCCGTACACTGATAGGTGGTCTGCTCTGACTGTATCCATGCTGATGAGTATGACATTGGGTTTATTTGTATTTTGAAGTGAAGATAATGTTTTCTGGTCTGTCTGCAGAGGTGTCTGTTTCAGGATAAGACCCGCGCCGAAAACCAGGCAGTAAACAGGAACAAGAAACGCCAGCGCCCTCGTAGAAGACACCGGTCTGCTTTCCATCGAATTACTGGTTCTTTTTATAGCTATAATTTTATGAAAAACAAATGATATCAAAAATACAGCGGCAGGATAAACAAGAGCTGAAAGTGCCCTGACTGTCATCGTGGCACTACGAAGCGGCTCATAAAGTATCCATGGCAGAATACCAACCAGCACAAAGGCAACAGTCCAGGGATTGGTGATAAAACGCAATCGTTTCTGCCAGAGAGGATATCCTATACTAAGCGCCAGCGCCGGCAGAAGGAGGAGGGAAACACCCATAGAGGGTAAAAGTGGACGGATATGGTAGTCCGTATACAACCATATATAACATATATTTGCATTAAAGGCCAGAACAACGGTAAGTGTTGTAAAGGGAGCGAACATTGAGCTACCTGTTTTTTTCGAGAATAGATTGGCCCTGGTTGCCGCATAAATGCAGAGTCCGGATATTCCACCAATGATCAGACCCATAACCGGATAAACGGTAAACAGCAGCAAAGTAAAGTAACGATGAACAGGTGTATAGGCATGTGACGGGGTCATGATCCAAGGAAGAATGGCTGTAAAAAAATACTCAACCACTGCATAAACAATCCATGCTGTTACTCCGTATATTGCGCCGGCATACATACTTTCACTAACATTCTGTAACCCTTTGGTTTTTGTATTCATATTTACTCGTTCTCCTTCTGAGTTGTTTTTTTCGCTTGTATAGAAGTTGTATAAAAAAGGTTAAACAGAAACCCTAAACGGCTTCAACAGCATAAAGCCAAATACAAGTGAAAGAATGAAAAACAGTACAAGCCAATGTACAGTCCAGCCAAATAATGAAACCTTCATGTATGGATACCTGACCTCAAAAGACTCGACTTCAAAATCACTTGCCAAGGCTGGTTCGCCAGGATAAAAAAATGTTTTCAGCCCATTTTCTTTTAAGGTTTTAGGTGAAATTTTTGTAACTTTATCACCAATTACAATCCTCTTTTTTATTTCTTTATTAAACACCCGGAAGCTTAAATCGAACTCTCCTTCTTCTTCAGCTTTGATTCTCCAGTATATTTCCTCTCCCCCGTTAATACGCAGTGGAGGAGTCTCTACCTTCAAACCTTTGGGCAGAACCAAGATTCCATTGGCAGCATTTTCGGACTTAGTTGGATTATTTATTCTTACTTTTACAATAGCCGTTTCGCCGGAGTGAAGGGGTCTATATTCATATCTAAGGCCGGTCTGAATAATTATTATCACTACAGGCAGCATAACAAACAACAAGGGTTTTAACATATGCTTCAAGTATATAAGATTATATTTCAACATATTCTTCTGTGCAGATAATACTATCCTTATATCGTTTTTAAATAGTCTTACTTCCAGGAGATGTCCCATTATTCTGCTTTTAGTTCTCTTAATAGCCTCCTGATTTGATGTATATTTAAAAATTGGAAGCATTATCACTGTAGTCAACAGAGAAACGGCACACAATCCATATATCGGGTCAATTGACCTGAACGGGTAAAAAAACAGGTCAAAGATTGAAGTAATGATATGATTAAACTTGTTCATAAACTTTTAAGATAGATAGCCTAGCCCTTGAAGTCTCTTCTTAACCTTGTCCTCAGAGAGGGATTCATCTTGCCTTGATATCTCTTTTTCTATCAGATGGCTTATAAACTCATCAACCGATGAATACCCGGATTTTTCAGCGTATTGTGTAGCCTTTGATAATAATTCCTTCTCAATTTTAATTTTTGAACCAAACATGATTTCACCTTTCTTTCTAAAACCTTTCAAGTTTTTTAAAATATAGGTTCTCCTACCATATCTTTATCTTTTTCAATATTGAACTCTTTCAAAATAGTAGGCGCAATATCGTATAGAGCAGGAGAATCTGTCTTAATCTTCCTGTTTGAAAGAATAACTCCTGGCACCAGCTTATAGTTCCACAAATGTGTACCACTCCATTTCTGCATGTTGTCACCAATTAGTCCTTCAGGAACCTTGCCCAGAGCTGTTTCCCAGGAAGCCCTATAGCCCCTGTTATAACCTATAAGAAGATCAGGCGAGTCTTCAACATATTTGCCGGAATATAGCTCCCTGCTTTTATAGACTTTACTGATGATACTCTCTCCTGTTACCGGGTCTATCACAGCCTCCAGTTTCTCGATAAGTTCATCCATAAGTTTTTCTTTTTCAGCTCCACTTGATACTATTCCCTTGCCCTCTCTTCCCTTGAGGTTTATATATACTCCATTGAAACCAAGTGCATACGCAGTTGTCTGGTTGAAGTCCACGTTCTCGAAAAAGGCTCCGCTTTTTTTAATGTTTCTGTCGATAAAATTAATATATCCGTTATTTTTCAACCAGGTATTCAGATGAAAATATCTGCGAAAAGAACCAAAACCGTGATCTGAAAGAGTTATGAGGGTGGTGTCGGCATCGATTTTTTTCATTGTATTTTCAAGAATGATATCCATGTCCATATATGTTTTTCTTATGGCTCCGGAGTATTGCGCAGCTTCTTCCGAGTTATGGGCAGGATGTTTCTTGTCTATGTTTCGCCAAAACATATGTTGAACAGGATCAGTCGTAGGGAAATAAACAAATAAGAGGCCTGAGTCGAATCGCTTCATCTCCAGGTCGAGCATCCTTATTCTTTCGTTCTTTATAAATTCAGATAACTCCAGGAAGTCATCGTTATGAAGGTAATCCTGATCCAGAGCTTTTGTATCTTCAGGCATTCCCTGAGTATAGAAAAAACCGATTTCATCAACAAGCTCGGCCGAGTAGTCATCAGGAGTACTGACCGGAATTGTTGGATTGGAAGGATCAATATTTATTGGAGAGACGTAAAGTTCAAACTCCGGCCTGACTTTCATCAGGTAGAACCGGCAGATTCCGGTTATTGATTGAAAAGGTGCAAGGTTAAATTCAACCTGTGCCCAATCGCTCCACTCCCCTTCATTCAGAAGAAACTCGTTGTCACCTGCCTGGATCAGCGCCACCGGGTTTTCAGGATCGACTGTTATTGTAAGCTCTAAACTTACTTCGGTCTTGTCAGCCCTAAACGGATTTGGAGGCCCAGTCAATTTTGTTTTAACGATATTATTTGAAAAATGTATGTTTAATACTCTACCGCTTGTGACCTCCTCATCTGTTTTTATTTTTTTGGTGGTATAAAAAGTAAATGTTCCGTATGTTCCCAATATGTCCGGTGTCCCCATTCCAGAGAGGGTTTTTGCTCCGGATTTGACAGGTGGAAAGTTTGCCGGAATTTTTATCACTGTTGAAGGGATACCCTCGTGTTCAAGGATTTCCCAGAAGGCCTTTCCTTTTCTAAGAAGCAGTGTTTCGGCCTTAGAAAACGGAATAAGCCAATCACCTATTTTAAGTGTTCTTTCGGCTTCAGTCGTCTTGGAGGTGGAAAGATAAGGCATGTAGCTTTGCGGTTCTCTGGCGATAAAATCAAAAATACCGTGCCCTCCGGGATTCATGCCCGTGATTAAGTTAGACCATGCTACAGGGCTTTGAGGCGGCATGGAAGTGACAAGAGGTTTGAAACTCCCCATTTCCTTAAGCCGTTTAAAGTTCGGCATAAGGCCTTCCGCCATATATTTTTCGAGCAGCACAGGGTCCATACCGTCAAAACCAAGTACAAGAACCTTTTTTGCAGCTTGTGGCTGTTTTGCCTCAGCTAGGGAAGAGATTGCGAAGTAAGAGGCAACGATGAAAAGTATGGTAAATAAGATAAATCGTTTCATCTTTCGCTCTCTGGCTTTTTTGGGCTGATTAAAGGCTTTCCGTCCATATAAGATGGAATCTCCACTCCGAATAAATCAAGAACGGTAGGGGCCATATCCTTGATATGGGGGGTGTCATCAGATATTTTTCTGTTACAAAAGAAGACTCCCGGAACAAGACGCGGATCCATGCAGTGATCTCCACTCCAGCTTTTGTTATTATCTTCGAATGTTTTTGCGTCCACTCTGCCGACAGCCGCCCCCCAGGATGCTCTGTAACCTTCGTTATAACCTATAATCAGATCAGGACCATTATCACGGTATGGCCCATCATAATGTTTTGTAATATCATAAACTTCTTTTATCGCGATTTGTTCTGTTTCTTCATCAGGCAGACCTTTAAGCCTGTTTATCAGCTCCGCCTTTAACTCTTCTTTTTCATCAGAAGACACAATCCCCTGCGCTTCTCTTCCCTTTTGGTTTATATAAATACCACTCAGGCCGAAGGTATATGCCCTGGTCTTGCTCCAGTCAATATCCTTAAACCATTCATCACCTGTCTCTTTTCCATCCTTCATCGCTAAATATCCGTTTTTATAAAGCCATGAGTTCAGATTGATTCCACGCTTAAACTGTTTGAATCCATGGTCGGAAATAACCATCAAGACATCGTCTTTATCAATGGTTTTCATCACCCTGCCGATCATGTCATCCATCCTGGTATATAGTTGCTCAACCGTGTTTTCGTAATTTTCTTTAACTACATTATTAATAGAGTGAGCAGGATGGTCTTTAGAGATAAAACGCATAAACATGTGTTGAATTCTATCTGTTGTATCAAACACACATACGCACAAACCGTTTTTTGTCTTATCAATAGCGTTGAAAAACATCGTTTCTCTTTCTTCGTGGTGCTTGTATGCCTGCTCCAGAAAGATATCTTCATCGATCACTCTTTCGTTTAACGCCCATGTATCCTCAGCAAGACCGAGGGTGGCGTAACTGCCCATAATCTTAGCCAGGTAGACAGAATAGGAAAATGGAAACGATATGGGAAGAGATGGAGATTCAGGGTCGATATTTATAGGAGTCATGTACATTTCGAAGTCCGGTTGAATGTTTTTTATATAAAAACGGCATATTCCATGAACCTTCATGCCCGGCCCGGCTTTAAAAGTTAATTTCACCCAGGGAGAATAAGTCCCCTTTTTAAGCCTTATTTTTTCTTTTAATATCTCTAAAGTAGCTTCATCTTCACTGTTTACGGTAATAATAAGTGGGATACGCATTTCTTCGGTTTTTTTGAGCAGGTAATTATCCGGTCCCGGAATATGCGTTTTGATTTTATTCCCTTCCCTGTCAACATGTATCTGTACTCCACCTGTCTGTTTTTCAACCGAGTTTATATTGGATGTATAACCGGTAAAGGTTCCCTGAGTACCCTTTAAATCCGGTACACACATTCCGGATAAAAGCACTCCGTTCAACTTTTCAGGAGGATATGTTATAGGTACCCTGATTATTGCACTAAAAATACCGTACTTATCCATGTGAGTCCAGAAGGGCTTGCCTTTTCTTAAAAGCTTGACACTTGCTTTGCTTAGCGGGATCGAATATTTACCTATGGATAGGTTTCTTTTTGAGCCTGTCTCTACCTTTGTTGACGAGAGTTCCGGAAGATAAGTACGAAGGTCGCGGTTTAAAAAGTCGAAGATATTATGGCGTGACGGATCGACGCCTGTAATAAATGTGGACCATGCCACTGGAGAGATCGGCGGAAGAGTTGTCTGGAGTTTTTGAAATGTGCCGCTACTTCCGAGTTCTGAAAGGTTCGGGAGTTTGCCTTCCTGCATATATTGTGTAGCCAGGTCTGGATCCAGCCCATCAAGACCCACTATAATTACGCGCTTGGTATCATGTTTTGCAAACGAACGCTTTTTTGTCTTTAAGCCTCTAATGACAAGGCTAAGCGGCCAGAAAAGAATTGTCATTACAGCCAATAATATACTTACAAGAAGGATGAAGAAAGAGGATATGAATGCGAAACCAGCGCCGGGACCAATATAAGCATGCGCGGTTTCAATGCCGCCAGGAAGTAAAGATACAGATAACGTTAATACTAATATATAAAGAAGTTTTTTCATTTGAGATATAGTAAGTTTATTGAGTATATTCAATAACTTTGAGGTACTAAGTGATCTCTTTGCCTGAATTTGCTATGGGTGGTAGAACCCTTCAGTGCAGAAGACGACTCAAACTTCATTATTGTTCCGAGTTATTAATTATAACAGAAAGCTCCATTCTTTATCTTCACTATATCAACTAGTGATTCGGTATCGCAGAAAAATACTGAATTCTAAGACTCAAATTTGGCAGTATAAAACTATATCTTTTTAACCGGCATATTGTAAAATAGTAAAGTATATTTTTTACATTTTACCCCCGAAATAATACAACCCGGATGAGCCGCAGTTCTAAGAAATTTCTAAGTAGTTTTTTACAGGGTTCATTTAGTTGTAAATTTAATAATAATGACTTCATATAAAACAAAAACAATCAAAATTTTTTTTCACATTGTTGCTGCAGGTGCCTCTATTGGAGCGGTTTTTGGCTTTTTAAGCGCATGCCGTGATATTTTTCTAAATGGTTATTTCAGTTTGGGATACTGGAGAAATATATCATTTGTTCTGCGAAATACGATGACAGGGTGGACATTGATTGGAGCTGTTATTTCGGTTGCGCTCATTCTGTTAAGGTTTTCACTAAAAAAGGTATCAATAATTACGGTTCTAACAAAGCTTACCCTGAAACCACTGCGTTTGTCTCATGCCGCTGTTTTTCTGGCCGCCTCAGTACTTTTGATGGTTTTAGTCTTTTTCGTTCTGTTCGTTCTTTACGGCAGGCCGGAACCACGGTTTCTAGGCGCTATATTGGCGGTAACCCTCATAGGTTTCGGGCTTGCTGTTTCTATTGCTCACTTTTTGAGCAGACGTTTTATCCCTGACTCCATAAATTACCGGACATTCCTTTATGGGTTTTACGCAATGACGTCAATATTCTTGAGTGGTAGTATGATTGCTCTTTATCCGAACTGGCGTAACCCTATGCAAAGCGAGAGTGTTACTGCCATTATAAGTCTTGCTATAGGTTCGTTTTTTACTTTTTTCATAGTTCGTGCAGTTTTTTTCAACTTAATTAACCTGACTAACCTTTCGCGCAGTCTATTGCTGAAACGCTATATACTGTCTCCATACATACTGCCGCTTATTCTGTTTGTTGGATTTCAGTTATTATTTCCATTTTTGTCTCGTCCGACACTTAGTACGAAAACGTCAAAGAATATAGTTCTTATAGGAATCGATACATTGCGCCTTGACCATACCTCACTCTTTCGCACTGATCAGAGAGGCCTTCAACTCACACCAAATTTAACGCGTCTGTCTAAGTCAGGTGCCAGCTTTCGTCACGCGATCTCCCAGGCGCCATGGACAATGCCGGCATTTGCATCAGTAATGACAGGACGTTATCCGCAAGAACACCGGGCGATTTCCCAGGGCGGTTTTCTGCGAAAAAAAGAATCCACCCTGGCAGAGGTTCTAAAAGAAGCCGGTTATTATAACTCTGCCGTTATAAGCGCACCTATGCTTAATGAAAGACATGGTTTTTCACAGGGCTTTGATGAATTTGACCAGAGTAACATTTTAGGCCGCGCAGCTATCACCTCTAAAAAAGTCACGGATAAAGCGCTTAATACCATTAAGGAAAATAAAGACGGCCCGTTTTTCCTGTTTGTTCATTATTTTGATCCCCATTATGACTATATGCAGCAACCTGACTGGGACTTTGCAGATCACTATACAGGTTGGCTTTCTAAGAACCGGATAACAATAAATGAGTTAAGGGAGAAGAGGCGGCTGCTCGGCCCTGATGACATTGAGTACCTGCTGGATCTTTATGATGAAGAGATAGCATACACCGACCGGGAAATCGGCCGGTTGCTGGCCTTTCTAGAAAAAGAAGGCCTTATGGAGGAAACAGCAGTAGTAGTTGTTGCTGACCACGGCGAGGAGTTCATGGAGCGGGGATGGATCGGTCATACAGTAAGCCTGTTTAACGAACTGATCCGGGTCCCACTCATCATGCATTTGCCGGGTGTAAGTTCAACCGGAACTGTTATAGACACCGTGGTCGAAACAAGATCTGTGTTTGGAACTATTCTTGATTATCTTGGCATTCGTAAAGGGGAAAAAACGGAGTCAGACAGCCTTGTACCATTGCTCACGGAAACGGCCGAACATAATAAAGATAAGGAAAGCAGTTACGGATTCGCTTTTTCATCAACATGGCTTCCCGACGCTCATGGAGAAAAACGTGTGCGCAAGTTATCCGTTCATATGAATGAGTGGAAACTTATCTTTGATTATGATAATAACAGCTCGCTTTTATACGATTTATCCAAAGATCCCTACGAAACCAGGAACCTCGCTTCCGAGGAGCCGGAAAAGAGGGCTGAACTCTGGAAATTACTTGATTCCTGGCATAAAATGGTCGAAGCTTCCGGTGCAGAAACACCGGCCTTGAATCTAAGCGAAGAAGAGGTTCGTAAGTTAAAGTCTCTCGGATACCTGTAACCCAAGTTGATAAAATTGACGATAAGACAATGGCTCAGCATCTCAAAGTGTGTCTAGATTATGAGCACGGTTACTGGATATATCCTAAGGCTTTTAAGCGGTCAAGGGTGTCTTTGTCTATTTTCTTATGTGACAAAGAACTCTTAAAATATGGAGACTCTTCCTTGGTATCTGAGAGCCATTGGTTTAACAGGGCTTCCAGATCAACAGCGACATCTGTATTTTTGCTGTAAATATTTGTTGTTTCGTTGGGATCCGTGGATACATCGTAAAGTTCCTGCTTTTTCAAGGTAGATGTGATAAGCTTCATCCCACCTGAAAATACCGCCCTTTCAATGTTATAAAAACGTTTATGCCATTTAAGCTTTTTACGGGAAGAAAATGATTCGCTTATCACAAATCTGTTATTTAAGTGTTCAGGTTTAAGCAGGCTTATGCCTTGCAGGTTGCCGGGAATTTCATACCCCAGAAAATCAAGAACAGTCGGCATAATATCTACACCACTGACAAATTCGTCCACCACTTTGCTCTGGCCGGTGCCAGGATACCTGATCAGAAGAGGCACATAGACTTCATTTTGATAAACAGAATTTTCGTGTTGAATAAAGTCCCTTTCTCCAAAAGCTTCACCATGATCCGATGTAATAATAATAACGGTTTTTTCATAAAGTCCGGCTTTTTTCAGCCTCTTAATTAATTCTCCGATATGAAAATCCACATACGCAATTCCACCATCATACTGTGAGACTATATGCTTTTGTTCTCTTCCGGTAATCTTACGCTCAAGCTTCATTACCTGTTTTTCCATCTCAACAAATTTACCGGGTGTGTATGTCTCGTCTTTACCCGGGAAAAGTTTGTCATAGGGTGATGGCGGGGTATATGGAAAATGAGGGTCCATATAATTTATAAACAGAAAGAAGCGCTCGCTTTTTTTAGTTTCATCAAGAAGAGTAAAAACCTCATCATTAATTTCATCCGCATTGCGAAACGCCATATCATAGTCGGAAGAGTGTATAAACTTGGATAGAAAAGTATGAATACTCTGCCTCAGGTAAAATGGATGCACTTTTCCACGAAATTGTCCCAGAAACGGCACCGGAGTCCGGTAATCATAGTGTTGAAACCCTTGGGTTAAACGGTAAGAATCTCCAAGGTATCCCTGGTTTGCAACTACGGCCATTGTTCTATAGCCTTTTTTCGAAAGAATTTCAGCAATTGTACTAAATTTATCATCCAGCGGCATGTTATGTGCCCAGTCATAAAAGACACCTGCACGATCATCCGCCGGGTTCTGAGTCTCAAATACATGATGAGCGCCATGGCTTCTTGTGTAGAGTCCTGTAAAAATAGATGCATGAGATGGCAGCGTCATGTTTGATGTAGCAATTGCGTTTTTGTACAAAATAGCTTCTTGCGACAGCCTTTTAAGGTTTGGGGTGGTATCCCTTTCGTATCCATACAATGATAGGTGGTCAGCCCTTACCGTATCCATTGTGATAAGTATAATATTAGGTTGACTCGAATCACTGAATGACGCTGCCGTGTTTTGGTCCGTCTGCAGCGGTGTCTGCTTATAAAACAAGCCGGAACCGAAAACAATTAAAAAAACAGAAGCCGTAAAGACGATATTGCTTTTTGGCGGCGTTGATACTATTTTTATCGCTTTGTCGGTATTTTGCCTGTCTGTGATCTTGTAAATGATTTTATAAGCAAAAAATGATATTAAAAAAATAGCAGCAGGATAAACCATAGACAAGATTGCCTTAACACTCTTTGACTGACCGGCAAGAGGTTCGAAGGGAACCCATGGTAAAATGCCAAACAACACGATCACAGCAACCCATGGATTGGTGATAAAGCAGAGCCGTCCGTACCAGATAGAGGATATGGAACTAAGTATAACTCCTGCCATTAACAGCAGGGAAATACAAAAAGACGGCAACATATTAATAACTGGATAATTACTAAACAACGATGTGTAACAGATGTTTAAAACAAAAAACAGAATAACAGAAAAACTCGCTGCCAGCTTAAGTAATATATGAGTTTCTTGTCCTCTAAAAAGTCTTTTACCGGTTATCCGGTTAACATTCCACCCTGACAAACCACCCAAGGTCAAACCAATAACCGGATAAATAAGAAACAACAAAATCGTAAAACCCCAGTGGGTAGGGGTGTAAGCATGAGAAGGCTTGGTAAGCCATGGAAGCGTGGATGTAAATAATTGCTCAACAACGGCATAAATCATCCAGGCCGTCAGCCCATAGACAGAACCGGCATATATGTTATCTCCAATTGTTTTAGTCCGCATAGATTTTATTTACTTGTAACAGCTCAGGTATCTTTTTCAGGTTGTAGGGGCGTATTACGGTATGCCCCTGTATTTGGATGGTTAAAGTCAGTCGAAAGCTAAGATGATTTTTCCGTTTTTCAGGCCGATACGCAGCATACCGCCTTTTTCCAACTTTCCAAAGAGAAGTTCGTCCGCAAGAGGCTGTCTTATCTCTTTCTGGATAAGCCTCCACAACGGGCGGGCGCCATAAGCCGGATCATGACCATTTTCGGCAAGCCACGACCGGGCTTCCGGAGACAGCATAAATGTAACCTTCTTTTCTGAAAGTTGAGCCTCAAGTTCCGCGATGAACTTATCCACCACTTGCTCCATGGTCTCTTTGCTCAACCGGTTGAAGGCTATAATGGAATCCAGCCTGTTTCTGAACTCGGGACTAAATGTGTTTTTAACCACTCTGCTTACTACGTCCGGTTTGCTTATGTCCTGCGGCTTATTGTTTTTACCGTCCCCGGCAAAACCGATACTTCCCTTGGCAAGTTCCTGGGCTCCCACATTGCTGGTCATGATAATAATTACATTACGGAAATCAGCTTTTTTCCCGTTGTTGTCTGTGAGTGTTGCGTAATCCATTACCTGGAGCAGAATGCTGAACATGTCTTGATGAGCTTTTTCAACCTCATCCAGCAGAAGCACAGAATAAGGGTTCTGTATTATTGCATCGGTGAGAAGACCTCCCTGGTCAAAACCTACATATCCAGGCGGAGCTCCGATAAGGCGGGAAACAGCATGGCGTTCCATATATTCGCTCATATCGAACCTGAGGAAACGCACGCCCATGATTTTGGCAAGCTGTTTTGCAACCTCGGTTTTACCCACTCCGGTAGGTCCTGTAAACAGGAAAGAGCCTACTGGTTTATCCGGATGAGAAAGGCCGGCACGGGAAAGTTTAATGGATGCAACAAGGGCTTCAATGGCCTGATTCTGTCCGAAAACCGAAAGCTTAAGGTCGCGGTCAAGGTTTTTGAGGATTGCCTTATCCGTAACCGAGACACTTTTTGAAGGTATACGAGCGGTCTGAGCCACTATACGTTCTATATCTTTTATTCCAACCGTTGTTTTTTGCCTGGCCGTGGTCATTAACCTCGTTGCCGCTCCTGCCTCGTCTATAACGTCTATGGCCTTGTCCGGCAGTCTTCGATCGTTAATATACCTGGCCGAAAGTTCAACCGCTGTACGGAGAGCGGCCGGCGTGTAGCGCACGCCATGATGTTTTTCGTAATAAGGCTTGAGTCCTTTGAGTATTGCAACAGCTTCCTGCGCGGCCGGTTCTGCAATATCGATTTTATGAAAACGGCGCGCAAGCGCCCTGTCTTTCTCGAAATAGTTGCGGTATTCCTGGTAGGTTGTAGAACCTATGAACCGGATTTCTCCGGAAGCAAGTGCAGGCTTTAATATATTTGAAGCATCCATCGAGCCGCCGCTTGTAGCGCCTGCGCCCACAATTGTATGTATTTCGTCTATGAACAAAATCGCGTTTCCGGATTTTTTTAAAGACTTTAGTACTCCCTTAAGCCGCTGTTCAAAGTCTCCACGATACCTGGTTCCGGCCAGCAGGGAGCCCATGTCCAACAGGTACAGTTCAGCATCTTTAAGAATATCCGGAACCTTACGCTCATGTATCTTTAAGGCCAGCCCTTCGGCCAGAGCTGTTTTGCCGACTCCTGGATCTCCAACGTACATGGGATTGTTCTTTGTACGGCGGCAAAGGGTTTGCATGGTACTTTTCAGCTCAGACTCACGTCCTATTATAGGGTCTATAAGTCCTTTCGCAGCCTTTTCCAGAAGATTTATGGTAAATGTCTCAAGCGGTTTTTTGGTAGGGTACGGTCCCTCGTTTCCGAATTTAACCGAATCCTCATCCTCATCGGAGTATAGGTCATCATCTATTTCTTCGCTTAAATCGTCTATTGCGGAAAGTCCATGGGCAAGGTAATTGACTACGTTAAAACGGGTGACTCCGGCCTCTTCGAGGAAGTAAACAGCATGGGAATCAGGCTCGCCGTAAAGGGCCACCAACATGTCTCCACCGGTTATCCGGCTTTTGCCGGAACTTTGAATATGAGTTGCAGCACGCTGGAGAACACGCCGGAAAGCCATTGTGGGCTCAGGGGTCAGATCAGGCCCCTCGGGAAGGCTGACGAGGCCGTTTTGCAGGAAGTCTTCAACCACGACTTTCAGCTCATGCGGTTCTCCTCCGACCTGGCTTACAATATCTGCTGTCGCTTCATCCAAAAGAAGGGCAAACAGCAGATGCTCGGTTGTAAGGAACTCGTGCCGCTTGGAACGCGCCTCTGCTTGCGCCACGCTTAAAACTATTTCTATTTCCGGACTGATCATGCTCATTTATTCAGGCTCCATACTGCATTTTAACGGGTGTTGATGCTCTCTGGCAAACTCATGGACCTGGTTCACCTTGGTTTCCGAAGTTTCGCGCGTGTAGATACCGGCTACACCAACACCCTTGTGATGTACCGTCAGCATTGTATGCAGGGCTTCGGCTTCACTTTTGTGGAAAATTTTACGCAGAACCGTAACCACAAACTCCATAGTGGTGTAATCATCGTTATGAAGCAGAACTTTGTATAGCTGCGGCTTCCGGGTTTTTTCCTTCTCTAAGATGGAAGTATCGCTTCCAGCCTGATACTGTCTATTGCGTCTGACCATGTGTGTTTTAGGAATTACACTAAAAATACAAAGTTATTCTTACGGGGTCAAGACGGCTCTTATTCCAGCCTTATTTCCTTGACCCCTTTTATCTCTCTAAGTTTCTCCAGGACATTCGATATTTTATCCGCTGTTGTCTCTTCCACCTTAACATTAAAAACCACTGTATCCTGTACGCTTTTGCCCATAAATTCCACCATGTTGAGGTGCGCTTTTCTAAAAGCGGATGTTATTCTGTTTCCCATACCGTACTCGTCAGAGGCCAGAATCTCCATAGAGACCATGACTTTTACCTGGACTTGGGATTTCCATTTAAGAGGAAAATACTTTTCGGGTGAGATCTTCTTAACCAACCGGCAGCTGCTTCTGTGTATTACCAGCCTGTTATTTTCAAACACTCCGACACAGGCGTCTTTAAGCACCGGGATACAGAAAGAACAGTGTCCCACCGGAAAGTCCAGGTACGGCACCCTCAGGAACTGGGACCGCGGGCGATTGGAAAACCATGCGCCTATCATCCTGTTTAGGAAATTTATCTCCATGGTTTTTATATCCTGGATTCGTTTCTTTGTGATAAGGCGCAAGTCGAGAATCAGGGTGTCACACCGGTTTTTGTCTTCCAGGATTCCGATGAATTTTTCGATCTGTTCGTTTTCGTTATAGCGCTGGTTAAAACGTTTCCAAAATTCGTCCAGGTCCACCTGGTAACGAAACAGTGTCCGCTCAAGAAAACTCCGGGCATACCCGGCAGCAGCGACCCTGGCCCGGCAATTTAAGTAGTTGTTAATAATCTGTTTAGAACGAAATGTGATGCACTTATCGAGCGAGGCCGAGGTGATAACGGGCTCAAGAGCGCTGTTAATGCTGATCTGATCGCCGTCCGTGAGCCTTGTCTCAAGAGCGACAGGTGTTCCGTCTATTACAGCGCTAACGGCCCGCAGACCCAACTCCGGGTCTACCTTGAACGCAAAATCAAGAGCAGTGGAAACTTTTTCCATGTCAAACGGCACCCCGTCTTCGGAAATCACGGTAATTTCTTCCGGGTTGTGATATGCAAATACACGCTGGATATCTTTAAAATCCCCGTCTTCCTTAAGATATGTTTCAAGGTGCCGCATGTATACCATGTTTTTAGCCGCATCTTCACTAAAACCATATGTGAGCATCCCTTTTCTATTAAAGACATGATACTCTTTTGTCGTAATAGACATGGGAATTTTAACACCGTGATGCAATATCTCGAATCGGAGACTGCGGTGATTGTTATAGCGTGGCACAGAGATATAGTCGTATATTGAACTTCTTACATGTGAGAAGTGTTCGTTAATCACTCCCATCATTGTATAGGCAGCGTACCTGTCCTTCATAATCACTCTCAGCCTGAAAGCATCGGCAGCGACCATCCTGTCATAGTTGTAGTGGTTTACAAAAGGTTTCCAGTACTCCTCGACCGAAAGAAGGGGCAGTTCCTTTTCCCTTGCAAGATTCCATATCTTTTCCTCGATCTCATCAAAGCCGGGCCGTAGTGCATCCTTTAACTCTTTAACCTGCTCGCTATACCGTAATACCTTTTCAGGCTGGAGAACCCGGTTGCAGAGGAGCTCCATTTCGTCCGCGATATCCATCAACGAGAGGCGAATACAGATTTTGAAGAATATATCAAGGGTTTCCCGTGCAATGCGCTGCTGCTTCTCCGGCGGTAGACTGCCGATTGTTTTCATATTGTGAAGACGATCGAAAATTTTGATGTACAGGATTCTTGGGTGTTTCAGTGAAAGGCTGAAGAACTTGTCAAAGGATTCTATTTTTTTGTTTTTTATCTTTGTCATCCCGTCCACCACGTTCAGAACCCCCTGACCGAAGTTTTCAAGGATGCCTTGAGTTGATACGTCTGTATCCTCCATTACATCATGCAGAAGACACCCGAACAGGGAAACAAAGTCCACCATGTGGTTGGCTGAAACATCGAAAGCGACGTTTAAAGGGTGAAAAACATAAGGTTCTCCACTTCTTCTGAACTGCCCTTCGTGAGCCCGCTTAACAAAATCAACCGCATGGTTCAGCTTATCTCTGATGCTGATAATTTCGTCGTTTGAAAAGGATGTTCTGGAGTGGATGATTATATTTTCGAGAATATCGGTGACGATATCATCTATCTGCGCATTTACCGTCTCAGGATCGTATTTCGTCTTCATGAAACTCTATCCACCATCAACTTGTAAACAGACAAGTTGAGCGATTTTCCTGCTGAATTCGGGTAACATATGTACCTAATTAAATTAAAGCATTTAATTCATTTTCTTGTCCATATTCCGCTTTTAACGTCTGTTCTTAAGAGCTGGAGCAAGAGATGTTTTCTCTTTACTTTCTTCATCTGTTTCATTTTCTTCCGGTTCAACCTTAGGGGGAACCGGAGCCAGGTCACCATTAAATAACCGATAAACACGTATCTCCTGACCATCCAGTACCCTCCAAAGAGAGACCAAAGCCATACCGTCCGGTGTAAAATTAAATATACCCGGATTCAGGCCGGCCTCGTTATCCCGGCCCGGAATAAATTTCAGATTCATCTCACCTTTCACAACAACCCTAACCTTGCCCGTGGCAAGATCGGCCAGGAATATTTCCTGGCGCTGAGCAGTAGTCCAGGCGCGGAAAGCCGCATACCGGTGATCCGGCGACAAGGCGAGATCACGGTATAGATACTTAATACGCCGCCAGGGAATCTCGACAACTAACTCATGCTGCCCTGTCATGAGATCCACTCTGTATAGTCCGTTTGGTCTAAGAAGAATTGCAGTTTCCGGGTCAAGCAGGCGGAAGACCGCCAAAAAATCGTCACTGGAAAAAAGATAGGAGTCCAATTCCGGGTACAGGGTCATATCAGGTTCACCAGGTACCAAGCGGGCAAACCTATTCCCGTTAAGAAGAAAATAGAGGGATGGCTTGTCCTCATCATCACTTTTTACAGAATCAAGCAGAGTAAGTCTTTCATGCACAAGCCTTGACATGTCAAGCCAGGGCCAATCGATTTCAGGTGTCTCGCTTTCTCCTTCCTGAAGTACAACCTCAGGTTCGGTGAAATCTAAGTCTTCAAGCTCGCCTTCGATTCCGGCCAGGGCTTCTGCCGCCAGGAACTCTTTTCCGGATACAGCAACAACCGCCTCTACCCTGCTGTTTCCCCTTGACATTATCAATGAAGAATTTTTAAACAGCATCAGGTCTGGAATCCACCATATATCGCTTTTCCAGCTGTCAAGAAACATGCTTATTAAGGAATCATACCTATAAACCTGGAGGACAAAAAGCTCACGTGTACCTTTGACGGGAATCAGTGACCGGACTATCGTGTCCGGCGAACTTTCTCCTGTCGATAACCCCGGGATAGGCTTAACTCTTCCACGGCGGTCCATAACCCATACCCCTTGAGCTTTGGTGTTGAACACGAGGTTAGATCCGTCTCCTGAGAATTTAGGCGGGTACGGCGCCAGGTCCGCCGAGGCTTTCCTGCACTTCCGGTAGGCCCGTTTGTATACTATACCCCTGCCCTTAAGAGGCCACTCGATCGAATCAATATCAGGAAGTCTCCAGCGGCAAAACAGGTTGTCGCCTTTTTTAAACCTTCTTGCATCCCTGGTTTGCAGGTCATAAACCGCCGCTTCCAGAACTCCGGATGAGTTTACATTAAGCGAAAGCAGGTCCGCATCGGCAGGCTTGCATAAAACCAGGCTTGAAAGCAATACAAAAAGCCTGAAAAAAAGCTTGAAAACAGAGTTAAAACGCAGTATTAAAGGTAGATGTGCAGACATGTGACATTATATACAGCACCGAAGTGAAATGTCACATATATCCGAGCTTGTCGTCTTGTCATGTTTGATAATGATTTGTTATCGTAAATTCAACTTGATTTTTAACTTGAAAGAGACATTTAACAAGCAACAGGATGAAACTTTTATGAGGCTGGCCCTTGAAGAGGCCGGCCTTGCATTTGCTGAAAACGAAGTGCCGGTAGGAGCCATACTTGTTGACCAAAACGGGGAAGTTCTTGCCAAAACTCATAATCAAAGAGAATCTGCTGCTGATCCAACCGCTCATGCCGAAATACTGGCGCTTAGAATAGGAGCAATACGCAGACATGAGTGGAGGTTGGAGGATGCTACCCTGTATGTTACGAAGGAGCCCTGTGTAATGTGTGCAGGAGCCATGATTAACTCACGTTTGAAGCGGGTGGTTTTTGGCTGTAAAGATATTAAAGGTGGGGCAGCCAACAGCCTTTACCATATTTTATCCGACCCGCGTATGAATCACAGGGTGGAAGTAACAGCGGGAATTTTTGAGGATGAAGGCAGGAAAATTCTGCAGGATTTTTTTATTGCCAGAAGATCTCTTAAAAATCAGAAAAAACGGCTCTAATTCAGACTTTTTTTAGACTTCGGAGAGGTGGCTGAGTGGTCGAAAGCGGCGGTCTCGAAAACCGTTGTGGGGGCAACTCCACCGTGGGTTCGAATCCCACCTTCTCCGCCATTTTCAGATTTATGCAGGCTCTGAGCGAATGCCGAGTCGTTGAAGTATACGTGCGGTATGCTTCATGCAATCCCGTACTCTCAGCCGCTTCAGGTCGTCGAACGTATCGATATCAAAATATTTTTTTAATCTGGCAGTTCTTATTCCCAGCGCGTGTGCTTTGGCCTCTGTCACTTCCAAAGTAGCTGCAGAAGACCATGGTATCTCCATGAAAACCGCATGGCTGACCCTTTTCTTAATCCCTACCAGGTAATATCCACCGTCTTCTGCCGGACCAAAGACCATGTCAGCAGAATCAAGAGCCTCCAGGGCATGCTCCAGCTCAACAGGCTCCAGATGAGGGATATCCGAGCCTATTAAAAAAACCTTTGGAGCACCCATTGAGACAGCCCGGTTCAGGCAACGGCAAATTCTTTCTCCAAACTCACCACTGCCCTGCGGAAAAAGTTTCACCCCGAAACGTGTGAAATACAAGGCGGTGTCGTCAGGAGTATGGCAGATCATTATATCCAAGTCCGGACGGGCCGAGAATTTAGATATGATATCTTGAATAAATGCGTCTTGAAGTTCTGAGCATTGCCCGGGTGTCAGGTCTGGCATTAACCGGGTTTTCACCCTGCCGGGCACTGGAGCCTTGGTAAAAACAATAAGCATGGGCCTGGAGGTCTTTTTGTGGTTTTTTTTTGTATTATTCCTGTTTTTCACCGGATCACTTACCGCGATAGTACCGGGCGAGCCATGCCGGGTTGGCACCGAGAACCGTATAGCTGAAAGCCATTATGCCGTCACGGATAACCGTGGAAACAACGCCGTGGCTTTCGAAGCGCCGGGGAGAAGGGTATATGGGAAGTTCGATGAAATATATTTTTCCTAGCGATTTAAGCTTTTGGCAAAGATCAATATCTTCCATAAGGGGAATGTCGGCATAGCCTCCTATGGCCTCAAATGTTTTTTTTCGTAAAAAAATTCCCTGATCACCATAAGCTATTCCGGTAAGCCGGGATCTGCGATTTGCAAACCTGGAAATCCACCGGTACCTAAGACATGAGGAATCCAGGCTGATATCAAAAGCACCGGCAACCACATCCTTATTCGAAAGTATCGCCCTGACCTCGTTTAGAGCGCCGGGTGACAGACGGCAATCAGCGTGCAGAAAAAGCAGAATGTCACCATTTGCGGCTTTTACTCCAAGGTTCATCTGCCGTGCCCGTCCCTGCGGCCCACTTAAAACCTTTTCCGTATAGGCCGAGGCTATCCTCACTGTAAGGTCGGAACTTCCACCGTCGACCACAATTAATTCATAATCATCAGCATCCGGCAGAGGCAGAGCTGAAAGTGTGTTGCTTAAGACGGCCTCTTCGTCTAAAACCGGCATTACTATAGATATTTTCAAAGCTCTTTAAAAACCCCAAGGCGCCTCAAAAGCATCTTTAATAAGTTCGGCGGACAGATCTCCGGCAGCATTCAAACTACTTATGCTCAGCACATCAAATCTACACGCAGGTAATTCACGAAAACGTTTGAGATATAAAAGCGCTACATTGGCTATTTTCCTCTGCTTTCGCCGGTCCACCGCTTCGAAAGGACTGCCGAACCTTCCACTTTCACGCGTCTTTACTTCCACAAATACCACGGTGTCGCCGTCACGCGCTATAATATCTATCTCTCCAAGCGGGGTGGTGTAGTTCTGCTCGACTATCTTGTATCCCCTTTTTACAAGAAACAATTTTCCAAATGCCTCACCATCGCTGCCAAGACTCATTTTTCTACTCCTGTCTTAAAGTTACAACCTAAATTGTACAATAATTGTAAAATATTTCTTACCAGGTCTCTCTGTGCTAATCTTAATAAATGGGGTTTTGACATTACGCATCTAAAATTTTAGTTGCCCAAACCAGCACTAAAATGTTAGCTTTTATATCGTCTTGAAAATTATAAAAAATGTTATACTATATATCTAGTGAGTGATATTGGTAGCAAATATATGGATTTCAGATCAAATTACCAACGTCTACCACGGATTTTAGTTGTAGACGATGACAAGGCTGTACAGGAAATGCTGACCACTCTCCTGAGTGAACTCGGCATGAATGTTGTAAAAGCCGTATCCGATGGTATTGAAGCTGTCGATTTTATTACAGATCACGGAGAAGATGTAGATCTTGTCTTACTGGATATGGTGATGAAAAAGCTGCATGGCAACGTTGCCCTGCCTATCCTCAAATCAAAAAAACCCGAGCTCAAGGTTATTATAATCAGCGGCTTTTTCATGGATTACAAAACACACTTTTTGGCAAACCTGGGCGCCGATGGTTTTGTTGAAAAACCTTTTACTATGACTGATTTGCAACAGGCGATAAGCAAGGCATTTCCTGCATTGGACAAAATCCCTGCCGGCAATGACTATACCAGCAGCCCTCTAAGGTAGAAAAAGATAATTCCGAGGTAATAATTTCGCGTTTTTTATTTAAATTACCGGTTAGTATTCCTCTGTTTTTGTGTCCTGATACTTATTACACCCTGTTAATTTTTTAATTATTTTTTAATGATGAGAAAATCAGCCCTGCCCGCCATAGTTGTTACTACCGTCCTGTTTCTTGATCTGCTTACAAAACAATGGATACGAACTCACTTGGCGTTGTATGAAACTATTGCTGTAACACCATTTCTGGATATCGTACACTTTCGTAACAAGGGAGCCGCATTTGGTATGCTCGCTTCCCTGGGCAACCCGTTTTTTATAACCATCTCCACTGTTGCAGCAGTTGCTATAGTCACCTATATGGTTAAGGTCGAAAAAGACCGCCTGATAATGGCAAGTGTGCTGGGAGGCGCACTGGGAAATATGATAGACAGGATATCCCTGGGCTATGTCACCGATTTCGTCTACCTTCATGTCGGTCAGTGGTACTGGCCGGCCTTTAATGTGGCTGATACCGCACTCTCGATCGGCATATTTCTGCTTGTTGCCTCCAGTCTGCGTCACCACCCCACGGGAGATGAGAAAGAAACAACGAACAAAGATTAAATGCTGTACGGTAATCTCTCCGGCTTAAAGCATGCCGAGCTGCGCGAACTTGAACGGCTCTATCGCAGAAAAATACCGGTCCGGTCCATAATCTCACCTGAAGCTGCCAAAATTATAACACGGCTCTCGGCCAGGCTTAACAGGCAGATAGGCATTCTTATAACCAGGCGCGGGCGTGTCAGCCACGTGGTTGTCGGCAATGCAACAGGTCTTTTCCTTCCCGATCTCAAAGAGTATGCCCTTGGACACAAGCTTCTTAGGGGGCTCCGGCTGATTCACACGCATCTTAAAGGCGAGCCCCTGAGTAATGACGACCTGACCGACTTGACTCTTTTGCGGCTCGATCTTATCGCAGCCATCGGAGTTTCTGGTGGGCAAGGATTGCCCGGAAAAGTTTATATCGGCCTGCTTAAGCCTGGAGAAGGCCAAGATAACCTATATGAAGAACTGCCGGCCGAAGACTTTCACCACATATCGTTGGATTTCAAGTCGTTTATCGAAGCGCTTGAGGAAGAGATGCACCGCACAGCGCGTGCATCTGAAAAAAAGTCTGAAAAAAGGTCTGGGAAAAAGACCGTAAAAAGATGGACAGAAGATGAACGCGCAATACTGATTTCGGTCAGCACAGGCCCCAGATGGCTTCAGGATGATTCGATGTCTGAACTGGAAGATCTGGTCCGTTCGAGCAATATCGCTGTCTTAGACCGGATCATCCAAAGACCTGCGCGTATAGATCCAAGGCATTTACTGGGGGCGGGTAAACTAAGAGACATTATAATACGTGCCATGCAGCTTGGAGCGACTGTTATCGTATTTGATCAGGATTTAACCCCTGCCCAGGGAAAGAGGATTGCGGATGCTACAGAACTTAAGGTTATAGATAGAAGTCAGCTGATTCTGGATATTTTTGCAAGAAGAGCCCACAGCCGCGAGGGCAAGGTACAGGTGGAGCTTGCGCAGCTTAAATACAGGCTGCCGAGGCTTACCGGAAAAGGCACCGCAATGTCACGTCTCATGGGCGGAATAGGAGGCAGGGGGCCCGGGGAGATGAAGCTGGAGGTTGACCGGCGGCGTGTCCGGGATCGGCTGGGACTTCTTGAAAAACAACTGAAATCCATTTCAAAGGCCAGGCGGCAACGCAAAGCAAAACGGGCCCGCACAGGTATTCCCATTGTCTCGATCGTGGGATATACAAATGCCGGTAAATCCACACTTCTTAATGCTCTCACAAAGAGCAGCACCTATGTTGAGTCGAAGATGTTTGCAACTCTGGATACTGCAAGCAGAAGACTGCGTTTTCCAAAGGAGCGGGATCTGATAATAACAGACACTGTCGGCTTTATACGAGATCTTCCCAAGGATCTTTTTAACGCGTTTAAAGCTACCCTTGAAGAGATGCAAGACGCGGACCTCCTTGTGCACCTGGTTGACATAAGCAATCCCAGGTTCGAGTCTCATATCGCCTCGGTCGAAAGCATTTTATCCGATCTTGGGCTGTCTGATAAACCTTCCTTGCTGGTCTTTAATAAAATCGACCTGGTCTCCCCAGATGCAGTCGAAAATCTCTGTTTGCGTTTTGGAGCCATTGGCATTTCGACCCTTGAAGGCAGAACACTTTTGCCCCTGTTATCCGAAATCGAGACAAGACTCTGGCCATAAAACATGGTATTCTTTTAAATGTAAAGATATAAGACGCTCTTAATTTCAGGTTAAAAAGATCAAAAGACATGCAATTGCCGGGTAAATATTTTATATTTATATATTTATCCACATTAAACTATATTTGTTACGAAGAGATCTGCTAAGACAATAGATTAAGGAGGTTTGGTTCGGTATGGATATAAATAAGCTAACCCAGAAATCCCAGGAAGCCGTGCAGGCTGCCCAGACAAAAGCTCTGCGCTTTGGACACCAGGAGGTGGACGGCGAACACCTGTTTCTTGCCCTTTTGGAGCAGCCCGACGGACTGCTGCCAAGGCTTTTTACAAAAATGGACCTGCCTGTTGATACACTTAAAACCGAGGTGGAAAAAGAGCTGAAACGCAGGCCCAGAGTTTCAGGTCCCGGCATAGAGAGTGGAAAAATCTACATCACCCACCGCATAGAGGAGATCTTCAGAAAAGCCGAGCAGGAAGCCGGCCGTCTCAAGGACGAATACGTCTCGGTCGAACATATCGCCCTTGCATTAATAGATGAGGGCGACTCCTCTGCCGCCGGTAAAATCCTTAAGCGGTTCGGTGTAACGAAAGACTCTTTTCTGGCTGCCCTGACCAAGGTCAGAGGCAGTCAGCGCGTAACAAGCGCCACACCTGAAAGCTCATACGAAGCGCTCGAGAAATACGGAATAGACCTTGTCGAACAAGCGAAGTTAGGAAAACTCGATCCGGTAATCGGCCGTGACTCGGAAATACGCCGTGTAATACGTATACTTTCACGAAAGACGAAAAACAACCCGGTTCTTATAGGAGAGCCTGGGGTTGGAAAAACCGCTATCGTAGAGGGCCTTGCCCAGCGTATAGTCCGTGGAGATGTTCCTGAGTGGCTGAAGGAAAGGTCGGTCTTTTCCCTTGACATGGGAGCGCTGATGGCCGGCGCAAAGTACCGGGGTGAGTTTGAAGAAAGGCTTAAGGCTGTCCTTAATGAAATAAAAAACAGCGAGGGCAAGATCCTGCTTTTCATAGATGAGCTGCATAACATTGTGGGCGCGGGCCGTACCGAAGGATCGACTGACGCCGGAAACATGTTAAAGCCGATGCTTGCACGCGGCGAGCTTCACTGCATAGGCGCCACCACTCTGGACGAGTATCGTAAGTACATAGAAAAAGACGCCGCGCTTGAGCGCCGGTTTCAGCCCGTCATAGTTGACGCGCCGTCGGTGGAAGACACCATATCCATACTGCGTGGATTAAAAGAGCGTTTCGAGGTTTTTCACGGAGCCAAAATACAGGATAACGCACTGGTCTCAGCAGCGGTTTTGTCGAACCGCTACATCTCCGACCGTTTTCTTCCGGATAAGGCAATCGACCTTGTGGACGAGGCCTGCGCCATGATCCGGACCGAAATAGACTCTATGCCGTCCGACCTGGACGAGGTTACCAGGAGAGTCATGCAGCTGGAGATCGAGGAGGCGGCACTCAAAAAAGAGACGGACGAGGCAAGCCGGCAGCGTCTTAATAATCTTCGCAAAGAACTGGCTGACTTAAAAAGCCATACCGATTCGATGCGCACCCAGTGGGAGACGGAGAAACAGGCCATATCCCGGGTTCGTGAACTTCGTAAAGAGATAGAAGAGGTTAGACACGAAATAGAACAGGTGCAGCGGCAGTACGACCTGAACCGTGCAGCCGAGCTGCAGCATGGAAAGCTTCCGGCGCTCGAGAAAGAACTTAAGGAGGCAGAAAAAAAATTAACAGAAAAGCAGGGGGGAAACCGGCTGCTCAGAGAAGAGGTGACAGAGGATGAAATCGCTGATATAGTCTCTCGCTGGACAGGCATTCCGGTTACAAGACTTGTTGAGGGTGAGCGCGAAAAACTTCTCCGTCTTGACGAAATTTTACACAAACGGGTGATCGGCCAGAACGAAGCCGTCCGGCTGGTTTCGGATGCCGTAATTCGCGCCCGGGCCGGTATAAAGGACCCGAAACGGCCTATCGGGTCATTCATATTTCTTGGCCCCACAGGAGTCGGTAAAACCGAGCTGGCAAAAACACTCGCCCAAACCCTTTTTGATACGGAGGAAAACATGGTCCGCATAGACATGAGCGAATACATGGAGAAACACACTGTTTCCCGCATGATCGGAGCCCCGCCAGGTTACGTCGGATACGAGGAAGGCGGCCAGTTGACCGAAGCGGTACGTAGAAAGCCTTACTCTGTCATACTGTTTGACGAAATCGAGAAGGCGCACAACGATGTATTCAACGTGCTTCTGCAGATCCTGGACGACGGCCGTGTCACCGACTCGCAAGGCCGGACCGTGAACTTCAAAAACACCGTAATAATAATGACAAGCAATATCGGCTCCCAGTACCTGCTTGAAGGCGTTACCAGCACCGGGCGGATAACCGAAGAAGCGAGAAGCTCGGTGCTAAGGGAAATGCGTACGCACTTCCGGCCGGAGTTTCTTAACCGCGTTGATGATATTGTTCTGTTTAAGCCTTTGATCATGGAAGAGATCAAGCATATTGTTGACCTTATGACCGACGACATAAGAAGCAGACTTGCCGAACGGAATATTAAAATCGAGTTGACGGATGCCGCCAGGGAGTTTGTGGCCCGTGAAGGCTTTGATCCTGTTTACGGAGCCAGACCGCTTAGAAGGTTTCTGCAGCACGAGGTCGAAACCAGGATAGGACGCCAGATTATAGCCGGAGGAGTGACTGACGGTGCAACCATTAAAGTGGACGCAAAAGAAGACGGCCTGTCAGTGGAGATATTTAATGCCCAGGAAGGGAAGGAGGTAACAGTAGATTAAGTCTCTGTTGGAGATCTCCCCCTCTTAGGCGCTAAGAGGGGGAGATGTTAATCTGTTTAGAACAGCAACTGGTATTGAGCCAGGAAGGTATTATCTTTATAACCACCTGCACCTGTCCAATCCCATTTGTCCCCGCTTGCTAACACATAGTTCAACTGAAGACGTGATGCGGAGTTAAAGAAAACGTTAAGTCCAAGAAATGTGTTGCCAAGGGTAGAATCTTGGTAATCTCCCTGATAGTATCTCACAACCGGTTCAAATGTGGAGTTGACGTTATAGCCTGCATGCACAAACCAGACTGTTTGGTCTCCTCTGGTTCCCTCGATATTTTCGCCGCTGATGTATTCGGCCTTAAGCGTGGCATTTCCAACATGACTAATGGCGCCTATATCTAAAACTTTATAAGCATCGGTGCCTGTACCGCCTGCCTGCTCGCTTTCACCGTAGGATACTTCAGCATGAATGGTTTTGCCCCTGTCATACATGATACGGCCTGCGTATGCTATGGAATCTCCAACAGTGCCGCCGTTTACCACACTGCTACGTGTTGTCGGATTAAATACACCGATATCATAGCTGAGGCCGGGGCCGATCTGACGTCCACTCAACATAAGGCCGGTGGAACGTTCAAGTACAAGTGATTTTTCCATGCCGCGTTTGGTGATGTCCAGCTTGGCGCCTGAGCCATTGAAATCCATGCCCACCGGAGTTTTGAATATACCCATCTTAATTGAAGCGGCACTGTGAAGCTTGTAGCCGACCTCTGCATCTTTGATGATTTGAGGAAGAAGGCCACTGTTGCCACTATCCGCTTTATTAAAATCTACCTGTAACTTGCTGAAAGCCTTACCCATCTTGGCCTTGTATCCGATACGAATACGGTCGGCTCCGAATCTAAAACCATTATTCTCAGCATTTTCTACATCCATTAAGCCATCACCCTGTTCCGCTGTACTCTGGATATAGCCGAACCACTTGACTTTTAATTCATCTCCATCCGCACTGGCCGCTTTCGGCATTGCCAATGCCGCCGTGAAAACAGCCGCCACTATGAAACTCATAAACACGAAAATTTTTCTCATCTTCCGAATCCTCCTCCAAATACTTTTGAGGTTAGAAATTTATGCCCTGTAAAACAGGGAAATCACTAAAATTTGTATTAAATTTGCCACTATGTTGTGTCGGTTTTACCTGACCCGTCTTTTAGGAAATAGGCCGCGCTATACTCTAAAATACTCTTAAAATACCGTTTTCAAAGCTGATATACCTCCAGTTTATACCCTAATTTTTAAGATGGACCGCACTGTCAAGACCTGTCATCAATATTTAGTTATGTCAATTTTATAGCAAAAAATATGCCAATATATTTGGTTCGATTGATGGTTTCTTTGTGTTTATAACGCAAAGATAGTGCAAGGTAAATGTGGATATGCTTTTGCTGGTTCTTATAATATTGACTCATTGGGGTCTAATCCTTTAAACTTTAATGCTTTTAAATTTTCCCGAATGGGCAAATCTGCAATTTCCCCCCATGCTTAATATTTATTATTGTGTGGTAGATCATATCAAAGAGGTTTAAATTCATGTCTGAAGATTATCCGGAAAACAGCAATTCCAGTCCCTCATCCGGTGGGACGGTTGAATATGAGGAAAGTTTCGAAAAACTTCTTGAAGAAAGCGATAGCATTCGACGAAAGACCAGGCTTAGACCAGGAGAAAAGGTAAAGGCCACGGTAATAAGTATTTCCGATGATTCTGTGTATATAGACTTCGGGGAAAAGAGTGAGGGAGTTGTTGCTCTGAGCGAATTTGTGGAAGATGGCGTAACGCATCTGAAAGAGGGTGATGAAGTAAATGCGTTCTTTCTGTCCAAGACGGATGGTACTATGCGTTTTACAACTTTGATTCACGGATATTCACCTGTAAAACTAGAGGCTATACGTGACGCACAGGCGGCGGGTATCCCGGTAAACGGCGAGGTTAAGCGAGAGGTTAAAGGCGGCTTCGAAGTTTCTGTAGGTGGGATCAGATGTTTCTGTCCGTTTTCACACATAGATTTGAGCGGTGGTCGTGAAGGAGGTGTTTTTCTGGGGCTAACGTTTCCCTTCAAGGTACTTGAGTTCGAGGAAGATGGCCGCAATATCATAGTATCAAGGCGGGCTCTGCTTGAAGAAGAGAAAAAGGCCAAAATCGAGGAACTTAAAAAGAGCCTTGAGGTTGGAGCTGAGATTACCGGAATAGTGCGCTCTGTGCAGAAATTCGGGGTTTTTGTGGCATTGGAAGGCGTGGTGGATGCTCTTATCCCTGTCAGCGAAATGGGTTGGGGGCGAATAGAAGAGCCCAAGAACCTGCTTTCTGTGAACCAGGAGGTGACGGCTAAGCTAATCGCTTTGGACTGGGAGAAGAACCGCCTGACCCTGAGCCTTAAGGCCATGCAGCCTAACCCATGGACCTTCACATCCGAAAAATATCCTGTTGGTGTTAAGGTTAGTGGAACTATTGTCCGGCTTGAACCCTTTGGGGCTTTTGTTAACCTTGAACCTGCTATTGATGGATTGATCCATATTTCAAACCTGGGAGCTGGAAGACGAATCAACCACCCGAAAGAGGTGGTTGAGGTGGGGCAGAGTGTGGAGGCATATGTATTAGCTGTAGACCCCGAAAAAGGAAAGATATCCCTGTCTCTTGAACAGAAGTTGAAGCCTGAAGAGATCGAACTTCCTGAAAAAGGTGAGCTTATAGATGGCGTAGTCGATAGAGTTATGCCTTACGGAATCTTTTTGAAGATGAGCAGTGGGCTTACAGGACTTATTCCTAATGCCGAAATGGGTACTTCCCGTGGCACTGACCACAGCCATATGTTTCCTGCAGGCACGGATATGCAGGCGGTCGTAATCGAGGTGGATAAAAAACACCACCGTGTACGGCTTAGTCGTAAAGCGGTGATTAAGAAAACGGAGCAGGACGAGTACAGCCGTTATAAAAACGCTGCAAACGTACAGGAACAGAAATCTTCAAGTGGCATGGGAAGCTTCGGAGAACTTCTTAAGGCCAAGATGGATGAAAGAGAAGCAGTTTAGGAATTCTATAAATTATAAATTATACAGGGCCGCCTCTTTGTGTGTTTGGACAAAATCCGAGTGCGAAAAAACAAGCTGGTTTAGTAGATTACTTTAGAACGAGCCCTAATGAAAATTTTGGTTCCCGATCTGTATTACAGGAAGTGGAAGTGAAGAGACAACCTGCCTGTCAAGAACTATGTCGACCCAGTAGGTCCCCTGTGTCTTGAACTCCAGGTTGATGATTATCGAAATATGACGGCAGCGTTTTGTTCTGCCTGATAGTGACAGCCTGGATTTTGTCTGTGCTATCATCGAGTTGCGGTCAGGTGTGTATATTCTTATTGACATATCATGATCGCTGTTATCGCCCATCCATTCGTTTATAATCGTAAGACGCAGGTGCATGGCAGGGAAGGTATTCGCGTATATATTTTCGAATATTCCTATGAAACTCATTTTCCCACCAACTTCCTGTCTTACATCATCACAAAACAGGGTGAAGCTGAGCTGTGGTTTTTTTATATCGGATCCCATGTAGTTCCCCATTTAACAATGTAAGCCTACCATTCTTCTGCTTCGGTAAACAAGTGGGTGTTGTTCTCAAAGTCCGATTGACGGTTGCCGGAACTGTGAAAATAATTGATTGCCTGCGCCATTTGCCGCCGTGAACTGTTAAAGTAGTAAGGTGTCAACCTCTGTTGGATCACTCGGACGGTTTTCTGCCTTTCGTTACAGAAACTTCAGGCTATACTGGATAGGGCACCTAATATCTCTAAGTGGCGCCTGGATGCAGATTGCTGCTCAGGGGTGGCTTGTCTTTAGCCTGACGAACTCCGCTTTTTATCTGGGGGTTGTGACCGCAGCCGGATCTATGCCGATATTATTTTTCACCCTTTTTGGTGGTGTTTTAGCGGACCGCTTCAGAAAACGCTCACTTCTTATGTTTACGCAGACAGTATCGATTCTGCCTGCTGCAATTCTGGGTATTCTAACCTTTACCCAGCAGGTTCAGATATGGCAAGTCATTGCTTTGGTAGGGCTTCTGGGCGTGGTTAATTCTCTGGATATTCCTGTCCGCCAATCTTTTCTTATTGATTTGGTGGCGCCTGAAAGTCTTCATCATGCCATAGCATTAAACGCAGCTGCTTTTAATGGGGCACGGATGATCGGCCCCGCCCTGGCCGGTTTTTTAATCAGCTGGTTCGGCCTTTATATCTGTTTCTGGCTTAACGCCGTAAGTTTTGGTGCCAGCCTTTTGGCCCTGTATTTTATACGTTCCGCCGATGCCGATCAATATCCGAAGGAAGAGGGAGGTGTTTTTGCACGGATGAAGGAGGGGTTTGTTTATCTTAAGATGGATAAAGAAATTTTTTCTCTAATGGTTTTGGTCAGCGTTTTAAGCCTTTTTGGCTTGCCGTACGCAACTCTTCTGCCTGTTTTTGCACGCGAAATTCTGCTTGTTGATTCGGAGGGATATGGATTGTTGATGAGTTCCGTGGGGCTGGGTGCGCTCTCCGGGGCACTGTGGCTTGCATTTAGAGTCTCCGGAGGCGGTGATAGCCGGCGAAATGTTTATTTAGGCGGCGTGTTTTTTGCCGCTGCCATGATATCTTTTTCGCAATCAAGACATATAACGCTTTCCATCTTACTTCTTTTTTGCACAGGTTTTGCCGCGGTTGCAGTTATCGCTTCGATAAATACAACAATACAGAAGAAAATACCAAACCATCTTCGAGGGCGTGTAATGAGTATTTATACAACTCTTTTTTTGGGAATGTTTCCCATAGGTTCTTTGATAATGGGAGCATCGTCACACCTGATCGGGGTTCGGTATGCTGTTGCTATAAGTGGAGTTATTTGCTTAACGGTTGTTGTTGTTGGCTCCTGGCGCTGCTACCGGAAGGCAAAACAGACAAATGGCTGAGATCTCAGGGATACTTGAGCGTATCGTATACATAAACGAAGAAAACTCTTACCTTGTCGCCCGTATTCAGGAAAAAGGGAAGTCTGATTTGACCACCATCATCGGTAATATTTCTGCACAGCCCGGTGAGTCCCTTAAGCTATATGGTAAGTGGATAAACAGTAAAAAATACGGAATTCAGTTCAGCGTTGAAAAATACGAAAGTCTTGTACCTGCCTCAACCACCGGAATAGAAAAATACCTCGGCTCCGGCCTTATAAAAGGTATCGGGAAAAAATATGCTTCCAGAATTGTAGGCCGCTTTGGCGGCGGTACTCTTGATGTAATAGAGCATGAGCCTGAAAAACTTCTGGAGGTCGATGGCATTGGCGAGGTCAGGCTGGATAAGATCAAGAAGGCTTGGGATCAACAGAAGGAAATCAAGAAGGTTGTGATATTTCTTCAGGAACACGGAGTCTCCACCACTTATGCCGTCAAGATATTCAAGACCTATGGAAACGATGCAATAACTATTGTTGCCGAAAATCCCTACCGGTTGGCTGCGGATGTGTATGGTATAGGCTTCAAAACAGCCGATAAGATAGCACAAAACATGGGAGTTAGCCGTGATTCAATCATGCGTGCAGAGGAGGGTGCTGCCTATGTTCTGTCAGAACTCGCCGGCAACGGGCACGTTTTCTACCCTGCTCAGAACCTGATCGAAGCCGCTGTGGAAATACTCGAGATAGACGGAGAAATCATAAAAAAGGCAATACGGTCTTTAAGTGAACACGAGAGAATTATTATAGACGGTGATGATGTTTACCTCAGCCCGTTTTACTACGCCGAAACCGGTGTGGCGGACAGGCTGGCCCTTCTTATGGCCGGGCCAAAGAGAAACATCAATATAGATATTGACAAGGCCATAAGTTGGGTGGAGGAAAAGAACCGGATTCAACTGGCCGATTTACAGAAAGAGGCCATAAGAAAATCGGTCGTGGAAAAGGTTATGGTGATCACCGGAAATCCGGGCTGTGGCAAGTCGACACTGGTTAAGAGTATTATTGATATTCTGGAAAAAAAAGGACTTCGCATACTACTTGCCGCGCCTACCGGAAGGGCGGCGCAAAGGCTGTCTGAGCTTGCCGGTATGGAGGCTAAAACCATACACAGGCTTCTGGAATTCAAGAAGATGAAATTCCAGCGTAACCAGGACAACCCGCTCGATGCTGACCTTGTCGTGGTGGATGAGGCATCCATGATAGACATCATTCTTATGAACAACCTTCTGAAGGCTGTTCCGCCCTGTGCCTCGCTTATACTTGTGGGTGACGTGGATCAGCTTCCATCTGTCGGTCCGGGTAATGTGTTTAAAGACATCATAAACTCTGGTGTGGTGCCGGTGGTTTCGTTGACAGAGATATTCCGGCAGGCGCGCAACTCAATGATTGTGGTTAACGCCAACAGGATTAATAAAGGCGAAAGACCTATTCTAAAGAACAGCAACAACCAGGACTGCTATTTCATAGAGGAAGAGAACCCTGAGCAGGTTGCCGCCCAGATTGTTTCTTTGGTTTCGAGGCGGCTGCCTGAGCATTTTCACGTGGATCCGGTCAGGGATATACAGGTTCTTTGTCCTATGCACCGGGGGATTATAGGCGTAGGAAGTCTGAATATCGCTCTTCAGCAAGCCCTTAATCCTGAAGGAAGCATAACGGTTAGCAGGGGTGGCAGTGCTTTTCGTCTCGGCGATAAGATTATGCAGATGCGTAACAACTATGACCTGGATGTTTTTAATGGCGATATAGGAATAATATCCAGCATAGACCAGGAGGATAACGTGGTTATTGTTGAGTTTGACGGACGGTTTGTCGAGTATGATTTTTCAGACCTGGATGAGATCTCCCTCGCTTATGCCTGTTCCGTCCATAAGTCGCAGGGGAGTGAATATCCTGTGGTTGTTATCCCGGTTCATACTCAGCACTATATTATGCTTCAGAGGAACCTGATTTATACCGCTCTTACAAGGGCCAGAAAGGTGGCTGTCTTTGTCGGAACAAGAAAAGCCATTGCTATTGCTGTAAGTAACGATAAGGTGGCTGATAGATTTTCAAGACTTAAAGAGAGGCTTGCAGGATAGCCCAAGAGCAAAAAACACCTCACACTTTTGGGCCGCTCTTACATCGGCTGTGGGCGGCTGGACTTTTTTCGTGTTTATTGACCATGCCTCAAGTTGTATGATAAATTAAAAAATATTTTTAAGGGCCACGAAGGCTTTTCCGGATTTTTTTAAAATAATAAGAATATTCCGGGCCTTCGTGGCTTTTTATTTTTTTGAGAGCTTTTATTAATAACTAAAATACTATGCATATGACAGATGCTCTACTTTCACCGGTTGTCGGTACCGGTTTCTGGGCCGGGACTATTACGGTTATAGGTGTTGCTTCCAGAAAGGTAAGGGAGAAAATTTTACTGGAAGAAAAACTTGTTCCTTTCATGGGTGTGCTGGCTGCCTTCATATTTGCAGGCCAGATGATTAATTTCACGATTCCTGGAACCGGTTCAAGCGGGCATATAGGCGGAGGCATGATCCTGGCGATCCTTCTTGGGCCTCATGCCGGCTTTCTCGCGGTGGCATCGGTTCTGACAGTGCAGGCCCTCTTTTTTGCGGACGGCGGTATCCTGGCTCTTGGTTGTAACATATGGAACTTGGGTTTTTATCCATGCTATGTTGCCTATCCGCTTATTTACAGAACTATCGCCAAAGAAAGGGCAAGTGCTACCCGGCTGAATGCCGCATCTGTTATAAGTGCCATAGCGGCGCTTCAACTGGGAGCTTTTTCCGTTGTGCTTCAAACCGTGTTATCGGCAAGGTCTGAACTTCCATTTTATTCTTTTCTCCTTGTGATGCAGCCCATTCATCTGGTTATAGGGGTGGTTGAGGGTTTTGTAACCGCCGGCGTAGTTGGATACATCAGGACAACCACTAAAGAAACCCGGGACGAGACCGCTGTGCCTGCATACGACATACGACGCTACTTTATTACTAAAAAGTTTCTTATCCGGATTGCCGCGGCAACTTTGGTTGTAGGAGCCTTTATGTCGTGGTTTGCCTCCACTAATCCGGATGGTCTTGAGTGGTCACTTAAGCATGCGGTTGTATCAAACAAGATCGATATGCCTGAGCCTGGTTCAAACTCTGTTGTCAAGGGCATCCAGAAGAATATAACGCTGCTTCCTGATTACGGATTTAAAAATGGTGATAGTAAGAATGTAAAAGAGGGTGTGCGGCAGTCATGGCCGAATGTTGATGCAGGAAGATCATTGTCAGGAATTCTGGGCGGAGTTATTGTTCTTGGTTTTGTTTTAGGCATCGGCTTGTTAATAAGTAAAAGAAAGAAGAAATTATGACGATACCCGGCAATGAGTATGTTGATATGAGTCTTCTGGATGACCTGTCTTATGGAAACACATTTGTGCATCGTCTTGATCCAAGGGCGAAGTTGTTAACCACCTTGTTTTTTGTAATTATTGTTGTATCATTTTCAAAATACGAGGTTGCAGGACTGATGCCGTTTTTTATTTTTCCGACGCTTATTATCGCAATTGGAGAGATACCCGTCCGTCTCATTGTAAAGAAGGTTCTACTTGTTTCTCCCTTTGCTCTTGCGATAGGTGTTTTCAACCCCATACTTGATACAGAGCCGATGGTACGGCTGGGCGGAGTAACTATTAGCAGCGGCTGGATGGCATATTTTTCTATATTGTTAAAGTTTATTCTTACAATCACGGCGGCTTTGGTTCTGATAGCTACAACATCTTTTCAAGGTGTATGTTTTGCCCTTGAAAAGTTAGGTGCCCCAACGGTATTTGTTGTGCAGCTCATGTTTCTATACAGGTATCTGTTCGTGCTTGTAAAAGAAGCCGCTTCTACGCTGCAAGCGTATAACTCCCGTTCATTCGGGGGTAGTTCTATCTCTATCAGGGTGATTACGCAGGTACTCGGAAATCTCTTTATGCGTACAGTGGAAAGGTCTGAGAGAATTTATGCTGCCATGGCATCCAGGGGATTTGATGGAACCGTCCGCTTTATGCGTCCGCATGGAATCAGAGCTTTGGATGTTGCTTTTACACTCCTCTGTATTGCCTGTTTTATCTTGTTTAGAGCGCTGAATATTGCCCGGGACCTGGGCTCTCTCATTACAGGGGGAGGCTGATAATGAGCCATCATTTACTCGAGGTTTCTGACCTTCACTATACATATCCTGATAAGACAAAAGCGCTTAAAGGCGTCTCTTTTCGCATCACGCATGGAGAGTCGGTGGGAATTGTAGGTGCCAACGGAGCCGGCAAAACTACCCTGTTTCTGCATCTAAACGGTTTTCTTTTTCCTGAAAAAGGTTCGGTTACGGTAGGTGATACGGTGCTTACGAAAAAGACGCGTAACGAGATAAGAAAAAGAGTAGGCATGGTTTTTCAAAACCCCGATGACCAGTTATTTATGCCGCGCGTATTTGATGATGTTGCATTTGGTCCTTTAAATCTTGGAATGGCTCCCGAGAAAGTGCTGGAACGTGTGGAAGACTCACTTGACAGGGTGGGCGCCTTGCATCTTCGCGACCGTCAGTCACACAGACTCTCAGGCGGACAAAAAAGGGCGGTTACTATTGCTTCGGTAATAGCCATGCAGCCTGATATCCTGGTAATGGACGAACCAGCTTCGCATCTCGATCCCGGATCACGCAGGCAGCTGGTAGAACTCCTCAAAGGTTTTCAACATACAAAACTTATCGCATCACATGACCTTGACATGATCCTGGATACCTGCGAACGCTGTATAGTACTCGGAGATGGAAAGGTTCAGGCTGATGGCCCGACCGTGGATATACTTACCTCCAGGGAACTTTTGGAGGCAAACCACCTGGAACTTCCTCTGTCTATCGCTAAAAATATGTAAGTGATAAGGTTGATTCACTTGACACTATCAATGCAGAGTTCTTATACTCGACAATCATGCTCAAGCTTTCTACAAAGGGACAGTACGGTGTCAGGGCCATGTTCGAAGTGGCCAAAAACTACCAAAAGGGCACAATTACCATCAAGGAGATATCTGAGAGGCAGGATGTCTCCGTATCATATCTTGAGCAGTTATTAAACAAGTTACGCAGGGCTGGTTTGATAGAGAGCATCAAGGGGCCTGGAGGCGGCTATCTGCTTAGCCGTGAGCCCACGTCTATATCTATAGGCGAAATCTTGAGAGTTCTCGAGGGGCCTGTAGCTATCACTACCTGCTTGGATCCTTCCACTGATGGATGTGACCGTGTGGATTATTGTGTCACCAGGATGTTGTGGAAATCTCTTGGAGAGAGAATAGAAAGTTTTCTTGATAAAATAACCCTTCAGGAATTGATTGAAGAAGAAAAAATCACACAGACCCAAGAGCTGGAAGACATAAAAATAATTTGAATTTGAATATAAAATTTGAAAATGCAAAAAAAAAGACCATACAGGTTTCGTAAAGCTGTGCTGTTGGATGTGAAATCTATTCATAGCTTGGTTAATGATTATGCTTCTAAAGACAAGATGCTTCCGTTATCGCTTCATGATGTTTTTGAATCGCTAAGGGACTTTCATATTTGTGTCTTTCGTAATAGAGTGGTCGGAGTCTGTGCCTTGCATGTCACCTGGAAAGGTCTTGCCGAGATACGTTCTCTTGCTGTAGCCGGCGGGTTTCAGGGCAATGGAATTGCAAACGCTTTGGTGCGGAAGTCTCTTGCTGAGGCAAGGCGTCTTGGAGTTAAAGAGGTTTTTGCACTAACTTATTGCCCGGCTTTCTTTGAAAAAATTGGATTTAAAGAGGTGGATAAAGCAAAGCTTCCGCATAAAGTATGGGCTGACTGTATCCGTTGTCAGCATTTTCCTGACTGTAATGAAGTGGCCGTAAAACGTAACTTGTAACTTCCAACTGTTTAGGTCAATATATTAGAGCGTGCTCATCCTTTTCAAAAAAACGCACAGTTTGGGTCTCAGATTGATATACGGCGTTCTTTTGCGAAATTGTTTATTATAATTATGGCGGTATGAAGACGCTGAAGTTTCATGTTGCGCATACGAATGGCAGGAATATCTTTGGCGGGAAATGGTATACTTCTGATTTCTGTCTGTATTTTACGTATATGGTTTGACAGATTTTTTAGCTGGTCCTGGTTGAAAGACTTAAGGAAAATAGGATTTACGGTTGTATAGCCCTCGGCAATGTCTTTAACCACTGCTTGTATGCTTTTTCCTCTAACGTCAGCCATCCTTTCTTTGTCTCCATAAAATTTTGGATGCAACAACACCACCTTCATAAAGAATAATTATAGGCAGCGCCATCAGTGTCTGGTTGAATGCATCGGGCGTCGGGGTGAGAAAGGCAGCCAGAATAAACGCACCCAGGATAGCATACTTTCTGTTTTTGGCGAGAGTTTCAGGTGTGACGATTCCCATTCTGGTCAGCATAATGATTATCAGTGGCAGCTCGAATATAAAGCCGAAGGCCAGAAGGAATTTAAGGCAAAAATCCACGTAATTGCCCGCAGATATCATCGGCACCAGGTTTTCCGAAAAACCCAGCAGAAAATCCATAGCGTACGGCAGTATTATCAGAAAGCAGAAAGTAAGGCCCAGGTAGAACATCAAAGTAGAGACAAGAATGAATGGGATGGCGTACTTCTTTTCATGATCCATGAGTCCGGGCGAGATAAATTTCCAGATTTCCCACAATATAAATGGAAGAACAAGTGATAGTCCGGAAAGAACTGAGGTCTTGAGGTACATCCAGAATGCCTCTGCCGGAGCCATGAAGTATAGTTTATGCGGATTTTCCATCTTTAAAAAGTTCACAAACGGTGCGGTTGGCTTTAGCTGGATATGGGAGTTCATTGGAAGTTTGATAACAGCAACCAGGAACTCACGAAAGTAATAGCAGATTATGAAACCAACAGCAAGATAGATGAGGCTGTGGATGATCTTTGCTCGAAGGTCCTCAAGGTGGCCCGTAAGGGGCATAGGATTGTCAGGAGAAGGGATATCCGTCATTTTTCAACGATTTTTCTATCTGCATCTTCAGGTTTTGACGATTGGCCGGTTACGGATGGGGTTTCCGGAGTCTCCTTATTTTCCGGAATGTCGGCTTTACTCATTGGCTTAAGGTCACTTATATCTAATTTTATATCGGTTTTTATATCGGCAAGAGGTTTCTCTATTGATTCTTTGATGTCAGGGAGGTCCTTTTTTATGAGTTTTTCTTCCTCCTGAATTGAACTTTGTATTCCATGCATTGCTTTTTTTAGCTCTGCTATGCCCCGCCCTAGAGACCTGCCTATCTCGGGGAGTTTTTTGGGGCCAAAAACCAGAAGAGCCACAACAAATATGATAATTAGTTCTTGAAATCCAAGGTCAAACATAGATTATAAATTAGTTTATTAGATCATCCCGTATACGAATGAGAGGCCGGTCGTCCCCTTGCTGGGGATAGCCAAGGGTGAAGAGTATCATCAAGCGGTAGTCAGGCTCTCTGCTGTTAAGACCGAAACCTAGACCGACGGTATTGGTTATACTCTCAGCCAGAATCGTCCGGTAACCAAAACGCGCCTCAAGCAGGTCAATACTGTTTTGATCGCGGCTGGTTTTACCATAAAGTTCGGCAAGCAGAACAAGCCTTTTTGCTGCCGAAAAATCCAGCCCCCCTGCTAGAATAAGTTCGTTATCCTTATCCGTGTCGTAGATAACATTGTACCCTAAATTGAAGTGTCCGGTAAAAGGACCGATCCGTTTGCTTACGATAACCAGGGCTTCTGTTTCCAGGTTTCCGGAGCCAAAGCCGGCTGACTCATCTCCTGTGGGCAGGGATACTGCCAGTAGGGCAGCCGCAGCCGGGCCGTACCGTCCCTCGTCTATGAACCTGTGCCGGATTCCAAGGGAAATATCCTCCATGCCGTCCTCATTCTTTCTGCTGCCTCCTGAGAGCGAGATTCCTGCCTCTGTATTCTTGGTTATGCCATAAGCTGCGCGAAGCGAAAACCGTTTGACGTCCGGCCCTTTTACTATCTCAAGCCCAGGCTCTATATCAAAATGATTTGCAATGGTGGTTTTTGTGCTGAAGACAGAAAAAACTCCTGTTGTCTGCACGGGTTGATAACCTTTTGGCGGATCAGCTGCCGACCAGGCTTTTGTGACAAGCATGAAAGCCAGAAAGATCCCGATAAAAAATATTTTGATATAACTTCTCACCAGACAAAAATAGCAAATAAACTCAAAAATATCAAATCAGTGCAATTTTATGAGTTATTGTTAATATAAAAAGTCGAACTTGACAGATACACCGGAAAAGAAATAAAATAACACCTTCTATCATAGGAAATTCGGGTTTTTTGCCAAAAATACGCTCAGGATCTGATCGTATTAACACTGCCCGGGAATTGGGGTGAGTCTTAAGTTTTGGAAATTAAAGTACAGGACAACCAAGTTGACAAGGCGCTGAAATCGTTGAAACTCAAAATGGCCAAGGATGGCCTTTTGAGGGACATAAAACGTCATACCTACTATGAGAAACCTTCTGTAAAGCGGAAGCGTAAACAGGCTGAGGCAAGAAAAAAGAGAGCCAAGGCTATGCGTGGCAGGAGATAGATGAAAAAAGGCCCGGTTATAACCGGGCCTTTTTTGTGTGTGCCCGGCATGGAAACTTTAGGAAACTATAGGATGTTAATCAATAAAGCATACGGTTACCGTAACAAAGAACGATTCAAAACAGGTATCCTTTTTCACTGCGGCGGTTTAAACCTCTACCCAAAAATTAGTCAATGACAAATCACCCCACAAATCCGGAAGAACCATAAAGATGTAGCTAAACTTATTGCCTGAAAAGAGATGACAGATAATCGGGATAGGGAGTCTCTCTAGGCCCCATTCCCAGGGCACCGTACTTACGGGCCCGTATGCGGCGTCTGGCCTGCTGTTTGCAGAGATATTTCATCGGGCAAATCGAATCCATATCAAGTGTCTATCGGGCCGTAGCCGGATGATGAATCTTGCACCATAGCTCACGCATGGAAATGAGTTCGATCTTTTTGAAGTGTGCATTGTTAAATCCACTGTTAGTGGCAAGTGTTTTTGAAAGCCGCCAGTAGCTTTTGCGCGATAGACCTAAACATATGGCAGCGCCTTTGCTAATTCCCAATGACAGCCGAAAATTGACCACCCTGAGTTTAGGTTAATGTTAATGATGGTTGCTGGTGTGCGGTCCTTATTAATTCATACTGATCCATTGTGAGCAACTCCTGATACAGATAGAAAAATTATTGGGACAAAAGGTGGTGCTGGAGGCAATGGAGTAGGCTCTTCAGGATTTACTGATTACTGTTGCTCAGATTTAGTCTCTCCTTCTGAGCTTACTTTCAGAAATTCCACAAGAGAATCTATCTGCGCCGGAGTGAGCGGACCGCCGCTTGTTTCGGCAAACCCCGGCATAGAGGTGCCGGATACACCTTCAAGAATTGTTTTCTTCAGCTCGGCCTTGCTTAGCATGCCCAAGCCGGAATAATTCGGATGACAGATAAAGCATACAGCATTAAAAAGTATTTCGCCTTTCTTAGAATCTATTTTATTACCTACATGACACTTCCTGCAATTTCCTTGA
>JALUUO010000058.1 GCA_027021335.1 Nitrospirota bacterium
TATAGATTCCGTTGCATCTTTGGGTTAAAAAACTTTTAACTAACTCGCCGTTTTTTATATCTAACTCAGGGGAGTATTGCAGCAATACACCCACTGCCGTAGATCCTTCGTACCTGAGCAGTTTTCTATAGTGAAACAAAGACAAATTATATTTTTTATCGGCACTGTTTTTCTGGCATGGTTCTTTGCGTGTACTGTCAAGCCGGCATATGCCGGGACTGATAAAAGAATGAATCTCTCGCTAGCGGCAGCTGTCAAGATAGCAATGCGGAACAACCTGGGTCTGCGCCTGGACCGCCTTCAGGCACAATCATCAGAAGGGACCCTGGAAGTGGAAAGAGGCGCCTTTGATGCTGCACTCGAAGCAGGTCTTTCCAACTCGGAAGACAGGTATGAAAGCAGTACCGATCTGCTTGGCAGGGGTATGATCAAGGAAGAGAATCTAGACTGGAACGCTTCGCTTGCCAAAACCTTCCAGACAGGAACCAACATGAGCCTGACCTGGCAGAACCGGCGTTATGATACAAATACTGTTTTTACCACGCTGAATCCGAGCTACACATCTTCTATCTCCTTGAATCTGACTCAGCAGCTTCTTAAAGGCCGGGGTAAAGAGCAGCAGACCAGGGGGATAAGAGCTGCACAGAAGAATCTGCAGGCGGCTTTCTACCTTGTAGATGACAAAGCTGCAGAACTGGCAGCGCAGGTTAAGAAGGCTTACTGGGAGCTGGTGTTTGCGCTTCAGGATATAGAGGTAAAAAGACTGTCTCTTCGTTTGGCCAAAACACTTCTTGAAGAAACAAGACAGAAGATAGAAATAGGCGTTCTGCCATCCATCGAAATATATAAGCCTGAGGCAGAGGTGGCCCGCAGGGAGGAACTTCTGATTCTTAGTGAAAAAAATATAGGTAACGCAGAGGATGCACTTAAACTTTTAATGAATTTGCCGGACTGGTCTGTTTCTCTTGTTCCTATCGACATTCCAAGTACCGCTTTAACCTCCACGGTTAAAGAACCGGTTACCGATATTATTTTAAAAACTGCGATGCAAAACCGCCGGGATATTAAAGCTGCCGACCTTCGCGCAGAGTCTGCGCAGCTCACTCGAGCCCGTGCCGCCTCTGACCTCCTGCCCTCGTTGGCTCTTGTCGCCGGAGGAGGTATCAACGGACTTGATGACAATTACAGTGGTTCTTTGAGGGATTTAAGTAAGGAGTCTTTTTACAGCTGGAATATCGGCCTGAATTTTCAGGTTCCATTTCGGAACCGCATAGCAAAAGGCAGCTATATAAGCGCTGGCGCGAATGCGGAAAAGGCCCGTATTGAGGCCGAGTCGTTGCGCCAAAGTGTAACACGCAGCGTACGGGAGGCGGTACGTAGTGTAAAACTTGCCATTAAGTCCATAAGTGCCACAAAGAAATCGAGTCACGCTTCACTAAAACAGCTTGAAGCTGAGCAATCAAAGTTTGCCACCGGTCTCTCAACCGCAAACTATGTCTTAGAGGCCCAGGAAATCTATGCAAGGACTCTGGCAGGACAAAAGAGAGCCCTTATAGATTATGTCGAGGCACTTGCAGACCTTGACAGGGTTCAGGGACTGATTAGATCGGAAACAGTTAAAAGCACAATGCCTGAAGTCCAAAGATGATATGCTAAAATGTGCTAAAATTATGTAGCCAAATTTATGTAACCGATCAGGGGTTGCAGTGTTCCATGAAAGAAAAAAACACCATCACGGAAATATCCGACGAACAAGTCGATGAGTCTCTTCTTGCTCATGTAACAGCTGAGTTCTGCAGGGCCAACGGAATATTTCTCATGCGGACGGAAGATGGTGAACTTCTTGGGGCTGTTTCGAGTGACGAGGGAATTCTTCCGCTGCAGGAACTGGCGGCTTCTATGGATCTTTCTTACAAGGCTATCTATGCTTCAAGTGGAGTGATTCTAAGCGCAATTAACCGTTTCTACAGCGAGGCCGAAACCGCAGGGGCGCAATCCCTTGTAGATGAGCTTAAGACTGAAGACCTGCAAAGCCTGGCCACAGAATGGCAGAAACCTCGTGATCTTATGGAGCTGGCGGATGAAGGCCCTATTATAAAACTTCTCAACTCCATACTTCTGGAAGCGGTCAAAGAACGCGCAAGCGATATCCATGTAGAGCCCTACGAAAAAACACTTGAGATCAGATTCCGTGTTGATGGAATTCTCCGAAACGTGTTGTCTCCTCCCAAGGTGGTGCAGGATTCCCTGGTAAGCCGTATAAAGATCATGGCGGCACTGGATATAGCAGAAAAGAGGCTTGCACAAGACGGCAGAATAAGAATTCTAATCGGCGGACGGGATATTGACTTGAGGGTCTCGGTTATCCCTACATCTTTTGGGGAACGTGCTGTTCTCCGCCTACTGGACCGCCGTCATGGAATCCTGGGTTTTGATCAACTGGGCATGAACATATATGACATATCAAAAATGGAGTCCGTGCTTCAGCAGCCAAACGGGATACTACTTGTTACCGGACCTACAGGCAGCGGTAAATCGACAACGTTATACGCTGCCTTAAACCATCTAAACAGCGAAGAACGTAACATAATAACCATAGAAGATCCTGTTGAATTTCAACTTCCAGGCATAGGTCAGATCCAGGTGGCCCCGAAAATAGGGCTCACCTTCTCATCCGGGCTCAGATCAATTCTCAGACAGGATCCGGATGTAATAATGGTGGGAGAAATCAGGGACGGCGAAACCGCTGAGATTGCTATCCACGCTTCAATGACAGGTCACCTTGTGTTATCCACACTCCACACAAACAGTGCCGCGGGTGCGGTAACCCGGTTGTTGGACATGGGTATTGAGCCGTTCCTGGCGGCTTCCTCTATTTCAGCCATCTTGGCTCAGAGGCTTGTCAGGGTACTTTGTCCTGACTGCAAGGTTGAAATCGACCCGCCACTGGAGCTTCTTAGGTTTTTTGCAGATGCGAACCTTCCAGAAAAGTTATTCAAAAGTGAAGGCTGTGAGCGATGTAAAGGAATAGGCTATATTGGAAGAGCCGGTCTCTATGAGTTTTTAATGGTAACGCCCGACATCCGAAGACATATTCTATCCAACTCTGATGTCCAGACGATAGAACACGAGGCTGTTACCCAAGGCATGATCACTATGTTTGAAGACGGAATGAAGAAGGTTACCTCAGGCATAACAACTTTTGAAGAAATACTTCGTGTAACACAGGCCAAAAATGCCGGTATTTCGTTATAACGGATACCGCGAAAACGGCGCAAACGTCTCCGGCACACTGGATGCCGAAGGCAGGCGTACAGCCATAGAAAAACTTAAGCAGGAAGGTATTCTGGCTGTAAACGTAGAACCTGCCACTTCCCAAGGAGTGCGCCGGAGACGCTGGGGTTCAAAGAAAAAAAGTGAACGTCTTCCCTTGATAACCAGAACACTATCAACCCTTGTCTCTTCAGGTGTTCCACTGGTGGATGCACTTTCAGGCCTTGCCGAGGAAGAGCAGGAACTCTGGGGAGCAACTCTTATAGATATAAAGGAGCAGGTCAGAGCTGGGACCAGTTTTTCAGCAGCTCTTGAGGCATACCCTGAAATCTTCCCTGAGTTTTATGCAGGCATGGTCGCGGCAGGAGAAGCATCCGGGACACTGGGCACTGTTCTTTCGGAGCTTGCTGATTTTCTTGAGTCTTCCGCTACGTTGCGCGGCCGCGTCCGCACAGCTATGATATATCCTATATTTATGATGGTGGTAAGCGCAGGCATACTTTCCTTTCTTATGAGCTTTGTCGTGCCTAAAATTTCCCGTATATTCGAAAACACAGGCAACACACTTCCTGTTCTGACCAGGTGGCTTCTGGGTATAAGCCAGTTTATGCAGCAGTACTGGTGGTTAGCCCTTTTTCTGATTGGAGCAGGCATATGGGGATGGCTTAAAGCTTATAAAACGAAAAAGGAGCTCTTCGATGCCTACTTTCTTCGTCTGCCTGTACTTGGAAGTCTTATTATGCAACTTAACATAGCAAGATTTGCCAGAACACTCGGCCTTCTTCTGCAAGGCGGCATACCTATTATACGTGCTATCAATTACGCCTCAAAATCTATGGGAAACTCCCATCTCCGGGTCAAAACCGATGCCCTTGCAGGCCGGGTTGTGGAGGGTGTCAGTCTTGCTTCGGCCATGAAGGATGCAGGGATTTTTCCAAAATCCCTGCTGACCCTTGTTGCAACCGGTGAACGGACCGGCACACTGGACACTATACTTCTTAAGGCTGCAAATTCTTTCGAAAGTGAGTTTGACAGGGGAGTATCCGGAGCTGTAGCCCTGTTTGAACCGGCCTTGATCGTCGGGATGGGGCTCGCGGTAGGCTTGATAGTGGTTTCGATCCTGCTTCCAATATTCAGGATGAACCAACTGGTAAAATAAGTAAAAATTAAAAAAGATCAGATCTAAAAAGAAGGAGATTAGTTGTATGACAAACCGTATAAAGGATAAAAGAGGATTCACACTAATAGAGATTCTTGTTGTTGTTGCCATAATCGCCATTTTGGCAGCTCTTGTGGGTCCCAGGATAATCGGAACAACAGACGAAGCCAAGGTTACAGAGGCCAAAGTACAGATCAAGAACCTGGAGACGGCCCTGAAGCTTTTCAAACTTCGTCAAGGGTTCTACCCATCCACAGAACAGGGACTGGAAGCTTTGGTAACAAAGCCCACTATAGGTAGAATTCCGGAAAACTACAGGGAAGGCGGATACCTTGAATCAAGCAGTGTGCCCAAGGATCCCTGGAACAATGATTTCATCTATATAAGCCCAGGCTTACACGGCGACTATGATCTTATCAGCTACGGAGCCGACGGTGTGGCAGGCGGCGAAGGATTTGACGCTGATATCGAAAGCTGGGATATCCGCTAGCAGAAGACTATTGCAACACCGGAAACTCCCGTGTTCAGGCATGGAGTTTGGTTTCAGCCTTCTGGAAATCATAGTTGTAATGTTCATCGTCTCTGTGGTCATGATGGCGGCAATGCCGGATTTTTTGGCATTATCGGATGAGCCGCTTAAACGCGAGGCGATGAGACTGGCCTCGCTCATACGTTATGAAAACGACCAGGCAGTAACCCGTAAAGAGACTCATTACATCCGGTTTGACCTGGAGCGCTCGGCATGGACTGTTATCGTTGCAGACGGAAAACCAAACAGGTCCGGTCAACTAAACCATAACGTGCGTTTTTTGGATATTATAACACCCAGCCGCGGTAAAATAGATCGTGGAACTCAGACAGTGACGTTTACACCTGATGGATTAATAGATCCTACCGTCATTCATATCGAAAGAGAAAAACTGCAGTTCAGCGTAATTATCTATCCTTATGCGGCTCATGTAGAGACCTATGAGGGTTACAGACAATAGCTCCTTTTATTCAGTTGCCAGGCAGAACTCCGCCTTTACCCTTATTGAGGTTATTGTGGCCCTAGGCATTGTCGGAGCATTAATGAGCACACTTCTATATACCCTGCAGTTTCACATTGATGTAGCCTCTCAACAACATGATCTAGCCATAGCCACAAGCCTGGCTCATGCCACGCTCGAGGAAAAGTTGCAGGAAGGGGTTTCCGAAGATGCAAGCAAAGATGGAACCCTGGATGAGGATTTCAACTACAAGTACGATGTATCCGAGTCTATTCATGAGGGGCTGTATGAAATCAGGTTGATTGTAACCGGCAGGGGACAGGAAGTCCGGTTAAACGCATTTTATCCAAGATGAAAATTTATTTACCAATTCCGTTCTTTTCTCTCTCATCACACCAAAGGAAACAGCATGGTTTTACACTTATCGAAGTTATGATATCGCTTGCTCTGGGCGCTGTAATTCTGGCTGCTGTGTATACATCGTTTTTTATGGCTGAAGAGGCTACAAGTGTTGTTGGAAAATTCGCCCGCCACTCCTTTCAGTCACGCCTGATACTAGACAGGCTTGCCAGAGAGCTCGAAAGCTCATTCTACCTGAAGAGTGATGATACTATTCAGTTCATCCTTGAAGACCAGGAATCCTTCGGCCGTTCCACAGCGTCGATAAGCTTTGTAACACTGGCATCCCCCTTAGGGGCCAAAGTAGTCAGCTACCGGTTGAAAGACGGGCAGCTTTCCCGTATGGAAACAGATCCTCTAAACAAAAGCAAACAGAAGTACGCTGAAAACTCCAAAGAGATGTGGCTCGTTCTCATTAAGGATGTCCAGGAGTTCACAATAGAAGCCTTTCATGCAGGCCGGTGGATTCGTACGTGGGACTCCAATCTTATCAACGGCATACCAACCGTGCTTAGAATTTCTCTTACTTTCGGCTACGATGACGGCATAGAAACGGTTCAACAGGTGGCACGCCCCAAGATAGGCAACATTTTATGATCGTAACAGGTGACATATAAGTCAGATGGCAATGGGTAAAAAATACAATATTCTTGTTTCCAGGTCTGGAACAGTGCTTATTGTTGTTCTGCTTGCAGTAACCCTTATGACGGCATTTATCGTAGAATTCGCCTTTGGTATATATGTATCCACCACGGCAATTAATAATTGGTCGACTTCACAGAAAGCCTCACTACTGGCCAAGTCCGGCATCTCTCTTGCCGTGGCCTACACAAAGCGCAATATTAACAGATACGGTTACAGCTATCCAGGCAAGGCAACTCTTCCCTTCCCAGAGCCTTTTTCCGGTGAAGAAGGTGATATAACTTTATTGATAGAAGATGAAACAGGAAAACTAAATATAAACGCCCTTGTCTACCCTAACGGCCTTACCAATGAACGTATATACGACCAGATGCGGCGCCTCTGCACTTACCTGGATGTTCCGACCTCCATGGTGGATATTATTACGGACTGGATCGACCCTGACCAGGAGCCAAGAGTGCGTGATAGTGAAGACGGTGCAAAAAACAGTGCGCTCTGGACACTAGGTGAGCTTTACTCAATACCGGGTATAGAACAAGAGTGGATACAGACATTACTGCCTTATATCACCTTGTATGGTGACGGCAAAATAAATTTTAATGCTGCTGATGAACCTGTCCTGGCAAGTCTTTTTGACGATGTAGGACTCGCTTCGGAACGCGCTGAAAAAATCATGAAGCGACGGCTTGAAGCGCCGATTACCAGTGCCAGTATCAATCGTCTTTTTGCTGACCTGGGTCTGCCCAAACCACCATGGGCTATTGTAAAAGGTACACATTTCAGGCTAATATCCACTGGGATTATAGGAGAAGTAAAGCGCGTCGTAGACGCCGTTATACAAGTGGATAAACGGTACCAAATAAACTACTGGAGAGAGTATTGAACGCCTTCACACTGTTTAGGTTTGAAAGTGAAGATACCATCCATATCGAACAGACAGCGGATAAGTCAGCCACTCAAAAAGTTTTAGAGGCCGGCCGTCTTGAAAAGTCGTCGGATGGATCATACAAACTTTTACTGCCTTCGGAATTGAGCAAAACAAAAAACGTATATCTCGATTTACCCAGATCATTTTTGCGTTTGAGAGTCCTGGAGGTGCCGCTTTCCGATCCTGATAAAATCCGTAAGATTCTTCCTGTTAAGGCAGAAGGACTCTTTAGAAAACCGCTTCAGGACTTATGCCTTGATTACATCGCACTTCCAGAGCAGGAAGGCAAAAAAAAGATACTGTTATGCGCTGCGGAACGATCTAAAATTATCAAGTTGATAGACGCATTTAAAGATGAGGGTTTTGAGCCACGTGTGATTGCCTCTACGGACCTTATCTCCCAATCTCAGCAGCAGCCTGTTGTGCTGGAAAACTTTATTAATCCTCCAGAGCTTGATAAAAACGAACGCATCAGTCTCGTCCGGAAGGAACTCCGGCATCCGAGCCTGAATTTCAGGCGTGGCAGTCTCAGGTATACAGCTCACCAAAAAGAAGCAGCAAAACTCCTTCGTAGCACTGTGCCCCTGACAGCAGTACTTATAGCGTTGCTTATAGCAAACTGGGGAGTTAGGTACAAATATATGGAAAAAAAAATAGAAAGCTACAAGGAACGCGAGGCTGGAATTTTTAAGCAAGTCTTTCCGACCGGTGCCAAAATGGTGGACCCTTCCTACCAGATAAAAGCAAAAATTCAGGAAATAAAAGGAAACCTGGAGGTTCTATCAGGTACAGACCCACTTGATGTGCTTGAGATTCTGGCCGATGCAAAAGAATCCATAGACAATGTAATCCTTGACGAAATCAAAATTACAGAAGATTCCGTTGTGGTCAAAGGAAGCAGCCCGTCCTTTGAAACAATGAACCTTATAACCGAAAAACTCCGCTCTCATTACACAGAAGTAAAGGTTTCCGATAGTAAAACATCCGTGGAAGGTGGAGTCCGTTTCAGCCTTGTGCTGTCAGGCAAGCGGGGGCAATCATAATGAACCGTGACAGCATAAAAAGAATCGCGCCTTTTCTGCTGGTTGCAATTCTGGTATGGCTTGGATTTCAATCCATGGACTCACTTGAAACGCTGCATAAGAAGGAGGCTGCACGCCGCCTGGCCCTTAAAGAACTCACAGTTGAAGCCGAAACGCTTATGTCCATGGATGCTGTGATGGATTCATACTCCAAGCGTCTCGACCGAAGCGAAAGCGATAAAGGACTCGTCTCTGTTCTCGAAGGCATAATATCGAGGCTTGCCATTCAGGGCTACGTTAAAAAGCTGACCCCAGGTGAGTCAAAAAGAATTCATGGCTTTGTAGAAAGCATCGCTGAGGTAAAATTCGAACGCCTCGATCTGAACCAGGTCGTAAATTTGCTCTATCGCATCAAAAATCATCCGGCATTCTTAAGTGTCAAGCGCTTCAAAATAAAAAGTGATTTTCAGGAACCTGATAAGCTTAACGTATCAATGACTGTCAGGTTGATAAGGTCAGGTTAACAAAACAATGCTGTCACGTCTTTTAAAATGGTTACTATCCGCTGCTGTTGTCTTGATCCTTTGCTCAGGTCTTATATGGTGGCTCGCTGTACCGAGCGCTGAGAGAATCTCTATGGCAATTGAGCGCTTTGCTGAAAAGACGGATGGACTTAAGGTCAAAATAAAAGGTGCATCCAAAGGTATTTTCTACAGTATCTATGCCGACAGTGTTACACTGTCCTACCAAGGCATTACGTTGCCATCTATCCGGAATATAGAAGTATATGCAAATATTTCAAGTATTGTACGACGAAAGGCTGTTTTATTATTCACAACTAAAGTTCTGGGTGGAAAAATGGAAGGTGAGGTTGTTTTCAGGAAGAAAACGGCTGACCTCGCACTTAGAGTCGAAAAAGCATCAATAACCGAGCTGCTCAATCTGGCTGGTCTCTCCGGTGACGGGTTCATGAATATAAACGGTATCTTGTCCGGACCGGGAGGAGAGTTTCAGGTTGAACTTACAGATCTCAAACTAAAACCTTCAGGTTTTGCCTCGGTTCTGCCGGTTGATAGATTTCAATCGCTTAACGGTGTTCTAATCTTGGAGGGGCAAAGTCTAAACGTAAAAGCACTTGAAATAATTGGGAAAGATATTCGTGCCCGTTTAAAAGGTCTAATAAAGAGCGGTAATCTGAACCTGACGCTCGAACTCTTTCCAAACGCAAAAACCGTAAATGAAAACCAGTTTCTTCTTGCAGGAATTGAGCAGTATAAGAGATCTCCAGGACATTACAGCATACCTATAAAGGGCAGCTTATCTCATCCTGTTATAAGGTAGAACTGAATCCCTCTAAAAAAGGTAGAGCAGGCAATATGCCTGCTCTACCTTACAACATTGTTACAACTCTCAGTCTTCTTCGCTATCTTCAGATTTTATATACTTTCTTCTATGATGTTTCTTATGTCTTTTATACTTTCTGTGCTTCTTGGTAAACTCGGCATGAATTGTATGATCTGAAGACACATTCTGAAATGTGTATGTTGCTACAGGACCTACCGATACCCCGTCAACCAATACATCTTTAATCTTAAAATGTCCATGTTTCCATGGCTTAATTGTGAACGTCTGGTCACTACCTGCATCTACAACCACATCACCTGAAGGGGATATTTTTCCGCCCCAACTTGCTGTTGCTCTGATTGTATAGGAGGTTATCTTGCCACAGTCAGGGTCAACAGCATCTGTTGAGCCGTCACAGTCATTGTCGACCGAATCACTGCATGTTGCATCACCGGCAGGACCTTCTGTGCCGGGTGTGCCTTCAACACAGGTATCGATTCTCTGACCATTATCACAGATTTTCTGACCGGTAGACGCGCAGGCGCCAACACCGCAGGTCGTATCGATAGGCACATAATTGTTATCCGCTACGCCGTCACAATCGTCGTCTATTCCGTCACAGTTGGAGTCGTCACCGGTTGGAATACATCCTGCTACACAGTCGGTATCATCAGCATCCGTTGAGCCGTCACAGTCATTGTCGACCGAATCACTGCATGTTGCATCACCGGCAGGACCTTCTGTACCGGGTGTGCCTTCAACACAG